>DASYUC010000083.1:0-3196 GCA_036001645.1 Candidatus Limnocylindria bacterium
GCACCGGCACCGGCGCCGTGTCGCTCAACGGCAGTGTGACGATCGCGGCGAACAACAGCTTCACGCAGAGCGGCACCGGTACATTCGCGACCGGGTCCGGCGCGGTCTCGCTGAACGGCGATGTGACTGTCGCGACGGACAGGAACATCACGCAGACCGGCGCCGGCACGTTCAGCACGGGCACCGGCAACATCTCGCTGAACGGCAGCATCGTCACGAACATCAGCCAGACCGGCGCGACGACATTCAGCACCGGCACCGGCACGGTCTCGCTCAACGGCGACACGACGCTCGCCGGCGGCAAGGCCCTCACCGCGGCGGCGGGTGCTGGCAACTTCAACTTCTCGGCGTCGACCGGCACCTTCCAGACGAGCTCTGGCGCGGTGTCGCTGAACGGCGACACGACCGTCACCGGCACGAAGACCTTCAACGTGGCCGGTGGTCTCACAACGCTTGGCGCCGGCGTCACGGTTAGCTCAGGCAACGCCAGTGTCACCAACGGCAACCTGAGCCTCGGTACAGCGGGGAACAAGATCAGCATCACGGCCGGCACGAACGCCAGCGTCGGGGCTGCTGTCAGCGGCAACAACGTCTCGACGATGGTCGTGAGCACGACCGCCGTGACGGCCAACAGCCTCATCTTCGTCACCGGCGATGCGACCCTCGGCAACTGCACGGCCGTGGTCGGTGCCTACGACCTGCGGGTGACCGCGAGGACCGCCGGGACGAGCTTCACGGTGACGTCGACCTCTGGGTCCGGAAGCGGCAAGGCCCTCTGCTTCAACTGGTGGATCATCAACTAGCGTGACGTCTCGCGGGCACGTCGCAAAGCGTCCCTTTGCCGAGCACGACCAGATCCGTGGTCGAGGCGCTAGCCTGACGCACGGTATGCGAAGGCTCTCACTCCCGCTCGTCGGCAGGGTCGTTCTTGCTGTCGCGCTCTTCGTCGCGACGTTCGCCTACGTCGAGTGGTGGGACTTCGTCCCGCCATCGTTCGGCGGCGCGCGCTACCAGGCCGTCTTCCTGAGCAACGGCCAGACCTATTTCGGGCACTACGTCGACCGGCTCGGGCCTTACGCGAAGATCGAGAACGCCTTCTACATCCAGCAGACACCCGGGGCGAACGAGAACGAGCCCGCCACGTCCAAGATGGTCCGCCGCGGAAACGAATTCCACCAGCCCGAGCCCTTCGTCCTGCTGCCGAAGACCGCGATCCTGTTTGTTGAGGATCTTCGCGGCGACTCGTCCGTCGCCCAGTTCATAGACCGCGAGCTCGCGAAGTGAGGCCGGTCACCCTGAGGTTCATCGCGCTGTGGGTCGTCGTGCCGGTGCTGCTCGGCGCGATCCTTTCGACCGCGATGGACCCGCGCGCGCTGCCATTCAGCGGTCGCGAGCAGATCTCGGCCGTGTTCCTCCTCGACGGGCAGGCCTACTTCGGACATCTCGAGGACTCGCCGTGGTCGGGTTCGATCACCCTGCGCGATGTGTACTACTTCGAGGACGCGCGCAAGGTGACGACCGACCTGCCACTCGCGCTCGTGAAGCGGGGTGGCGAGCTTCACCAGCCCGTCGACGTCATGCGCATCCGCCGGGACAAGGTCCTCGCTGTCGAGCGCGTCAGCCTCGACTCGGCGGTCGGTCTCGCGATCGCCGCGCAGCGCGCGCTCGATCGAGCCGCGAAGTGAACGACATCGTTCGCATCTCGAGGCGCACGCTCTTCGTCGCTGCCGGTGCGCTCGTGGCCGTTCTGTTGGGGCTCGCTCTCGTAACGACCGGCGTGATCGCGCGCGCGGCCGAGGGCAACACCGTAGCGAACGCCACGGTGATGAAGACGCAGCAGAGCGCCGCCGAGCGTGACATCGAGCGCGCGTACGAGCAGGCCGTCGATCAGGTCCACAAGGTGCGCGCCCTGAATCTCGCGATCACAGCGGCGCAGGCCGATGCGATCGCACAGAAGACGCTCAGCGACCTGAAGGCCCTGCGTCACAGCGCGTTCGTGTCGCTGGGTCAGGTGCTCGGCCTTGCCGACGTCGAGTCCTACGCCACCGGAACCGAACAGCGGTTCGACCAGGCGCCCGTCGCGGCGCAGCCCTCGCCCGCGCCGGTCCTGCTCGCACCGCGCCTGTACGCGATCGTCGCGCGGATGAGCGAGCTTGCGACGCAGCTCTCCGACCAGGCGACGACCAGCCTCACCGCACCGGCGGCGACACCCGCGCCGACGGTGGCACCGAGCCCGTCACGCACGACGTCACCATCGCCCTCGCCGACGGCGCGACCGTGATGTTCCTCTACTGCGGCGGGCGCGCAGCGCACGCGCCAAGCAGGCGAGAGCGGCGAAAGTCGCTCAACTACCATCGCCGCGCAATGGTCGGGCGTTTCGTTGTGCTGCTCGCCGCCTTCATCATCTCCTGCGGTTCTCCGGGGACATCCGATTCGACGACCGGCGGCACGGCGGACGATGCGCTCAGCCGCGGTCTGCAGGCGCACGCCGCGGGCAAGCTCGATGAGGCGACCGCCGCCTATTTCGAGACGCTCGCGAAAGATCCAAAGAACAAGTTCGCCTTCTACAACCTCGGCGTCATCGCGCAGGGCCAGAGCCGTGCGGCCGCGGCCGAGTCCTATTACCGTCTCGCGATCGACCAGGATCCGAAGATGGGCTCGGCGCTCTTCAACCTAGCGATCCTCCGAGCGCAGGCCGGCGCGAACCAGGAGGCGGCCGACCTCTATCGGCGTGTGATCGCGATCGATCCCAACTACGCCGCCGCGCACTTCAACCTCGGCCTGCTCCTCCGCCTTCTCGGTCAGAACTCCGAGGCGCAGCAGGAGCTCGCCACGGCGCAGCGCCTCGATCCCAAGCTGGTGGCGCCGAGCCCATCCGCGAGCCCAGCGCGACAGGCGAGCCCGTCGCCGGCGAGGTGATCAGGTCGCGTCTGAGCTGACGCTCCCGCGGCTGCAGCGACTCGTCCTCATCGTTCTCGTCGCGGTCCCGACCGCGATGAACGCCGTGGCCCTCGTGCCCGAGGTCGCGACGGCGGTCCCGAACGTCAACGACGATGCACAGCACATGGCCTTTGTGCGGCGGGCGGTGGACGGATGGTCGCGCGGCGAGAACGTCATCGATCTCTGGGTGCCGCAGTTCGAGCTCGGCGTTCCGCAGTTCCTCGATTACCAGCATCTGCCGCACGTCGCCGTCGCC
>DASYUC010000084.1:0-7743 GCA_036001645.1 Candidatus Limnocylindria bacterium
ACGCCGGTTGACCGGGCCGTCGATCCGGATGGAGCCCAACGGTCCGTACGTCATCACCGGCCCGATCACGATCGCCGATGCGGACGGCAACGTCGTCCACGTCGAGGAGGGCCGCACCGTGAAGCTCTGCCGCTGTGGACACTCGGGGAAGAAGCCGTACTGCGACGAGACGCATCGCCGCGTCGACTTCGTCTCGCGACCGTCGTTCCTCCCGGAGCCGGCCGAGCGCAGCTAGCACCAGGGGCGATGCGGCGCCGGGCCTTCCCTAACATTCCGACACTGGCCCTCGTCGTGGTCGCGCTCCTGATCGGCGTCGGTGTTCGGCTCTACCTCGCTGTCGCGTACGAGGGCAACTTCGACCAGGTCTCGTTCGAGATCGTCGCCGGCATCGTGAGGCGGGGTGGGAACGTTTATGCCGAGACGACGCGCTACAACTACACGCCCGTCTGGGCGATCCTGCTGGGCGCCTTCGACGGAGTCGCCCGGCTCATCGGACAGCCGCTGCACGCCGTCGTGCGGTCGACGCTCACGCTCGTCGACGTGGTCAACGCGCTGCTGATCGGACGGATCGCCCTGAGGTACGCGGGAATGCCGGTCTCACGTGGCTTCGCCACCTATCTGCTGAATCCAGTCGCCATCCTCATCGTGGGCTATCACGGCCAGTTCGAGACGCTGGCGGCACTGCCGCTGCTGCTCGCTATCGCCGCGGCTCCGGCGCGAGGGAGCGCGAGCGCCGCGTGGCGTTGGCTCCTGGGAGCGATCGCGCTGATCGTCAAGCACATCGTGGTCTTTCAGGTGTGGGTGCTGTTTTGGTACTCGTTCAGCGCACGAAAGCAGCCGCGGGCGCTCCTATTCGCGGTCGTGCTCTTCGCCGCCACTTTCATGCCCTACCTCGACGGCGGAGTGCCGGGGATCTACCAGAACGTGTTCCTGTACGGCGGGCTTGCCGGGCTCTATGGAATTGGTTCATTCCTCCCGCGCCCGCTGGCGATGCTCGTGTTCGTGGTGGTGATGGCGGCGATCCCGGTCGTGTCGCGGCGCGCCGGGCTTTCACTCGCGGCCGCGATGTGCCTCTCCGGGGTCGCCTTCATCGCGACCGTGTTCGGCATTGGGGAGCAGTACTTCCTTATCCCGATCATCTTCGGAGGCGCGTTCGGCGGTCGCTGGTTCTGGCTGTACACCACAGCGGCCACGCTGTTTCTCCTGGCGAGCCCGAACAACGTCGGCATCCTGTCGCTGCCGCCGCTGTGGAACCTGGTCTGGATCGCCGCGGTCGCGTGGCTGGCGGCGCTGATCTACGCCTCCGCGCGCCGCTCGGCTGGTGCCGAGTCGGGCGGCAGCCACGAGCCTCTGCCATAGCGTCCGCGCAGCGCATCGAGTATCGCGAGCCAGATCGCGCGCTCGCGCCGCCAGCGATCGCGTGAGATCAGGCTCGTCACGGAGTAACGCGCGAGCGACTCGAGCATGAAAAAGAGCACGAACGTGGGCCAGTGCCAGGGGCGCGCGTATTTGCGCATGAAGCGGATGTTGTTCCGGAAGAGGAAGTACAGATAGAGCGCGGCCTTCTCGCCACCGAACGACGCGGAGACCTTGTGCCACGCCTTCGGCCCCGGCGTGTACAGGTGGTGCCACCCTTTCCGCGACGCACGGACGCACCAGTCGGTTTCCTCGAAGACCAGGAAGTAGCGATCATCCCAATCCCCGACGGCGCGAAGCGCGTCCGCGCGAAAAACGGTTGCGGCGCCCGTGCCGTAGGCGACGTGCCGCGGCTCGCGGAACGCCGGTCCCCACTCGACCCGCCGACCGCGATGGAAGGTCTTGCCGAGCCACCACAGGATCTCCCCGCCCGCATACCAGAGCCGCTCGGGGTCGTCGTAGTAGTAGACCGGGCCGGTCACGGTAGCCGCGCGCGGGTCCACGGCGGCAGCACCGATCGCTTGCGCGATGAAGTCGCGGGCGATGACAACGTCGTCATTGAGGAGGATCACGTACTCGGCGCCGCCCGACAGCGCTGCGTGCAACGCCGTATTGACCGCGCTGGCGAGCCCCTCGTTCTGTAGCCGCATCACCTCGACGTCGGGATAGGCCTCGCGCACCACGGCGGCCGAGCCGGCGATGCCGTTGTCCACGACGATCACGCGAAGGCCCTCGTACGCGTTCCGCTTTACAGAGTCGAGGCACTCGAGGATGTTCAAGGGATTCTCGTAGGACACGCTGACGACCGCGATGCGCGGGAGCTCCTCGAGTCGCGTGAGCGGGAGCGCCTTCGTGCCCTCGACGATCGTCCAGACCGCATGACTGCGATGAGCGATGCGGTGGTCCCACCACCCAAGGACGGACGACCAGATCTCCAGGACGACGATCGCGAGGAACCAGTGCGCGCGGCCGGGCCGCTGACTCAGCTCGTTCAGGGCGAGGCGCGCGACAAGGAGATGGTCGCGTGTCTTCGGCCGATAGCCCTCGTGCTGGGCAAGCAGACGGTGCCCGGCGTGGTTCCGACGCCGCTGCGTGAGGAAGGCCTGGACGTTCGCCGGACCATGGTTGTGCACGATCGCGTCGGGCGCGTAGGCAAGTTCCAAGCCCTGCTTCCCCACAGCGCTCTCGAGGTATGCCTCGTCCATGACCGCGTAGTCCGGCAATCCCGGCACGACGTTCCGCCACGCGACGAGCTCGCCCTGTTTCGGTGACACCGACGCGACCGCGTGGTGCAGTCGCCAGAGCAGCTGGCTCGCGTAACCGCTGAACGTGCGCTCGTCGTCCTGCGGGACCGGGTGCGCCCCGACCATTCCCACGCGCGCATCCTTGAAGCGAGCGACCATCACTGGGATCGCGTTGGGCTCCGGGAGCGTGTCGGCCGACTCCATGACCAAGATGTCGGCGCCAGCGGCGGCGGTGATGAACTCGTTGATCGCGACGGCCTTGCCGCGCCGCTCCGGCTCGACGACGACGGTAATGCGCGCATCGCGCTCGGCCGCGCTGCGTGCGATCGCTACCGTTCCATCGGTGCAGCCCGATGCGACCACGATGATCCTTATCTCGCGCGCGTCCGCTATCTCAATCGCCCCGAGCCGTGCGAGGAGCCGGCCGATGTTGCGCTCCTCGTTGTGAGCCATCACGCCGATGGCGACGCTCGGTCGCTCGCTCATGCGACCTGCCGCGCCGTTACAGGTATGGCGATCTTCACCAGCACGGTGGACGATAGTCGCGGCGGGCTCTGGCCGGTGACCGGCGACGACGCACGGCGATACGACATTGATAGGGCGCAGAATCCCAGCATGCGGCTACTCGTGACCGGCGGGTCCGGTTTCATCGGCTCGAACTTCATCCGTTACTGGCTCGCCGGTCATGATGGCGATGAGGTCACGAACCTCGACGCACTGACGTACGCCGGCGACCCCCGCAGCCTCGCCGACGTTGAGGCCGGCTACGGCCCGCGCTACCACTTCGCTCGCGGGGATATCGCTGAGCGCACGATCGTGGAGAGTCTCATCCGCGAGCGCCCTCCGGACCTGATCGTCAACTTTGCCGCCGAGACGCATAACAGCCGCGCGGTGATCGACCCGACGGCCTTCACGCGGACGAACGTGGCGGGCACGCACACCCTGCTCGAGGCGGCGCGGCTCGCCGGTGTGCCGCGCTTCCATCACATCTCGACCTGCGAGGTTTATGGCGACCTCGCTCTCGAAAGCGACCAGCGCTTCACTGAGTCCTCGCCGTACCGGCCGCGCACGCCGTACAACGCGAGCAAGGCTGCGGCGGATCTCATGGTGCGCGCGTACCACGAGACGTACGGCATGGCGGTGACGATCTCGAACTGCTCCAACAACTACGGCCCGTACCAGCATCCTGAGAAGATGATCCCGCTGTTCGCGACGAACGCGATTGACGACCGACCGCTGCCCCTCTACCGGCAGAGCGCCAATCGCCGCGAGTGGCTTCACGTGGACGATCATTGCCGTGCGATCGAGCTGGTGCTGGAGCGCGGAAAGCCCGGGGAGACGTACAACGTCGGCAGCGGCGAGGAGCGCAGCATCGAAGAGATCGCCGATGCGGTGCTGAGCCTACTCGATAAACCGAGTTCGCTCAAGAGCTACGTCGAGGACCGTCCCGGCCACGACCGCCGCTATCTGCTCGATCACACGAAGATCGAGCATGAGCTGGGCTGGCGCGCGCGGATCGCGTTCGCTGACGGCCTCGCGTCGACAGTGCGGTGGTACGTGGGGCACCGCGACTGGTGGGCGCAGAAGAAGGATCGTCTGGGCACCGAGCTCGACGAGTTTGCCTGGCGCCGGTGACCGCTCGCCCCGTCTTGGTCATCGGAGTCGCGGGGTTGGTCGGGAGCCACGTGCGTGCCGCCTTCTCCGGCCGCGAGATCGCAGCCACACATCACCGCACGACCGTACCCGGCGCCGAGCCGCTCGACATCACCGATGCCGACGCAACGCGTGCGCTCGTCGAGCGCGTGCGGCCCGACGTCGTCGTGCTCGCCGCGGCCGACCCACATGTGGAGCGGTGCGAGCGTGATCCTGCGCAGACGCGCCGAGTGAACGTACTGGGAGCGCAGCACGTCGCGGCTGCGGCGGCCGACGTAGGGGCGCTGCTCGTCGTCTTCTCGACCGATTACGTCTTCGACGGACGGGACGGCCCGTACGCAGAGAGCCGCGTGCCCGCGCCGCTCAATGAATACGGGCGGCAGAAGGTGGCAGTTGAGGCGATCGCGCGTAGCCTCCCGCGCCACATCATCTGCCGGACCTCTGGAGTCTTCGGGTGGGAAACGGACCGCAAGAACTTCGTTTGCCAGCTCGTCGACCATTTGCGCGCGCGCCGGCGTTTTCTCGTTCCGAGCGATCAGGTCATCACGCCTACTTATGCTCCGAGCCTCGCTACCGCCCTTCGCCGGCTTATCGACGGCGGGCACGTGGGCCTCTTTCACGTGGCGGGTCCGCGCATCCTCTATCGAAGCGAATTCGCTCGACTGGCTGCGCAAACATTCGGCCTGGACGACTCCCTAGTTGATGAGCGTCCGACCTCAGAGCTGGGACTAGCGGCCGCGCGCCCGCTGAACGCAGGTCTCTCGACGGAACGCCTTCGTTCCGCGATCGAAGACGGACTTGTCGATCCTGGCACGGCTCTCGCCGAGATGCGCGCGACCGAAGCGATCGTGTCGCGCTAGAAACCGCACTTGTCGCGCGATCCGCGTGTTGGGAACGTGCCGGGGGTCATATCGTCACACGATCAACCGCGGCGAAGCGCGTCCGAAAGTGTGGTGAGTTCGGGATTGCCGCGGTCGCGTTCAGACAGGATCGGCATTCCATCGGGGGTCGTCGGAACCCGCGGCCATGGCACGGCGGCCCAGGGGTCGTTCCAACGGAAGCCGAACTCGTCGCTCCCGTCGTACTCGCTCGTCACTATGTAAAGGAGCACCAGCTGCGTAAGCGCAAGGAACCCGTGCGCAACGCCAACAGGGATTGTGACCGTGTCATCCGTCCCGAGCTCACGGGTCTCTACCACCGGCGAGCCGCCGGTCGCGATCGGTCTGATATCGACGAGCGCTACAAATGCGTGACCGTCGAGCACGATCCAGTAGTCCAACTGCCGACGGTGATAGTGCAGACCGCGAAGTACGCCGGGTGCGGATGTCGACACATTCGCTTGAACGAAATGCCCGGCGTGGACACCGGTCAGATCAGGGGCAAGTGGCGGGAATGCGCTGGTTCGCCACACCTCGCGAAACGCCCCACGCGAGTCGGTGTGTCGCTGAACGCGACCAAAGCGAACTCCGACGATCGGCCCTGAGGACATATACGTGCGCTACGGCGACCCGGTCATCACCGGACGCACACGAGCGAAGATCATGACCGCTTGTTGGCCCCGTGCGCGGCGACGAGGTTGCTCGCGCGCAGCAACATGTCAATTGATTCGCCGCAATCGGCCCAGTAGCCATCGATGGCGTCATAGCCGAGTTCGCCGAGCTCGAGGTAACGATTGTTCACGTAGTGATCTCGAGCTCACTGCGCTGAGATGGCTGCAGCTGTCGTATGAAGTCGAACACACGCCTGTCGTATAGATAAAACCCCGTAACGGCCAAACGAGACGGTGGATCCGAAGGTTTCTCGACGATTCGGACGAGCTTACCGTCCTGCATCGCGGCAACGCCGTACGCGCTTGGATTGTCGACCGTAGCGAGCGCGACGCGCGCACCGGTTGGCATTTTGCGAAACCGCTCGACGCTCGGGCCTATAGAACGTTCAAAGATGTTGTCGCCGAGTATGACCGCGACGGGTCCGCCCGCCGTGAAGTGTTCCGCGAGGGCGAGCGCCTGCGCGATCCCACCGGCATGCTCCTGGTACGCGTAGTCGAGGTGCTTGAGGCCGAAGGCCGCACCGTTGCCCAGGAGGCGCAGAAACTCACCGGCATGGTTGCCGCCGGTCACGATCATGATCTCCTCGATTCCGGCGCCTACGAGTTGCTCGACCGGGTAATAGACCATCGGGCGGTCGTACACCGGCAGTAGGTGCTTGTTGGTGACGCGCGTCAGCGGCTCGAGCCGGCGACCGAAGCCGCCCGCCAGCACGATGCCCTTCATGGGACGAGTCCCGCCAGCGGGATGGGATGGACGAAACGACCGCGCTGCGCGATGAAGTCGGCGTGCCGTCCCATGATCGCATCAGCGTAAGTCGGGGTAAGCATCGAAACCCATACATAATATGCCTTGACAAGCATATTCCTGTGTGGGTATATTGCGTGGCATGAACGCCACGCTGAGTGCCCTGGCCGAGCCGAATCGGCTGCGGATCGTCGAGCTCCTGCGCGACCGCCCACGCCCGGTGGGGGAGATCGCCGAGCGCCTCCGGCTGCGTCAACCGCAGGTGTCGAAGCACCTCCGCGTGCTCAGCGACGCCGGACTGGTCGACGTGCGCCCGGTCGCGCAGCAGCGCATCTACCAGCTGCGAGCGGAGCCGTTCAGCGAGCTCGACAAGTGGCTCGACAGCTTCCGGCGCGGGATGGAAGACCAATTCGACCGGTTGGACGATCTCATCAGCGAGCGGAAAGCAAAGAAAGGACGCGACAAAGATGGTGACTAAGACCAAGCACGAGACCGTTGTCACGCTCCCCTCGGATCAGGAGATCCTCATCACGCGCAGCTTCGACGCGCCTCGCGAGATCGTGTGGGACACGATCACCGATCCGCGTCTCATCCCCCAGTGGTGGGGCTTTCGCCGGGACACGACCGAGGTGAAGGCGATGGACGTGCGCCCGGGTGGTCAGTGGCAGTACATCACGCACACGTCGGGTGGCGAGGACGTCGACTTCCACGGCGAGTACCGCGACGTCGCGCGGCCCGAGCGCCTCGTGTACACGTTTCTCGTCGGCGACATGCCCCCCGGCGACGGCTTCGTGGAGATCAGGCTCGTCGAACGCGACGGCGTGACCGAGATGCGGGACCGCAGCGTGTTCTCTTCGCGCGAGGAGCGCGACGGCGTCATCCAGACCGGAATGGAAGTCGGAGCGCGGGAGACCTACGAGCGTCTTGCCGAGCTTCTCGCGGACCGCACGGCCTGACCTCGGAACCGTTCGGCACGCGGGCATCGGCGTGAGATCGCGCCGGTGCCGCGCGGCGTTACGCGCGCTTGCGGAGCCAGCCTTCCGGGAAATAGGTCAGAAGGAACTTCTCGCGCGAGCGGTCGACCTCGAAAGAGCGGTCGGTGGCGAGGAACTCGCGGACCGCCTCCATCGGACCGG
>DASYUC010000085.1:0-1964 GCA_036001645.1 Candidatus Limnocylindria bacterium
GAGATCGAGCTGACCTAGAGCGCCACGCTCGCGAGCTCAGTCGGCCTCGTAGACCTCCGTCCGCATCCAGCGCAGGCGCCCAGTCGTATCGACACGCGCCGTGACGAATGTGCCGCCGCCGAGCAGCTGCTCGTGGAAGAGCTTCACCGTGCGCGGGCGGAAGCGGTAGAGGCGGTACGCCTCGAGGCTGCCAGGGTCGTACTGCTTGAAGCGTCGCGCGTAGAGGCGCTCGCCATCGCGCTTCGCTGTTCCGCGCGCCTCGGACGCGGTGCCGAAGAGCTGGATCCCGCGGTCGCGGCCGCCCCACGTCTGGTGCGTGTCGAAGACGGCGATCGCGGCGGAGCGCTGGCGCTCCAGGTTGCGCGAGTGACGCGCCTCCGGCGCCGAGAGCCAGACGATCTCGAAGCGAGGACTCCACGCGAAGTACGCGGTATTGACGTAGGCGCGGCCGGTCCGCGTGACCGTCGCGATCGCGCAGAGCGGCGCCGCGTCGAGCAACGCTCCTGCGATCCGCGTCAGCCGTTGCGCCGGGTAGCGCTGCTCCGATCTTGCGACCGGCATGTGGACAAGTGTGTCCGTTGCTACTTGCCCTGGTATCGAACATCTGTGCTAGATAGCGGAAGATGCCGAAGTTCGTACTGAGTGGTCAAGGTAAGGGCTGGGCCAAGGGCCGCACTGCGGCGACCGATCCGCGCGTCGCGCGGAACGCCGCACGCCGCCGTGGCATGACCTACCGAAGGCATCGCCCGCCGGAGCAGGACCGTCGCTACCGTCATGGTTCTGCGCGAACGCTCCCGCTCGAGTGGTCTGACATGATGGCCTACGTCGTCGGCCTAATGGCGACGGACGGCAACCTCAGCAAGGACGGCCGGCATCTAGCGTTCGATTCGGGCGATCTTCAATTGATCCACACGTTCTTGTCGTGCCTCGGGCATCCCTATGCGCATACCCGATCCAAGCAGGGCGAGCTGGGCGGCATCGGCTACCAGGCGGCATTCAGCGACGTGCGTTTCCACCGGTGGCTGCGCGGGATCGGCCTGATGCCACGAAAGAGTCTCGTACTCGGAGGCATCGATGTGCCGGATGCGCACCTTCCTTCGCTCTTGCGCGGTCTCTTCGAAGGCGATGGCCATGTTCAGAACTTCGTGCATCGCCCGACACCGAGCACCTATCCCGACTACGAGTACGAGCGCCTCTGGGTCTTCTTCAATTCAGCGAGTCGACCGCATCTGCAGTGGATCAAGAGCAGGGTCGAGACTCTGCTCGGCCTCCGCGGTTACATCGAAAGGCTGAAGACCAAGCCAGGGCGGCACCACTTCTTCCGTCTGAAATATGGGAAGCACGGATCGATCGCACTGCTGCGGACCATGTATCCGAGCGCGACGGTCCCGAAGCTCGAGCGCAAGTGGAAGATCTGGGATGACTACGCTCGCCGGAACCTACTGAACTGAACTGTGCCGCAGGGGGGACTTGAACCCCCACACCCTTGCGGGCACCGCCCCCTGAAGACGGCGTGTATGCATTCCACCACTGCGGCAGGAGAACATCATTTTAGCCTTGGTGCCGACGTTCGGGAAAGACTAGAAGCCCGCCCCGACCGACTGTCGCATTCGGCCGACTCCTCCGCGCAGGCGATCGCGGTCGACGAGGATGGCGTTCAAGCGACCGAACGCCGCCGACCCAAGCGTCTCTTCGGTCGGCACGACCGTGTGCCCCATACGCTGCAGCTCCTCGCGCGTCTCGCGCGGCACGCGCGTGTCCACGAGCATCGGGCCGGCCTCGTAGTGCACGCGCAGGCCGTTCACAGCGTCCTGGGCCCCGTCACCGTGATCGACGACGTTGAGGATCGCCTGCGCGACGGCGCTGATGAGCCGGCGCCCGCCTGACGCCCCGACGGCCAGGCGCGGCTCCCCCGCGCGCGAGACGATCGCGGGCGACGGCGCCCACAGGATCCGCTTCCCGCC
>DASYUC010000086.1:0-9395 GCA_036001645.1 Candidatus Limnocylindria bacterium
CTGCTGGGTGATGAGCGAGTACGGACCGGTGGACCGCGCGTGGATCTTGTCCTCCACGAGGTGGTGCAGCTTCATCATGTAGATGTAGCCGACGGTGATGTTCTGCTCGAACGACTTGCCGGTGCGGCCGTCGCGCAGCAGGACCTTCCCGTCCTCGGGCAGGCCGGCATCCTTCAGGACGCTCTTGATCGCGCCTTCCTTCGCGCCGTCGAAGACGGGCGTTGAGACGCGCAGGCCGAGCGCGGCCGCCGCCCAGCCGAGGTGCGTCTCGAGGATCTGGCCGATGTTCATGCGGCTCGGGACCCCCAGCGGGTTGAGCACGATGTCCACCGGCGTGCCGTCCGGAAGGAACGGCATGTCCTCGACCGGGAGGATCTTCGCGATGACGCCCTTGTTGCCGTGGCGTCCGGCCATCTTGTCGCCGACGCTGATCTTGCGCTTCTGCGCGACGGCGACGCGGATCATCTTGTTCACGCCGGGGAGCAGCTCGTCGTTGTTCTCGCGGCTGAATACCGCGACGTCGACGACCTTGCCGTGCTCGCCTGAGGGCAGACGCAGCGAGGAGTCCTTCACCTCACGCGCCTTCTCACCGAAGATCGCGCGCAGCAGGCGCTCCTCGGCCGTGAGCTCGGTCTCACCCTTCGGCGTGATCTTGCCCACCAGGATGTCCTGCGGGCCGACCTCCGCGCCGATGTAGACGATCCCGTTCTCGTCGAGATCGGCGAGGGCTTCCTCGCCGACGTTCGGGATGTCGCGCGTGATCTCCTCTGGACCGAGCTTCGTGTCACGCGCTTCGCACTCGTATTTCTCGATGTGGATCGAGGTGAAGCGGTCGTCCTGCACGAGGCGCTCGGACAGGATGATCGCGTCCTCGTAGTTGCCGCCCTCCCAGGGCATGAAGGCGACGAGGATGTTCTGGCCGAGCGCGAGCTCGCCGTTGTCGGTCGAGTAGGAGTCCGCGAGGACCTGTCCTTCCTCGACGCGCTCCCCCACCTTGACCAGCGGACGCTGGTTGAAGCAGGTGCCCTGATTGGTGCGGATGAACTTCTGCAGCTTGTAGCGGAACGCGTCGCCCGCGTCCTCCTCGACCCAGATCTCGGCGGCCGAGACGGAACGCACCGTGCCGGTGGCGCGCGCGAGTACGACCTGGCCCGAGTCCTTCGCGGCGCGGTACTCGATGCCCGTGCCGATGATCGGCGCCTCGGGGCGCACGACCGGGACGGCCTGCCGCTGCATGTTCGAGCCCATGAGCGCGCGGTTCGCGTCGTCGTGCTCGAGGAACGGGATGAGCGCCGCCGACACCGAGACGATCTGCTTGGGCGACACGTCCATGAAGTCCGCGTTCACCGGCGGGGCCTCGTGGTACTGGTCGCCGCGGTGGACCTGGACGCGTTCGTCGATGAAGAAGCCCGTCTCGTCGAGGCGCGCGTTCGCCTGCACGACCGTCGCGAGCTCCTGCTCGTCGGCGGTAAGGAAGACGATCTCGTCGGACACGCGTGGCTTGCCCTTGCCGTCCTTCACGATGCGGCGGAACGGCGACTCGATGAATCCGTACGGGTTCACCCGCGCGTATGTCGCGAGCGATCCGATGAGACCGATGTTCGGTCCTTCCGGTGTCTCGATCGGACAGATGCGCCCGTAATGGCTGTAGTGGACGTCGCGGACGTCGAAGCCCGCGCGCTCACGCGACAGTCCGCCGGGGCCCAGGGCCGACAGGCGGCGCTTGTGGGTGAGCTCGTCGAGCGGGTTCGTCTGCTGCATGAACTGCGACAGCTGGCTGCCGCCGAAGAACTCCTTGATCGCGGCCACGACCGGCCGGATGTTGATGAGCTCCTTCGGCGTCGCCTTCTCGGGCTCGACGATGGACATGCGCTCGCGGACGACGCGCTCCATGCGGAGGAGTCCCACGCGGAACTGCTGCTGGATGAGCTCGCCGACGGCGCGCACGCGACGGTTGCCGAGGTGGTCGATGTCGTCCGCGTTGCCCTTGCCGTTGTTCAGCTCGACCATACGGCCCACGATCCGGACGAGGTCGTCGTTGGTGAGCGTGCGCTGCGACATCTCGAGGTCGAGGCCGAGCTTGCGGTTCAGCTTGTAGCGGCCGACCTTCGCGAGGTCGTAGCGGCGGAAGTTGAAGAACAGCGACTGCACGAGGTTGCGGGCGTTGTCGATCGTCGGCGGGTCACCCGGGCGCAGACGCTTGTAGACCTCGACCAGACCCTCGTTCGTGTTCGTGGTCGGGTCGCGGTCCAGCGTCGACTGGACGTACTGGTGCTCCGGGTCGACGTCGATCGCGGTGAAGAGCGCCTTGATCTCCTCGTTCGAGGAGTACCCGACCGCGCGCAGCAGCGTGGTCACCGGCAGCTTGCGCTTGCGGTCGACCTTCACCGACATGACGTCCTTGTTCGACGTTTCGAACTCGAGCCACGCGCCGCGGTTCGGGATGAGCTTCGCGTAGAACAGCCGGCGGCCGGTCGTGGGGTCGTCAACGGCGGTGAAGTACACGCCGGGCGAACGCACGAGCTGCGACACGACGACGCGCTCCGCGCCATTGATCACGAACGTGCCCTTGTCGGTCATCCACGGGAAGTCACCGAGGAAGACGTCCTGCTCGGAGACCTCGCCCGTTTCCTTGTTCACGAGCTCGACGCGCGCCCACAGCGGCTTGCTGAACGTGAGGTCCTTGGTGCGGCACTCCTCTTCGGAGTACTTCGGCTCACGGAACTCGCTCGAGATGAAGCGCAGGTCGAGGTTCTTTCCGGTGAAGTCCTGGATCGGCGAGATCTCGGTGAACAGCTCGCCCAGACCTTCCTCGCAGAACCATTTGAAGCTGTCGAGCTGGGTCTGGATCAGATTCGGTAGCGGCAGGACCTCGGGCAGCGAGGCGAAGTTGCGGCGTTCGCGCGCAGGCGACAAGACCCGGTCGAGGGTTATGGACATAGACGGACCCTCCTCAGGCGCTTAAGTGGGGCAGGCGCAAAGAGAGACGGAGACAGACCTGTGGCAAGGGACATATCGTAGGCCGTCATCTACCGGCCGGTCAAGCGGCGGGAACCGTCAAATTTCTACTTGAGCCCCGACGTTGTCAAGACCTTTTCTCGCTTTCCGGAACACCCGGCGCCAGGCGTCAGAAGTCCGTAAAACGGCCGTTTGGTCACCCTGCCAGGCGGCACATCGGCGCCGGCGCTGCGTATTCTCGGCAGGCCGATGGACGAGCAGAAGGTGACCGCCGCCGCACCAGAACCGGAGAAAAAGCCCGTTCTGACCCGCCGAAGCGTGCTCGCCGCGGCCGCCGCGGCCGGCGCAGGTGTCGCCGCCGCCCGACTCGTCGCCCTGGCGAACGAGCCCACCTTCGAGCGGGTCCCGGTCACCGGCACACAGGGCAACAAGACCGGCCTCGACTGGGTCGCGCCGCTCGGGAACGAGGCCGCGCGCGTCTCGCACCTCCTGCGGCGCTTCACCTTCGGGGCCACCGCCGAGGAGCTCGAGCGGGCGCAGAGCGATGGCTATCTGCGGACCGTCGATCGTCTCCTCGAGACCAAGCTCGCCGAGCCCCCGGTGCTCGCCGGCGCGGAAGAAACCAGTCAGGAGAGCCCGCTCAACCCGGGCGCGCTCCAGCAGTGGTGGATCGATTGGATGCTCGCGAGTCCCACGCCCTTCGGTGAACGCATGACGCTCTTCTGGCACGGACATTTCACGTCCGACTTCCGCAAGGTCGGGAATCAGTTCCCCTACCTCTACTGGCAGAACCTCACCTGGCGGAAGAACGCGCTCGCGGATCTGAGGACCATGCTCTATCAGGTCACGATCGATCCCGCGATGCTGCGGTACCTCGACCTCGGTAGCTCCACGGCGCGCGATCCGAACGAGAACTATTCGCGCGAGCTCATGGAGCTCTTCACGATGGGCCCCGACGCGTTCACCGAGGACGACGTTCGCGCCGGTGCGAAGGCCCTCTCCGGATGGCGCGAGCCGCGCACGCAGGCGATGATCGACGCGGATATCAAGCGCCAGCAGATGCGCACCGGCCAGCCGCCGCGCCAGACGCCGAAGGCCGACACGGTGAAGACCGGCATCTACGAGGCGCAGCGGGGCTACCGCGGGCCCGCGTTCACATTCCTCGGCGAGACCAAGCCGTGGAGCACCGATGCCGTCCTCGACAAGATCCTGCAGCATGACGCGACCGCCCCCTTCATCGTCAGCAAGCTCCTCACCGCGTTCGTCACGCCGACGCCTTCGGCCGCATACGTCGCGCGGCTCGCCGCCGCATACCGCAGGAGCCGCTACGACACGAAGGCGCTGCTGCGCGACATCCTCATGAGCCCCGAGTTCACCGCCGCGGATACGTACCGCGCGCTCATCAAATCGCCGACCGAGCTGATGATCCACACCGCCAAGGCGCTTGGCGACCGCACGATCACGCGGCTCATCGCGGGGCAGGGTCAGGGCATGGGCCAGATGCTGTTCGATCCGCCGAGCGTCGGCGGCTGGCCCGAGAACGAGTCGTGGGTCTCGTCGAACACGATGCTCGCGCGCGCCAACTTCGTGACGTCCGCCGTGCAGGCGGTGAAGAAGCTCCCGTCGGCGGGGAACGCGCACAACACCCAGATCGATGGCGTCATGTCAGCGCAGACCTTGAAGCTGCTCAACGAGGCGGCGGATGACCGGCGTCGCTGGTCGGTCCTCCTGGCCTCGCCTGAGTTCCAGCTGAAATAGGAAGGAGCACCGAGATGGTCGCCTCTGTCGACAAGATCGGGCGCCGCGAATTCCTCCGTGCCGGGCTCGTGTTCGGCGCCGGGGCCGCCGGCCTCGCGGCCGGGTACGCCGCGGTGCCGGACGTGTTCGCTCGGGCGATGTACGCGGCGAACCAGGAGAAGGTCGTCAACGACAGGGTCCTCGTGATGATCCAGCTCGCCGGCGGCAACGACGGCCTGCAGACGGTGATCCCCCTCGGCGACCAGACGTACCGCGACATGCGGCCGCAGCTCTCGAAGTCGGCGGACGAGGCGCTGCCCATCTCGAAGGACTTCGGCCTCAACAAGAACCTCGCGGGCGCGAAGAAGCTGTGGGACGACGGCAAGCTCGCGATCGTCCAGGGGGTCGGCTATCCCAAGCCGTCGTTCTCCCACTTCGACTCGATCCGCGTCTGGGAGACGGCCGATCCCGAGCGCCGCCAGCAGGACGGCTGGCTCGGCAAGACGATCGCGGAGAACTACGACTCCGCAGGACATCCACTCGTCGGCTGCGCCTGCGGCAGCACCGGGATCCCCGGCGCGCTGCGCGACCTGGAGGCGACCCTGACGGTCGTGAACACGCAGCAGAGCTTCAAGTTCAACGGCGGCGACGAGATGGAAAAAGCGATGGGCGCGCTCTACACGAGCACGCCCGGCATCTACGGAGCGCTGTTCGACACGGCGGTGACGACCGCACGAGACACGGTCGCGCAGCTCAAGGCGTCGGCCGCGTCGTACACACCGAAGGCGCAGTACTCCGACAACGCGAAGCTGGTGTTCTCTTCAAAGAATCAGCTCGCCGCCGCGCTGCAGCTCGCCGCCCAGCTGATCGTGACCGGTACGGGCGTGAAGATCCTCCACGTGACGCTCGGCGGATTCGACACGCATTACACGCAGCAGCAGCGCCACGACGACCTCATGGGCTACTTCGACCAGGCCGTGTCGGCGTTCTACACCGACCTCGCCGCGCACGGCATGTCCGACCGCGTGCTCATCGCGACGTGGTCCGAGTTCGGCCGCCGCCCGAAGGAGAACGCGAGCGCGGGCACCGATCACGGCACGTCGGCGCCTATCTTCCTCATGGGCGACGCGGTGAAGGGCGGCCTCTACGGCGCCGCGCCGAGCCTGAGCAAGCTCGACACGAGTGGCAACCTGGGCTTCACCGTCGACTTCCGCTCGGTGTATCAGGAGATCCTCGAAGGGCACCTCGAGGTCGACGCGAAGGAAGTCTTCACGCAGAGCTTCGAGAAGCTCGCGGTCTTCAAGGCCTAGCGTTGGAGCGCGCGACCATCCTGCGCGCGGGCGCGGCACTGTTCGCGACGGCAGCGTTCGTCGGCTCGGGCGGCTACGTCGTCGCGCATCCGAAGAACGACGCCGCGCCGCTCCAGCCACCGGCCGAATCACAGGTGGCGCTCCGGACGCCTGCACCGAGCGCGACCCCCACGCCAACACGCACCGGCCGCGCCACGACCGCGCCGCGCATAACGACCGCGCCGGCTGTGCAGGCGACGCAGCTACCGGGCATCACCTACACACACGTCTCCTGATCACTGAAGCGCACACTCACCATGTGGCGCGATCCAACGATCCCCGACCAGCGCCGCTCCAGGCGCGCTTATTCGCGTTCGTCACCGACGGTATTCCGCTCATGGTGCTTGGCTGGATCGCATTCTTCGGACTGGGCCTCGACGCGCTCGAATTCGCCGCATTGAACTTCATCGCGTTCCAGCTCTACTTCATCGCGTTCTGGTCGCTCGATCGAGGGCAGACGCCAGGCATGCGGATGGTCCATATTCGGGTCGCTTCTCTGAACGGCGGACGTATGACGCCGGGACAGGCCGTGATCCGTGCTCTCGTGCTCTATGTCGCCTGGCCGATCGCGGTGTTGACGGCGCTGACGCGAGATGATCAACGCCTATTCCACGACCTCGCCGCACGTACGCAGGTCGTCGTCAGGTAGCGATGGAGCGCCGCGTCTTCGACTCGCTGGGCGGCGAGTGCGAGCTGTACGGCATCGATATCGATGCCGCTGCGCTGATGCGCGGTCAAGCCTGGATCGTGCACATGCACGAGCGCCTTACGCGATTCGATGCGAGTAGCGAGCTGTCGCGTTTCAATGCGTCCGCCGGAGCGTGGGTCGATGTGAGCCCGGAGATAGAAGACCTGCTTCACGAATCGCTGCGGGCTTTCGAGGTCAGCGGTGGGCTCGTGAACGTGGCTGTCTTGCCCGCATTGCTCGCCGCCGGTTACACGCGTGACTTCGCGGCGGGTCCGACCGCCCGCGCGGATCCGCCGCCGATACCGCCCTTGGCCGAGGTGATCCAGCTACGCCCCGGCGCGGCTCGTCTTGTTGGTGCGGGCGTGGACTTGGGCGGCATCGCGAAGGGCTGGCTCGCAGACCGCCTCGCCGCGCGTCTGGGTGAGAACGTTCTGGTGAATCTCTGCGGCGATCTGTTCGCGCGCGGCGGCGGCGAGACGGGCGAAGGGTGGCCGGTCGGATTCGGCGACCGGACCCTCCTGTTGAAGGACATGGGTGCGGCGACGAGCGGCACCACCAAGCGGTCCTGGGAGGGAGGCCATCACCTGATCGATCCGCGCACCGGTCTTCCGGCGCGCACCGACCTCAGCGAAGTGTCGGTGCTCGCGTCGACCGCGACGGATGCCGAGATCTACGCGAAGGTCGCGCTGCTGCTCGGGGCAGAGGCCGCGCCGAAGTGGCTCGAGGGCCGCTCGCAGGGATGGTCACTCGCGTAGCGAGTCCCAGGCGTAGGCTCGAGGTCGAAAGGAGCCGCTCCATGGGTGCCATCGAGTGCGTCATCGACTCGGTACGCATACACGAAATGAGCAAGCAGCACACCGTGCTCCTGAAAGACACATCGTCGGAGCGAGTCCTGCCGATCTGGATCGGACCCGAACAAGCCCACGCGATCTCAACGCGGCTGTACGGCCAGAGGTCCGAGCGACCTCTCACGCACGACTTCGTGATCGACGCGTTCGGCAAGCTCGGCGTCGAGGTCGATCGTGTTGTCGTCACGGGACTGCTGCCGCAGCCGACCCTGCCTGAAGGCCAGGGCACCTTCCTCGCACAGGTGTCCCTCCACCTCGGAGGCCAAGAGGTCGAGGTCGACTGCCGGCCGTCGGACGCGATCGCGCTCGCGGTGCGATGTGGAGCGCACGTCTTCGTCGACGAGAACGTCTTCGCGACGGCGTCAACCGTGCCCGACCGTCCACAGGCGTCCTAGATCGCCTTTCCCGGAAAAACCAAACCGGGACCCTTGCGGGCCCCGGTCCGGCACCTTTCGCGAGCCCACCGACAAGGCGGTGGACCGGCGGACGACAACGATATCGGGCACACCTGCGCTACCGATAGAGGTAGCAGAACGTTTGGGCTAGTGCGCGGTCATTTGACCTCGACGGTCGCCCCGGCGTCCTCGAGCTTCTTCTTGACGGCGTTCGCTTCGTCCTTGCCGATGTTCTCTTTGACCGGCTTCGGAGCCCCGTCCACGAGGTCTTTGGCCTCTTTCAGGCCGAGCCCCGTGAGCTCGCGGACCGTCTTGATCACGTTGATCTTGGAGGCGCCTGCCTCCTTCAGGATGACGGTGAACTCGGTCTTCTCCTCGGCCTCCGCCGGGGCCGCGCCACCAGCAGCCGCGCCGCCAGCCGCCGCGACGGCGACCGGAGCCGCGCTGACACCCCAGCGGTCCTGCAGGTACTTGCCGAACTGGGCGATCTCCATGATCGACCAGGACTCGAGCTCGCCTGCGACCTTGTCGAACTTCGGATTGCTTTCGGTAGCGGTTGCCATGTCTTCTCTCCTTATTAGTGCGCGTTACTGCGCGCGTGCGCTGAGCACGTAGATGAGGTTCTGGGCTGGTGCCTGGAAGAGTCCGGTGAGCTGAGCCAGCGGCGCCTGAAGGCTGCCGACGATCTGGCCCTGCAGATACGCGCGGCTGGGAAGCCTCGCGAGGATCTGGACGTCGTCGACGGACAGCGTGTCTCCGCCGATGAACGCGCCGAGGATCCGCAGCGACTTGAGGAAACGCGCCTCGTCGACCATGCCCTTCGCGAGCTCGACCTCGTCGACCTTGCCGAGCGCGATCGCCGTCGGTCCGGCGAGGAGCGACGCGAGGCTGCCCCGTTCCGTCTTGGCCGCGGCGCGCGTGAACAGGCTGTTCTTCACGATGTGGTACTCCACGCCCTTCGGGCGCAGACGCTTGCGCAGGTCCTGCAGCTCGCCCACCTTCAGGCCGCGGTAGTCGGTGACGATCATCGCGGTCGACCCACGGAGCTGTTCCGCGAGCGCGTCCACGGCCCGGCTCTTCGCCGGGATGCCGCCCCCCTTCCGCTTGACCTTGGGTCCGGTCTTGATCTTCGCCATGTCACCCCCTAAAGACCACGAAGCCCTCGTTCCCAACGGAAACGAGGGCCAAGTCGCGGCACAGCCGCGTTTTGTTCTCGCCTCCGCAGGACTTATCCCTTTCGGGCGCCGGCTTCTTTGGCTATGAAGTTGTGTGCTCTCGACGAATTATGCGGTCGCGCGACCCGCGAGTCCAAGTGTCGCGCCGAGATCGAGCTTCACGCTCGGCCCCTGCGTGCTGGTGAGGTGCGCCGCTCGGACGTACTGGCCCTTCACGCCGGCCGGACGGGCGCGGTTGATCGCCT
>DASYUC010000087.1:0-2202 GCA_036001645.1 Candidatus Limnocylindria bacterium
ATCCGAGCGACGTGGTGGCGCCGATCCTCGCGACGGCGGAGCATGCGCGAGCTGGCGGACGTGACCTCATCGCGGCGGTCGTGCTCGGCTACGAAATCTATCTGCGACTCTCCGACGCCGTTCACTCGGAGGGATTCGACCCGACGAATTTCTGCACGCTCGGGACGGCCGCCGCGGCCGGCACCCTGGTGCGACTCTCCCCGGAGCAGCTCGCGCACTGCATCGCGATGGCCGCCGCGCCGAGCAATATTTTGAAGTCGGTGCGCACCGGCCACCTGTCGATGTGGAAGGCCGTCGCGGCCGGTCACGCCGGCAGAGCGGGCGTGTTCTCGGCACTGCTCGCGCGCGACGGCATGGACGGGCCGAGCCTGCCATTCGAAGGCGCGGGAGGCTGGTGCGCGCACGTGGCCGGCAAGCGATTCTCGCTCGACGTGATGGGCGGGGACGGCGCGCCGTTCAAGATCGAGGACACGATGATCAAGCCGCGCGCATCGTGCGCCTCCACGATCTCGTCGATCCTCGCCGCGGAGAAGGTCGCGCCATCGGTGAAGGATCGCGTCGCGGATATCGCGCGCGTCACCGTCGAAGTGTACGAGCGCGCGAAGGTCGGCATGGGCACCGGCGAGCATCACTGGAATCCGGTCTCTCGCGAGACTGCCGACCACAGCATCCCGTACGTGACCGCGGCGGCGCTGATCGACGGGACGGTGACACCGCGGCAATTCGACGATGCGCACCGGCACAATCCTGCGTTGCGGGCGCTGCTGCCGAAGATCGAGGTCGTGGCGAATGACGAGTTCACGCGCGCGTACGAGCGGCTGCCCGTCGCGCATCGCACGCGCGTGCACGTCGTGATGCGTGACGGCGAGCGGTTCACCGGTGAATCGGGCGGCGACCGGGGTGACCTGTCGGATCGGAAGAGCGACGCGGAGATCGCCGAGAAATTCCTCGGCCTCACGGAAGAGTTTCTGGGCATCGCCCGGGCCGGCGGAATTCTCGAGCGTCTCTGGACGCTCGAGAAGCTCGACGACGTCGCGGTCGTTCCGCGCGAGTTCGCTCGGGGTGAGGGAGGCCGGAGACGATGACGCGGAACGGCTTCAGAGTCTTCGATTCCGACACGCACGTCGGTCCGTACATGAACGTCCTGTCGAGCTATCTCTCGGCGGCGGAGAACGCGACGCTCGCGCACTGGGAGGATTCGAAGCGCGTCGACGCGCACGGGCGCATCACCTACACGCGAGGCCAGCGGCACTATCGCCGGCGCCTGGGTGAGGCCGAGGCGGAGGCGACGCCCGGCGGATACATGGCGGGGTTCACCGGTGTGCGGCGCGAGAAGGCCGTGTCGCCGCGAGTCGATCACGACCCGGCGGCGCGCATCGCGGACATGGACTACGAGGGCGTCGACGTGAATCTCACGCTGCCGTCCGGCTGGTTCGGCACGTGGACGACCGGCGACGACGTCGCGCTCGAGCTCGCCATGTATCGCGCCTATCACCGGTGGATGCAGGACTACTGCGGCGCGTTTCCGGATCGCCTCGGCGGGGTGATCCTCGTGTGCGCGCGCGACGTCGCGGCGAGCGTGCAGGAGATGCGATCGTGGCGCAAGGCGCGCTGGGCGTGGGCGGTCATGCTCTACGCCCCATACGGTGTTCCGCTCGATCATCCGGACTTCGAGCCGATCTGGGCCGAAGCCGCCGCGCTCGACCTCGCCGTCGTGCTGCACACCTTCACCGTGATGCCGCCGTACGCGCCGGGGGGTCAGGACACCTGGGGCAACCTCTGGCTCCAGCGCTCTGCCGCGCATCCCTGGTGCGGCATGCGCAACATGGCGGCGCTGATCGGCAGCGGCGTGATGGATCGCTATCCCGAGCTGCGGATCGGCACGCTCGAGGCGGGGCACGGGTGGTTACCGTTCTGGATCGCCCGCATCGATGAGCACACGCGCACGGTCGCGGCCGCGCTCCCGAAGCTTCAACGGCTACCGAGCGAGTACGTGACGAGCGGCCGGTATTTCCAGAGCATCGAGATTCCCGAGGGCGCGCCGCTCACCAACGCGGTGGCGGATCTCGTCGGCGATGGCGTGTTGATGTACGCCTCGGATTATCCGCACGGCGAGAGTCATTTCCCGAAATCGGTGGACACCGTGCTCGGTTGGCCGATGACCGAGTCGCGCAAGCGCGCGCTCTTCTGGGACAACGCGGT
>DASYUC010000088.1:0-7451 GCA_036001645.1 Candidatus Limnocylindria bacterium
TAGGCCATACATCCGCTGCGACCTGGAGTTCCGTCCCCACGGAGGGGCTGGCCGGAATCGAACCGGCGACGCCCGCCTTAGGACGGCGGCGCTCTTTCCACTGAGCTACAGCCCCGGACGAGGGTGGTGCGGACATGGCCCCAAGCGGCTTAGCGACTCAAGCGTAACGAGTCGCGGATGATGTCATGACACACTGAGAGAGCGACCCCGTTCGGCGTGTTCGCCAATGTGCCTCCGCGGCGCGCGGGAGCAAGGGTCCTGCCCAAACCGCGAACGAGGTACGCCATCAATCCATCCTTCGTCTGGATCACGGCCCGAGACGGGAGTGTCCACGCCACACGCCCACCGATCATCGCCGACGGACAGGTGACGCTGTGCGGCCACACCTACGACCGCCGCGACCTCAGGATCCGGATCCAGGCAGCCGTAGGGCTGGCCCCAGCCGGCGCCTGCGTGGCGTGTGGCGAAATCGTCGCCGCGGCCAACGGCGAGACGGAGCCGCCCGCCCGCACCGAGCGTGAGCGAAAGCCGCCCTTGTGGCCGTGATGCCGTTGGCCGACGAAGAAGCGACCCGCATCCTCAATGGCTTCCAGCGCGACGCGCGGGCGATGCTCGAATACCTGCTGCCGACCCTGAGACACCGCGGCCTCTATCCGGACGCATCCGTGGATGGCTGGGGTGACTCTCGCGGTGGTCGCGGCACCGCATCGACCGTCGTGATGACGTCGCCAAAGTGGCTGAAGCCGCTGGACAAGACGAAGCAGCTCGCACGCTTACGTTTGGAGCTCAGCGATTCAGATGAATGGACCGTCGTCGTTTGCGTCGTGCATCAGCCCGACGCTCGACACGCGTGGCCCGAGTCCCCGGACGAGAAGTGGTGGACCGACCTGCGCGAGCGCATCCGTGCACAGATCCTGGAGTACCACGACACCAAGGCCGTGTTGCCCGCCGAGTAGCGTCACGTGCCGCGCTCGGTGGTTCCTTGCGCAGCCACGCACCGGTAGACTCGTGATCGTCACGGGGTGTAGCGCAGCTTGGTAGCGCGTTTGGTTCGGGACCAAAAGGCCGCCGGTTCGAATCCGGCCACCCCGACAGGATCTCGCTCTCCCATCCGATCGCAAGCGCAAAAGCGCGGCAGCACGTCGCGCGCGAACGTTCGGAGCTCCGGCCGGTAGTGTGCGCAGCATGCCTCATGACTGGTCCCTGGACATCGCGATCGCGCCCGAAGGCGCGCTGCAACGCATCGCGGCCGCCATCAATCGCCCAAAGAAGCGGGCCTTCGGGGTCTTCAAGATCGAGAACGAATACCTCGGATTCATCCGCGACGACACGTTCGAGATCTGGGAGCGCCATCAGCGCGCGATCCGCGCGGTCGGTCAGATCAAACCACGTCGTGGCGGGAGTCGCGTCGAGATCCGCTTCGCGATGCCGCGCCGGACACGCGTCCTGATCGCGACCTTCTTCGTTCTCTACGCGGTCGCCGCCGCTGGGCTCGCCTTTCGCGAAGGCGGGCCGCTCGGCGCCGTGGAGGAGCTCGCCATCGCGACCGCCGGCGGTCTGGCGATCGCGGCGGTCTTCACCCTCGCGACCGCGCGTCAGCGGGCCGACCTGAGCGGCTTCGTCCAGGGGGTCTTCCGCGACGTCGCGCGGATCTAACGGAGGCCGGCTCCGTAGACGAGCGTTGGGAAGTAGTACGCGATCTGCGGGAAGAGCCAGAGGACGAGCATCGCGACGAGCTGGATCGCCAGGTATGGGTACATGCCCTGGAAGATCTGGTTGAGCGTGATGAGCTTGCCGACCACGCCCTTGAGGTAATACGCCGACATCGCGACCGGCGGCGAGAGGAACGACGTCTGCTGGTTGATTGCGACCATGATCCCGAAGAAGAAGGCGTCGGTCGAGATGTTGTCGGGGAACCTCGTGTGGTACGTCTGCAGGAGGGGCAGGAAGAGCGGCAGGAAGATGATCGTGATCTCCGTCCACTCGAGCGGCCACCCCAGCAGGAAGATGAGGAACTGCGCCATCCAGAAGAACTGCTCGGGGCTCAGGTTCAATCCGATCACGTAGTCCGCGATGATCGCTCCCCCGCCAAGGCGTGCGAACACGGCGGCGAAGATGCTCGACCCCACGAGGAGCCAGCCGACCATCGCCGAGGTGCGCACGGTGAGGAAGACCGACTCCCTCAGCATCGAGAAGTTGAGTCGCTTGTGCGCGGCAGCGAGGACGAGGCCGCCGAGCGCACCGAGCGCGGCGCCTTCGGACGGCGTCGCGAGCCCGAAGAAGATCGCGCCGAGCACAAAGAGGATGAGCGAAACGATCGGGACGAATCCGCGCAGGATCAACCGCACCATCTGAGCAAAGTTCGCTTGCTCGCGCATCGCCTTCGGCAGCATCGGCGCGACGCCGGGCTGCAGCTTGGCGCGCACGATGATGTAGATCAGGTAGAGGCTCGACAGCATGAAGCCAGGGAGGAACGCGCCGGCATAGAGGCGCGGCACGGATACGCCGGCGACGAAGCCATACAGGATCAACAGGACGCTGGGCGGGATGAGGATCCCGAGCGTCCCCGACGCCGTCACGGCGCCGGCCGCGTACTGCTTGTTGTAGCCGGCCTTCATCATCGCCGGGAACGCGAGAAGGCCGAGCAGCGTCACCGACGCGCCCACGATCCCTGTCGCAGTCGCGAAGATCGTGCCGGTCGCGAGCGTCGCAACGGCGAGCGAGCCCGGGAGCCAGCCGAACATCACCTGCACCGAATGGAAGAGCTCGTCGAGGATGCCGGCACGCTCGACGATGTAGCCCATGAAGAGGAAGAGCGGGATCGCCACGAGGACGTCGTTCTGCATGACGAAGAACGTGCGCTGCACCACGAGGTCGAACACGACGAACCCGATGCCGAGAAAGCCGAACGTGATGCCGAGCGACATGAGCGTGAACGCCGTCGGGAAGCCGATCATGATCGCGATGACAAGCAGGGCCAGCATCGTGAGCCCCAGGGCCTCCGGGCTCACGGCCTAGAGCTCGCTCTGCTTCGCCAGGATCGTTTCGGTCTCTTCGACGTCGGATAGCCGCGGGAGCCAGACCCCGGTGCGCATCGCGTGGAACGAGCGGATCGTCTCGGCCACGCCCTGGATGGCCATGAGCGCCGCGGCGACCGGGATGACGGTCTTCAGCGGTGCGAGGGGCGGTGCCGCCGCCGAGGTGAACGACCGCTCCCCGATGGACCACGCATAACCCGCCCACTGCGCGCCGACCGAGATGAGGGCGATCATGCCCGGGAAGAAGGCGAAGAGGTACAGGGCGAGGTCAACGGCACCCTGCACCTTCACCGGCCAGAGGCGATAGAAGATGTCGCCGCGGACGTGCTGCGCGCGAGAGAGCGCATACGCACCGCCGAGCATGAAGAGCATGGCGTACAGGTAGTACGACATGTCATACGAGTAGTTGTAGGTGAACCAGATCGCGCGGATCGGATCTCCGAGAGGCTTGCTGAGATAGCGCATCGCGACGTCGTAGCTGATGAGGACCGTGCTCAGGACCACGATCCATGCGGCCGCCTTGCCCGTCCAGGCACTCAGCCGATCGATCGAGAACAGGATCCGCTGCAACACCCACTCACTCCTGTGTCGTCGTTCAGACAGCCCACGGGGCCTTCGGTCGCCCGAAGACCCCGTGAGGATAAGCGGCTACTCAGTACGCCGTTACTTGAACATCGCCCGATAGCTGACTGCATCCGGCGTCGGGATGTTGATCGTGTCCGACCACGGGAAGATCCGCTGTGCCCAGGCCTTCTGCGAGTTGAGGATCGCCACGAAGTCGGGGTTGTCCTTGGACTCGGAGGCGATGACGCCGTCCCAGGCCTTGAGCTGCGCGTCGAGCACGGACTGCGGTGTCTTCTGGATGTTGATGCCGCGGTCGAGGAGCTTCTTGTAGTCGGTCGAGTTCTTGTCCATCTGCTTCCACTCGCCGTTCGCCGACTCGGCCCAGGCCGCGTACTTCATGATCGCTTTGAGGTCGTTCGGCATCGCGTCGTACTTCCCCTTGTTGAGCGTGATCTCGAGGATCTCGCTCGGCTGGTGGTACGAGCGCGCCATGAGGATCTTGCGCGCGTCGGGCAGACCGTAGACGGTGTCCGACGTCGTGTTGTTGAACTCCGCCGCGTCGATCACGCCGCGGTCGAGAGATGACGCCACTTCCGCGCCGGCGACCGAGACGACGCTCGCGCCCAGACCCTGGTAGATGCCGGTCGCGAGACCGACGGTGCGGAACTTCATGCCCTTGAAGTCGTCGGGGCCCTTGATCACGTCCTTGAACCATCCGAGCGGCTGGTTCTGCATCGGCATGTGGAAAAGCGAGACGACGTTCAGCTTGAGCTTGCCCTGCACGAGCTTCTCGTACAGCGCCTGGCCGCCGCCGTAGTAGTACCAGGCGAGCCACATCTGCCCGCTCATGCCCATCATCGGGCCGGTGCCCATGAGGCTCACGGCGTGGTCCTTGCCGTAGTAGTACGCCGGCACGTGGTGCGCGCCGTCCAGCGTCCCCGCGTGGACCGCGTCGATGGCGCCGTTGATGTTGGTGACCGCGTTCACCGGCAGCGCGTCGATCTTGATGCGGCCGCCCGACATCTCCTGAACGATGTTCACCCAGTCGGTGAACATCTCCTGGAAGAGGTCGTTCCCCGCCCACCCGGACTGGACCTTCCAGGTGATGGTCTCTGCGCGAGACACCACCGCTGTCGCTGCGCCCGACGCCGTTGCCGCCGGCGAAGCCGCTGGCGCGTTCTGCGATAGGCACGACGTTACGAACGCCGCAAGACCTGAGAGCGATCCGTACTTGAGGAACCCGCGGCGCGAGAACTTCGAAAGAAGACTCACTGCGTTGTCCACCTCCTAGCCAAAGCCCCTTCGGCGGCCACATTCGATTCCCGTCGATTCCACCTGTCAAGTCGCCTGTTTCATCAGGCGCGAATCCCGCTGCGGCCGCTCACCTCATATACGTCGGCGGAGGCGAAAGAGGTCACGCTCGAAGGAGGTTCAGCGCACGCGTGCGATGGATGTGGCGGCGGGGACCGAAAGCGTGGCGAGAGGTTGGCCGCTCATTGCGTCGAGTGCCCAGACCTTCGTGCCGTCCAGTGAGAGGGCGTAGAGCCGACGACCGTCCGCGGTCAGGGCGATGCTGCGCACCGCGCGGTCCGGGACGAGGTGCGCCTTCAGGCCGAGGGTCGCCGTGTCGACGACCACGACGCCGGCTTCGGCGACGACATAGAGGCGATAGCCCTCGGGCGAGACCGCCGCGGCCGTCATCGGATCGATGCTCGCCGTCGGTGCCGTCGCGCTGCGCTTCAGGGACTTCCACTGCAGCGACTGGAGCGTGTCCGCGTCGTACCTCGTCACGGTGCCCTCGACCGCGTTCGTCGCGTACAGGTGCTTGCCGCTCGGGGCGAGCGCGACGGTCCAGAAACCTGGGGCGGCCGGTCCGGAGCCGACCGGAAGATCGAGGATGCAGGTGGCGTATCGCCCGGCCACGTTGAGCGCATGGATGAACGGACGGCGCCCCGGATTGGAGTAGAGACTGAAGTGCCAGCTGCTCAGGCTGCCGTCGATGGAGGCCTGATAGATCCCGGCCATCAGACCGCGCTCGACATTCGCCGGCGTCGAGACCTCGACCTGCTTGAGATCGCCGATCGGCTTTTCGTCGAGGCGACCGGTGCGGAGATCGAAGATACGCACGTTGTAGCGGTTGTCGGCCTTGTGCTCGACGAGATAGAGAGACGCGGCGTCATCGCTGACCACGTCGACGGTCATCTCGCCGGGAGTCGTGACGGTCTTCACCGAATCGCTCTTTGTGTCGACGACGGCGAAGCCGCTGTGCGTCGGCGATGGCGCGGCCTCGAGCGTGAGGAGAGCGCCGCTTCGCGAGAGGCCCGTCGGCGCGACGCGATACGCGCTCGCGAGGTCGTAACGGCCGGGCACCGTGATGCCCCTGCGTTCCGCGCCGCTCCCCGGATCGAGCACGCGCACGGTCGTCGTGTCGCCGGGCTCGACGACGTAGAACGCCGACCAATCGGGCGCCGGAACACCGCGAGGCAGCTCGCGCAGCGTCACGCCGTTCTGTGCGACAACGCTGATGCCGCGGTCGGTCGCCAGGTAGATCTGCTCGTTCGCGGGCGGCGGCACGAGCGACGCGGAGGTGGCGCTCGCTCCGGTCGTCGCGGGTGGCGCCCCGCAGGCGCCGAGGATCGTCGCCAGGAGAAGCACGCGGGCGGAGCTGCCCATCGCCTCCCCTACAAGAGGCGGAGGGCCGAGGTTCCCTAGCGGAAGCTCGCCGCGATCCGCAGCGCCTCGTCGCGGCTGACCTGGGCCTCCAGGCGTAGCGTGACGCCGTCCTGCTCCCAGATGAGTGTGTTGCCCGCGAGGCGAAGGGTCTCGGTCGCGATCTGCCCTGACGGGTCGTGATAGAAGAACAGGTGTGGCGCGCCCTCGAGCCAGAGGCCCCGGCCGCCGTTCACGCTGAGGCTTTCGATCTTGGTGTCCGGACCCACGCCCTTTCCACCGATGAGCGCTTCATCGAACGTGCCGCGGAACTCCACGACGAGCACACTGACCCCGGGCTCGTGCGAGATCGGGAAGCCGGCGCGCGGCCCGTAGACGAGCGAGATCCGCTGGCGCGCGCCCGTTGCGTCCGCCCGGTCGCGGTAGACCTCGTCCGGCGTCCCCAGTCGCGGATCCGTGGGTACGCGCACGGTGAAGTCCGCGCGAAGGCGAACCTCGTCGAGCGTCGTGAGCGAGCCGAGTCCGGCACGAGGCGACGGACTGGCCGCCGGCGTGGCGATCGGGGGTCCCTGGAAGATATCGATCCCCCAGGCGTGAAGGACACTTGCCGCCGCGGCGCGTGCTCCCGGAACAGCCAGGACGATGACCAGCGCCAGGACCGCGAGCGTCGCGAGGATCGGCGCGAACGCGTAGCGCGGCGAGCGCAATGCATCCCACCAGCGGCGCCCACGCGGCTCGCGCAGCCGCGCGCGCACCGCGTCGGCGAGGCGCGTCGGACGCGGATAGGCGAGCCGCTCGCCGACTTCGGCGAGGGTCGCGTCGAGCTCCTGCTCGGACATCCGCTCACGCGTCATGCAGCGTGTCTCCTTCCATGGTCGCCCGCAGCCGCCCGATCGCGCGCGAGAGACGCGACTTCACCGTACCGCGCGCGACTCCCAGCGCGTCCGCCATCTCGACCTCGGAGAGATCGAAGAAGTAGCGATACGCGATGACGAGCCGATCCTCCTCGCGCATCTTCCGCAGCGCGTCGAGGACGAGCTCGCGGCGCTCATGAGCGAGGGCCGACGCCTCGGGTGACAGGGCCGTGTCGCCCGAGGCGCGGTCCTCGACGACGCTGAGTCCGACCGTCGGTCGCCGGCCGGCCGCCTTGCGGCGGTTGATGGCCTCGTTCGCGACGAT
>DASYUC010000089.1:0-48058 GCA_036001645.1 Candidatus Limnocylindria bacterium
GCCGCACGACGCGTCAGCGCGGCGACGTCGGTCGTGCGTTTGTGCGCGATGGTGACGGTCGCGTCCTCGTTGATGAGCAACGCCGCGGCGGGACGGCCGACGACGGTGCTCCGTCCGACGACGACCACATTCGTGCCCACGAGTGGTACGTCATGGAACTTGAGAAGCTCGACGATCGCCTCGGCGGTGGATGGCACGAATCGCGGACGGCCGTCGAGCAGGAGCCCGACGCTATAAGGGTTCACGCCCTCGACGTCTTTCGGCGGCGCGATGTGATCGACCAGATGACCCTCGTCGAGCTTCCCGGGCAACGGCGTCAGCAACAGCACGCCGTGGATGGAGCGATCGCGGCTCGCCCGATCAAGCTCGGCGATCACCGTCAGCTCGGTGGCATCGCGTTTCAGGGAGATGTCACGGACGGCGATGCCGAGCACCCTGCCCCCGCGCGCGAGTCGCTGCAGATACGTGTTCGCCGCGGGGTCGATGCCGACCGAGATCGCGGCGAGCGCGGGATGGATGTCACGACCATGCAGTGCGTCGGATCGCTCGCGCGAGCGCGCGTTCAACCGCTCGGCGAGCGGTCGCCCGTGCAGCAGTCGCATCAGCGCGCGATGCGCGTCTCGACGAAGTCCGTGATCCGTTTGCGCTGCGCTTCGGCGCCGTCGAGCGCGCGGTCGAGGTCCTCCGAGAGCGCCTTGACCTGCGCGGGGTCCTTCACGGACGCGAGGTTGATCATCACGTTCAGCGAGGCCCCGCGGAGCGCGGCCTCGGCCATGAGGGCGCCGACGCCGATGTCGCTCGCCGTTGCCGGCGTCGCCTTCGCGATCCCGCGCTCGCACGCATCGAGAAGCCGGCGGCTCGTCTTCGCGACCTCCAGCGGCACGCGCGAAGCCGCGAGCAAGGCCGCCTGGATGCGCTCGGTCCGTTCGCGCTTCTCGTCGTCGCTCGACTTCGGCAGCTTCATCGCCTCCGCGACGCCCCCGTAGGCCGCACTGTCGTCGTCCACGAGGCGGAGGAAATCGGCGCGCAGGTTGTCCATCTCCGCGACGTAGTCAGCGAACCAACCGTCTTCCGACTTGCGTGCGGCGATCCGCGCGACCATCGCGGCCAGGGCCGCCCCGAGCGCTCCCGCGTATGCCGCCGCGCTGCCTCCGCCGGGGACGGGAGCATCGGAGGACAGGTCGTCGGTGAACGCGCGCAAGGTCCGGTCGACGAGCCGTTTGGTCATGGGAACGGCGTGAGTGTACGTGTTACGATTCCGCGAAAGTTCATACGCGATCCCTTTTTCATCCAGAAGAGGCTGAGGGAACGGCCCGATGACGCCTCGGCAACCAGCGGAGGCCCGCTACGGTGCCAACTCCGGCCCTGAAGAACAGGGAAAGATGAGAGAGGGTCGACCCGTAAAGGGCGACTTCTCTTGAGATGGAGAGGTCGTTTTTCATTTGAGCAACCTCGCATCGCTCCTCCGGCAGGGCGAGTTCGTCGTGACCGCCGAGCTCAATCCGCCTAAGAGCGCGTCCGGAGAGGCCGTGAAGCGGCGGGCCGGCGCGCTCAAGGGGAGCGTCGATGCCGTCAATGTCACGGACAGCAACCGGAGCGTCGCGGCCATGGCCGCCATCCCGGCCGCGGTGCTGGTCCGCGAGGCTGGGGTCGAGCCCATCGTTCAGATCACCGGGCGCGACCGGAACCGCATCGCCCTGCAAGCCGACCTGCTCGGTGCGGCCGCGCTCGGCCTTCCGAACTTCCTGTTCATGAGCGGCGACGACCCGAAGCACGGAAACCACCCCGACGCGGTGTATGTGAAGGATCTGGACGGCGTCGCACTGGTGAAGATGGCGGTCACGATGCGCGACGAGCACAAGTTCCTGTCGGGGGATGAGATCCGTCAGGCGCCCGACTATTTCATCGGCGCCACCGCATCGCCGTTCACCAAGCCGATGTCAGCGGATCTGGACAGGACCGTCGAGAAGGTCAATTCCGGCGCCGACTTCCTGCAGACACAGCCGGTCTTCGATCTCGCGACGTTCAGCCAATGGCTCGCCGAGCTGCGGCGCGTCGGTGGCGGGCGCGAGGCGGCGGTCATCGCCGGCGTCCTGATCCTTCGCTCCGCGGAGCAGGCCGAGCGTCTTGCGCGGGTACCGGGCGTTGCGCTCGGCGAGGAGGTCATCGACCGGATCAAGAAGGCCGCTGACGGAGAGCAGGAAGGGATCACCATCGCAGTCGAGATGGTGAAGTCGCTGCGGGCGCTGCCCGGCGTCCGCGGCGTGCACCTTTATGCGATCGAATGGCCCGAGGCCGTTCCGCTCGTCGCGGAGCGCGCGGGTCTGCTGCCGCGACCGAAAGTGAAGGAGTCGAACCCGTGAAAACGACCGTGGTGGGTGCGTATCCCAAGATCTCGGACGAGCATCAGGAGCTGCGCCGCGCGCTGCACCGCCGCGACCGCGGCGAGCTCGATGAAGTTGGCCTCTCCGCCGTGCTCGATGAGACCACGCGGTGGGCCATCGGCGAGCTCGACTGGGCTGGCGTCGACGTGGTCAACGACGGCCAGATCCGCTGGGACGACCTGCTCGCCCCATTCGCGCGCGCCTGGGATGGGTGCGAACGCGGGCCGCTCGAGCGCTTCTACGACAACAACACGTATTTCCGGCAGCCCGTCATAACCGGACCGATCAAGAGCGATGGCAAGACGCTCGTGCGGGACTTCGAATTCGCGCGGGGTGTCGCGCGGGGTCAGCTCAAAGCGGCGGTGTGCGGTCCGCTCACGTTCGCGAGCCTTGTTGCAGAAGACCGCCACTACAAGTCCCTCGAGGACCGCACACTCGCGGCGGCCGACGCGATCGCTGCCGAGATCCGCGGGCTCGGCGCCGCCGGCGCGACCCTTGTCGACGTCGAGGAGCCGGCGCTGGTGGCGCATCCGGAGCACTTCGCGATCGCGCGCGCCGCCATCGAGCGACTCGCCGCGGCGGGCGTGCCGCTCGCGCTGCAGACCTATTTCTTCCCAGCTGATCCGCTCCTCGACGCGCTCGCCGCGTTCCCGGTGGCACAGATCGGGATCGACGTGCGGAGTCGGGAGACGCACGTTCTCGAGAAGCTGAGCACGCTGCGCCAGACGGTCGTCCTCGGCGTGGTGGACGCGCGGAACACGCGCGTCGAGACCGAGAGCGAGCTGGTCCGGCTCATCGAGGCGGCGATGAAGCGCATCCCCTCGGACTATCTCTGGCTCGCCCCGACGACGGGGCTCGAATACCTGCCACACGACATCGCGGTCCAAAAGGTGAAGGTGCTTGTCGCGGCCGCGCACGCGACCGGAGGGGTGAAAGCATGAGCGATCAGGTGCTGCTGACGACGACCGTCGGCTCGTTCGGCAAGCCCGATTACCTGCAGAAGGCGCGCAACGCGAACGCGCGCGGGAAGCTGGGCGAGACAGAGCTCATCGATCTCGAGCGCAAGGCGACCGAGGAATGGATCCGCCGGCAGGAGCAGCTCGACATCGACATCCTCGTCGACGGCGAGATGTACCGCGGCGACATGGTCGCCTACTTCGCCGAGCGTCTCGAGGGCTTCCGCCTCGGCGGCCTGGTCCGCTCGTACGGGAACCGCTACTACCACAAGCCGATCATCGCTTCGAAGGTCAGCCGACCAAAGCCGATGACGGTGGATTGGTTCCGCTACACGCAGTCGCTCACGGATCGCCCGGTGAAGGGCATGCTGACCGGCCCGTACACGCTGCTCGACTGGTCGTACAACGAGGCGTACCGCACCCGTCGGGATGCGGCACTCGCGCTGGCCGAGGTCGTGCGCCAGGAAGCTGAGGATCTCCAGGCCGCGGGCGCGCGCTACATCCAGATCGACGAGCCCGCGATCCACGCGCGTCCGGAGGAGATCGACATCGCGATCGAGGCGATGGGCGTCGTGACACAGAACCTCGACGCGAAGACCGTCTCTCACATCTGTTACGGCGACTTCGCCGCGATCTATCCGAAGGTCCTCGAGCTTCCGGTCGATCAGCTCGACCTCGCGATGGCGAACTACGGATACCGGTGGCTGGAGCTGTTCGACCGCGATCCCTTCACGAAGGAGCTCGCGATCGGCATCGTCGACGTCCACAGGCACGACACCGAGTCGGTCGCGACCGCCGCGGAAGGGATCCGCAAGGGGCTGCGGTACGTATCGAAGGAGCGTCTCCTGCCGCATCCCGACTGCGGGCTGAAGACGCGAACCGTCGAGGAGTCAGAGGAGAAGTGCCGCGTCGTCGTCGAGGCGACCAAGCTCGTGCGCAAGGAGCTCGCGCGCCAGGCGACGCCGGCCTGACCTAGCGCGTGGCAACGGCTGCGGCGCCCGATCTCGATCGTGCGCGGCTGATCGACGTCGCCTCCGGCGCGCTCGGTCGCCCCGTCGACGCGGTCGTCGATTGGACGGTCGAACCGCTCGGCTACACGGTCTTCAATCCCGTCTCGCAGGGCATCTATCGCGTGAAGGGGACCGCACGGTCGGACGCGTCTTCGCTGCCGTGGTCCGCGGTGCTCAAGATCTGTCGCGCTCCGACCAGCGACGAGCTGGCGCACGCGACCAACGATCGGCGTCAGGTGCTTCTCGACACCCTGCGGTGGGACCGCGAGGGGGAGGCGTACGCGTCCGGGCTGCTGGAGGGACTTCCGCGGGGTCTCGCCGCACCGCGGTGCTACGGCGTCGAACGTCGCGACGGCACGCTGTGGATCTGGCTCGAGCACGTCGCCGACGATGCGGCGCAGTGGGACGTCGCGCGTTACGCGCTCGCCGCGCGACATCTCGGACGCCTCGGCGGCGAGTATCTCGCCGGTCGCGAGCTACCGACCGATGCGTGGCTGTCGCGCGGCTGGGTCCGCGCCTGGAGCGCGTACTTCAGTCGGACGATGCCCGCGATCCTCGACGACGACGCCATTTGGGCGCGACCGACGGTCGCCCTGCTATTCGATCCGACCGCGCGTGACGATCTTCGAGCGCTGTGGCGTGACCGCGAGCGCTGGTGGCGGGCCCTCGATCGCCTACCGCTGACGCTGAGCCACCTCGACGCGTTCCGCGCCAACCTCATGAGCCGAACGGTGGATGACGAGGTCGAGACCGTTGCGCTCGACTGGGCATTCGTCGGGATCGCGCCGCTGGCGGCCGACGTCGCCACGCTGGTCGTCGCGAGCCTCTTCTATCACGGTGACGAGCTCGATCCGGCGGAGCTCACCGCGGCGAGCCTGGAGGCAACGGCGGCGGGCCTACGTGATGCCGGCCATCGCATTTCGATCGCGGATCTCGAGCGCGCACACGCGATCAACGTCGTCGCGAGGTGGGCGCTTCCGATCGGACCGTTGCGCGCCGCCGGCGACGTGGAGCGCGAAGAGAAGATGTCGCAGCTGCTGCGCCGCCCATACAGCGAGATCGTGCGGCTCATCGCCGAGCGGACGCGCTACGTATGCGCGCTCTCGCGCGGCGTCGCGCTGGACTAGAGTTTCCGAATGGTCAGCGCGATGGAGGAGACGACCGACCTCCTCCAGCATCTCATCCGCAACGAGTGCGTGAACGACGGTACGCCGTCGTCGGGGCACGAGATGCGCAGCGTCGACACGCTGGCGAGCTATCTCCAAACGCCGGGCGTGGAGATCAAGCGCTACGAGCCGCAGCCGGGCCGCGGGAGTCTCGTCCTGCGCATCGAGGGCAGCGACCCCACGGCGCCCTCGCTCCACTTCATGGGACATACCGACGTCGTCCCGGTGACCAGATCGGGCTGGCGCCACGACCCCTTCGGGGCGGAGCTCATCGACGGCGAGGTCTGGGGCCGCGGTGCGGTCGACATGCTGGACGTCACGGCATCGATGGCGGTCGCGGTGCGCCATCTCCTCACGAGCGGGTTCCGACCGAAGGGGACCTGCATCTACTCCGCCGTCGCGGATGAGGAAGCGCTCGGCACGTATGGCGCGCAGTGGCTCACCGAGAACGCCTGGGACGACGTGAAGAGCGACTTCCTGGTGACGGAGTTCGGCGGTGCCCGTTTCCCGATGGGGAAGGGCGCGAAGCTGCCGATCATGACCGCCGAGAAGGGTTCGCAATGGACGCGGCTTCGCGTGAAAGGCACTCCGGGCCACGGCTCGATGCCCTACCAGTCGGACAACGCGGTGGTGAAGGCATCCGAGATCATCACACGTGTCGCCCGGTACAAGGCGCCTCTCCGGCTGCACGAATTGTGGCGTCGGTTTATCGATGGCATCGACCTCCCGCCCGTCTCGCGGCTGGCGCTCACCAATCCAGCCACATTCGACGCGGCGCTTGACCGCGGACCTGAGGGCACCGCGCCGATGCTGTACGCCGCGACGCGCACGACCTTCTCGCCGAACATCGCGCATGGCGGCGTGAAGGTCAACGTCATCCCCGAGAGCGCCGAGGTCGATATCGACATCCGCACACTCGCCGGCGATGACGGCGATAAGGTCCGCCAGATGTTGAAGGACGCGGTCGGCGATCTTTGGAAGGACGTAGAGGTCGCTTACGAGGGGAGCAACCCCGCGAGCGAATCGCCACTCGACACGCCACTGTGGGACGCGCTCACCCGCGTGACGCAGCAGCTGATCCCTGACTCGAAGACGGTGCCCTTTCTCATCGTCGGCGCGACCGACGCGCGTTTCTTCCGCCGCAAGGGCGTCGTCTCGTACGGCTATGGGCTGCTCAGCGAGCGCATTCCGTTCCGAGAGTTCGCCGCGATGTTCCATGGTCGGAACGAACGAGTCGATCAAGAGTCGCTGCGACTCTGCACCGAGCTCTGGGAGCGAACGGCGCGCGCCTTCGTCGGCTAGCTCGCGAGGGCGCTCCGCAGCTTCTCAGCGATCCTTTCCGCTTCACCCTCCGCGTACCGCCGCCGCATCCACATGCCGCGACCGGGTGAGAACAGACCATCCCCCTTACGTCGTGGCACGACATGCACGTGGACGTGCGGCACGCTCTGGCTGATGCGCGTATTCACCGCGATGAACGACCCGTCGGCGTCGAGCGCGGTGCGGAACGCGATCGACAGGCGGCGCGCCAGCAGGAACAGCGGAGCGACCTCGCTCTCCGGGAGGTCTTCGAGCGTGTGGTAGTGCCGAGCGGTCACGACGAGCGTGTGACCGGGGAAGACCGGCGCGTGGTCGAGGAACGCGACGACCTTCTCGTCGCGATACACCGAGAGATGCTCCGCGCCATTCACGACGGCGCAGAACACGCAGTCGGCCACCCTAGCGCCCGTACAGCTCCAGCACCTCGCGCCGGAAGGGGACGCCCGCCTTGGCGCGCAGGCGCTCGAACTCGTCGATATCCCACTCGCCGACGAACGTGACGGCGACGCCAGCCTCGCCGGCGCGCCCGGTGCGGCCGACGCGGTGCGTGAACGTGTCCGCGTCCTCGGGCAGGTCGTAGTTGATGACGTGGCTGATGTCCTCGACATGAAGGCCGCGAGCGGCGAGGTTGGTGGCGATCAGGACCTTGATCTCGCCGCTCCGGAACTGGTCGAGCGTCCGCTCCCGCTCGCGCTGCGAGAGATCGCCATGGATCGCGGCGACCTTCTGTCCGCGTCGCTTGAGGTCGTCGAAGAGCTTGTCGACGCCCCGCTTGGTGTGGCGGAACACGAGTACCTGGTCGGTCTCCCAGCGGCGCAGCAGCTCGGCGAGCGCTTTCGGCTTGTCCTGGTCGAGGACCTCGACATAGACCTGCTCGATCGCTTCGAGGTTCATCTGACCCGGATCGATCGCGATCTGCGCCGGATCCTTTGTGAAGCGATGCGCGAGGTCGCGGACCTCGCCGGAGAGCGTCGCGGAGAAGAGCGCGGTCTGCCGCTTCGTCGGGCAGAGGCGCAGCAGCTTGCGCACGTCGGGCGCAAAGCCCATGTCGAGGAGGCGGTCGGCCTCGTCGAGCACCACCACGCGGATCCCTTCCAGCAGCAGCGTGCCGCGATCGATGTGATCGAGCAGCCGGCCGGGCGTTCCGATGACGATCGGTACGCCGCGCTTGAGCGCGCGCTCCTGCGGGCCGTACGGCACGCCGCCGTAGATCGCGACCTCGTGCGTGTGGCGGAACTTGCCCAGCGCGCCGAACTCGCGCGTCACCTGGACGGCGAGCTCCCGTGTCGGAACGACCACGAGCGCCTGCGGCCGCTTCTCCTCCGGGTCGATGCGCTCGATGATCGGGATCGCGAACGCCGCCGTCTTGCCGGTGCCGGTCTGCGCCTGCGCGAACAGATCGCGGCCCGCGCGCAGCACCGGGATGGCCTCCTGCTGCACCGGCGTCGGCGCCATGAAACCGAGCTCGTCGATCGCGCGCGCGATGTCGGGATGGATCTCCAGCGTGCCGAAGCGTCCCGTGGCTAACTCTGTCACTCCCCGTGGCGTCGCTGGCGGTCGTCCGACATCGTCCTCATCCGCATCAAGTATCGCGCGGACATCGCGGCTATGCTCGGTCTGTGCCAGGGTCGTTCCGTGTCGCGCGCATCCTCGGCATCGACATCCGCATTCACATCTCGTGGGTCGTGATCTTCTTCCTGATCACGATCAACCTCGCCCAGCAGCAGTTCTTTGTCATCTTCCCGACGTCGGAGCTGAAGGCCCTGGCCACGGCGGCGATCGCGGCGCTGCTCTTCTTCGCATCGGTGGTCGCACATGAGCTCGCGCATGCGCTCGTTGCGCGGCGGTTCCAGCTGCCGGTCTCGTCGATCACGCTGTTCATCCTCGGCGGGGTCGCAAGTCTGACCAAGGAGCCGGCCACCGCGAAGTCCGAGTTCCTGATGGCGGCAGCCGGGCCGTTCACAAGCCTGGTGATCGCGGCTGGCGCCTTTGGCATCTCGCAGGTGTTGACCAGCTCTATCGCCGTTGCCCCCTCGCTGCTCCCGGTCATGGCGATCACGGACTACCTCGCGCAGATCAACTTCCTGGTCGCGATGTTCAATCTCGTGCCGGGCTTTCCGCTGGACGGCGGCCGCGTACTGCGCTCGGCGATCTGGGCCGTTGGTGGAAATCGCGCGCTGGCGACACGGGTGGCGGCAAGGGGCGGCCAGATCGTCGCCGTTCTCCTCTTCCTTCTCGGCGCGAACGCCGCCTTCCTTGAGGGCCAGCCCACCGGCATCTGGTTCTGGGTCATCGCGTTCTTTCTGTTCAATCTCGCGAGCGCCTCGCTACAGCAGGAGCGGGTCACCTCCGCGGTCGGCAGCGTGAAAGTCGCGCAGCTGATGACGACCGATTTCCGCTCCGCGCCAGCCGGGATCTCGATCGGCCAGCTGATCCGGGACGTCGTGCTGCCGAACAACCTCCAGGCGATCCCGGTGGTCGCGCACGACCGCCTTGTCGGCCTCGTCACGATCGCGGATCTGCGCAAGGTCGAGCAGGACCAGTGGCCGGCGACGCCGGTCGATGCGGTCATGACGCCGGTGTCCGACCTGCCAACGGTCGCGCCAGACGACCCGCTGGTCACGGCCGTCGAGCGTTTCGGGACCGCGGATCTTCCGCTCTTGCCGGTCGTCGACCGCGGGTCGCTCGTCGGCGTGCTGTATCGGGAGTCGGTGGCCGGTTACGTGCGCATGCGCGAGACGCTCGGCTTCGACGCCCGCCGCTAGGGGTGGCCGAGGCCGTCGCCGCGCGATACGAGGACGAGCTCGAGGCCGAGACCGCTGCCGGATACCTCCGCTCGCTGGACATCGAGGCGCGCGTCCGGTTTCAGGCGACCCTCGGGTCGCCGCGATCGACGGCGCCGATACGCGTCATCGCCCCGTTCGGCGACTTCGAGCTCCTCGTGGCGGCGGCGGACCTTGGGCGCGCGCGTCAGGCGCTTGCACCGGCCGGATCGCCCCCGCCGCGACCGGAGCGTTATCGCTGGCTTGGCTGGGTCCTTATCGCTGTGATGCTGGGGCCGCTCGTCATCGGTTGGCTTGCGAGCCTGCTCGCCGCGAGGTGACCGCTGCGCGGCTGGGCTAGATCGAGAGCGCGAGCGCGATCTGCGCCGCGATCCGCGCGTTCGCGCGCAGCAGTGACAGATTCGCGGCGAGGCTGCGCCCACCGGTCGCCTCGCTCAGCTGTCCGAGGAGGAACGGCGTGAGCGCCGCACCGCGGACCCCCTGCTGCTCGGCGCGCTCGAGCGCGCGTCCGACCTCGGCCTCGGCCTCGCGCCGGTCGAGCGCGTCGCCCGCCGCGATCGGAACGGCGATCACGATCCCCGCGCCGCGGGCGAGCTGCTCGCGCGCGACACGTGCCGCGGCGAGCGCGTCGTCGACGCGATGGGCGAGCGGCAGACCGCTCGAGCGCACGTAGAACGCCGGCAGCTCGTCGGTGCCGTAGCCCACGACCGGCACGCCGCACGTCTCGAGCCGTTCGAGCGTGAGCGCGAGATCGAGGACCAGCTTCGCCCCCGCGCACACGACGCACACCGGATTCCGCGCGATCGCCTCGAGGTCCGCGGACTCGTCGAAGGAGCGCTCGGCGCCACGATGCACGCCGCCGATCCCGCCGGTGGCCATCACGCTGATGCCGGCACGCGCCGCGATCTCCACCGTCGCGGCCACCGTCGTCGCGCCGACGCCGCGACGCGCCAACACCGGGGCGAGGTCGCGGAGCGAGACCTTCGCGACCGCCGGGTCCTCCGCGAGTCGCACGAGTAGCGCGTCGTCCGCGCCGACGATGGCCTGGCCGTCCGAGATCGCGATCGTCGCCGGCGTCGAGCCGAGGCCGCGCACCTCTTCCTCGAGCTCGCGTGCGGCCGCGAGGTTCTGCGGTCGTGGGAGGCCGTGCGCGATCACGGTCGACTCGAGCGCCACGACGGCTCGGCGCGCCGCGAGCGCCGCGGCAACCTCCGGGCGGACCGCGAGCTTCACTTATGCGCGGCCGCGTGCGTGCCCGGACTCGCCGCTCTCGCCGGCAAGCAGCTCGATCGCGTGGGGGAGCACCGGCAGCAGCACCTCCAGCGATTCGCGAACGGCGCGCGGAGAGCCCGGTAGGTTCACGACGAGCGTCGCGCCGACGGCGCCGGCGACGCCCCGCGAGAGCATCCCGTGGGCGGTCTTCTCGAGCGATCGTGCGCGCAGCGCCTCGGCGATCCCGGGCACCTCGCGATCGATCACGCGCCGTGTCGCCTCGGGCGTCACGTCGTTCGGCGACAGTCCGGTGCCGCCGCTGGTGAGCACGACGTTGGCGCCAGCGCGCACCGCGCTCAGGATCGCCGTCGCGACACCGCCGAGGTCGTCGGGTACGACCTCGGTATGGACGACCTCGTGACCGGCGGCAGCGAGCGCGTCACGCATCGCCGGCCCGCTCTCATCGGCTCGCTCGCCGGCGGCGCCTCGGGTGCTCACGGTGATGATCGCGGCGCGCACCGAGCTCACTGATGGGACGGCGTCAGCCGCACCAGAAAGCCGGAGCCGAAGGCGGAGATCACTCTGCGCGGTACTCCCCGCTCCGCCCGCCACTCTTCGCGATCAGGCGCACGTCGGTGAGCCGAGCGCCGCGCTCGATCGCCTTCAGCATGTCGTACAGCGTGAGACCCGCGACCGCCACGGCGGTGAGGGCCTCCATCTCGACCCCGGTCTGCGCCGTCGTCGCGACCGTCGCCTCGATCGCGATGCCCTTCGCCTCGATCACGAGCTCGACGCTCGCGTGCGTGATCGGCAGCGGGTGAGCGAGCGGGATCAGCTCGGAGGTGCGTTTTGCCGCCATGATGCCGGCGAGCCGCGCGCTCGCGAGCACGTCGCCCTTCGGTGTGCGTCCATCGCGCACGAGCGCGAGCGTTCCGCTCGACAGGGCGAGCATCCCGCGCGCGGTCGCGCGCCGCTCGGTGACGGCCTTCGCGCCGACGTCGACCATTCGCGCCGCACCGCGTTCGTCGACATGCGTCAACGTCTTGCGCGCGCGCGCCGCTGGCGCCGGCGACCGCTTGCGCGCCGGCACCCTAGTGGTCCTCCGGTCGATCGGTCAGCACGACGCTCACGGTGTCGCCCGGCTCACTAGCCGGAGCGGCCTCGGGCAGGTCGATGAGGCAGTTCGCGAGCGACATCGAGCGCAGGATCCCGGAGCCCTGGGGGCCGGTCGAGCGGACGGTCCCCGCGGCGGCGTCATGGATGCCACGCGCGAACATGCGCAGCCCCGTCGGCTTGTCGATCCGATCGAGCAGCCGCGCCTGGACGCGCGGACGGTGAAGCTTCGTGCGCCCCGCCATCTTGAGGAGGGCGGGCCGCACGAACAGCTCGAAGGTGAGGAGCGCGGACACCGGATTGCCTGGCAGCCCGAAGATGGGGACGGCGCCGCGCTTGGTGCGCAGCTCTCCGAACGCGAGCGGACGTCCGGGGCGTATCGCGATCGACCAGAAGTCCATCTGCCCCATCGCGTTCACGACCGGCTTGACGTGGTCGTGGTCGCCTACGGACACGCCGCCGCTGGTCACGACGAGGTCGCCGAAGGCCGCGTTGCCCAGCGCGTGCCTCAGATCGTCCGCGCTGTCGCGCGCGATACCGAGCTCGAAGGCCGCGCATCCGGTCGCCCGCACGGCGGCCGCAAGCGAGTAGCGGTTCGCATCGCGGATCTGACCCGGACCCGGCTCATCGTCGATATCGACGAGCTCGTCGCCGGTGGAGAGCACCGCGACGTTCGGCCGGCGGATCACGCTCACCTTGGCACGGCCGATCGAGGCGAGCACGCCGATCTCGGGATGTCGCAGCTGCGTGCCGCGCGCGAGCACGGTCTCGCCGCGACGGAGGTCCTCGCCCGCCTGCCGCACCGCGACACCCAGCGGCGTCGCCTTGGTGATCGTCACGACCTCGGCGCCGTTGTCGGTGTCCTCGACGCGCACGACGGTGTCGGCGCCCTCGGGCATCGGCGCGCCGGTCATGATGCGGATCGCTTCGCCCGCTCCCACCGCGCGGTCGGGCAGCGAGCCCGCGGCGACGGTCTCCACGACGCGAAGCGTCACGCCGTCCCGCTGCACGTCGGCGCCGCGTACCGCGTAGCCGTCCATCGCGGAATTGCGGAACGGCGGCACGTCGCGGTCCGCCACCGCGTCCTCGGCGAGGACCGCGCCAAGCGCGTCGAGAAGCGCGACATCGGTCGGCCCGAGCGGGGCGATGCGCGCGAGGATGCGGTCGAGCGCCTCGTCGACGGTGAGCATCGAGACCGCCGCGCGCGCGGCGCTCTGACTGGTGGGCATGCCGAGGAGTCTATGAGGGCCGCGGCATGCGCTCCACCGTGGCCGAGAGTCTCGCGCGAGCGGTCATTAGCCGGAAAAACTCTCGCACCTGCTAGCATTCTGGCCCTATGAACACGCGCTACCGGATCGGTGAGGTCGCCGCGATGCTGGGCGTCAGCGCCGACACCGTCCGTCGGATGATCGACCGGGGCGAGCTCCGAGCGCGCCGAACGACCGGCGGTCAGCGCCTCATCGCCGCCGCCGATGTCGCGACACTGCTCGCGTCCCGGTCGCGTCGCGACCAGCACGCGACCCCAGGCGAATCGTCAGCGCGCAACCGGCTCGCGGGCGTCGTGACGCGGGTGGTCAAAGATCGCGTCGCGGCCCAGGTCGAGGTCCAAGCCGGACCCTACCGTCTCGTCTCACTCCTGACGCGTGAGGCCGTGGACGAGCTCGGGCTCGCACCCGGAGTGCGCGTCGTCGCCGCGGTGAAGGCGACGAACGTGGTCATCGAGCTGCCGCGATGACGATACGAGCCGGGATGCTCGTCGTGCTCGCGCTCGCCTCGTGCGGCGGCGCGCCGCAGGCCCACCCGTCGGATTCGGCCTCGGCACCGCCGAGCGGCGCGATCACGGTCTTCGCCGCGTCGTCGCTCACCAACGCGCTCGATCGTGTTGGCGACGAGCTCACCCGGCGCTATCCCGGGACGCGCTTCACCTTCAACTTCGCGTCCTCGTCGACGCTCGCGACGCAGATCGTGAACGGCGCTCCCGCTGATGTCTTCGCGTCCGCAGACGAGGAGAACATGCAGAAGATCCTTGATACCGCGCTCGCGAACGGATCGGCGTCGATCTTCGCGACGAATCGGCTGCAGATCGCGGTCGCGCCAGGCAATCCGAAGCGGATCGCATCGCTGGCCGATCTCGCGCGCCGCGGTCTCGTCGTCGTTCTCGCCGCTCCGAGCGTTCCCGCCGGCAAGTACTCCCTCGACGCGCTGGGCAAAGCGGGTGTGACGCTTACGCCGGCGAGCCAGGAGCTCGACGTCCGCGCGGTGCTTAACAAGGTCGCGCTCGGCGAGGCGGACGCGGGGATCGTATATGTCACGGATGTCCGGTCCGCAGCCGGCCGCGTCACGGGTGTCGACATCGCCGAAGAGCATCAGGTGGTCGCGCGCTATCCCGTCGCCCTGCTCAAGGAGTCGCGGAACGCGCGCCTCTCGTCGCTCTTCGTGGAGTTCCTGCTCGCTCCAGAGGGTCAGCGCGTCCTGGCTGACTTCGGCTTCACGCACCCGTGACGAGCGAGCCGATCCCGCGGCCGTTCGTGATCTTCGCCGCCTTCGCGGCCGCGCTCTTTCTGCTGCCACTCCTCGGGCTGCTCGTGCGCTTCCCCTGGGGCGAGGCCGCCGGAGCGCTCACGTCACCCGAGATCCTCACCGCGGCCGGGCTCTCACTCGTCACGTCGCTCGGCGCGACGGCGCTGTCGCTCCTGCTCGGCGTGCCGCTCGCGGTCGTCTACGCGCGCGCGCGCTTTCGCGGCCTGCGCGTCATCCGCGCGCTGACCACGCTGCCGATGGTGCTTCCGCCGGTGGTCGGCGGCGTCGCGCTCCTGGTGGCGTTCGGGCGGCGCGGTGTCGTCGGTCAGTTCCTCGACTCGGCCTTCGGCATCCGCATCCCGTTCACCACCGCGGCCGCGATCCTCGCAGCGACGTTCGTCGCGATGCCGTTCCTCGTCCTCACGGTGGAGGCCGGCCTGCGCTCCATGGATCGACGCTACGAGGAGGCGGCCCGTTCGCTCGGTGCGGATCGCTGGACGGTGTTCCGCCGCGTCACGCTCCCGCTCATCGCCCCCTCCGTGTACGCGGGCGCGGTGCTGTGCTGGGCGCGCGCGCTCGGCGAGTTCGGCGCCACGATCACGTTCGCCGGGAACGTTCCCGGCAGTACGCAAACACTTCCGCTCGCGGTGTACCTCGCGCTCGAGACCCGACCTGAGGCGGCGATCGCGCTCAGCCTGGTGCTGCTTCTGCTGTCTCTCGTCGTCCTCGTCGCGCTACGCGACCGCTACCTGCCGACCAGCTGATGCTGAACGCCGATATCCAGCTGCGACTCGGGACGCTCGACCTCGACGCGGCGATCGACGCCGCTCCGGGTGAGATCGTCGCGCTCCTAGGACCGAACGGCGCCGGCAAGACCACTTTCATTCGCGCGGTCGCGGGTCTCCTCCGCGCCGACCGCGCCCGCGTGGTGCTCGACGGCGCGGTGCTCGAGGACACGGCGGCCGGTGTCCGGCTGCCGACCGAACGCCGGCCGATCGGCGTCGTGTTCCAGCAGCATCTGCTCTTTCCGCATCTCAGCGTGCTCGAGAACGTCGCGTTCGGTCTTCGCGCGCGCCACCGTCCGGATGCACATGCGGCCGCGCTGGCCTGGCTCGAGCGCATCGGACTCGCGACGTACGCGAACGCACGTCCGGCGGCGCTCTCGGGCGGCGAGGCGCAACGCGTCGCGCTGGCGCGAGCCCTCGCGATCGATCCGCGGCTCCTGCTCCTCGATGAGCCGCTCTCCGCGCTCGATGCGACGGCGCGCGTCGCCCTCCGCCGCGAGCTGCGCCGCCATCTCGCCTCATTCAACGGCGCGCGGCTTCTCGTGACGCACGATCCGCTCGAGGCCGCGGCGCTCGCGGACCGGCTGGTGATCCTCGAGGGCGGTCGCGTCGTACAGAGTGGCCCGGTGGACGAGGTCACGCGCCACCCGCGCTCCCGCTTCGTCGCCGATCTCGTCGGCGTGAACCTCGTGCGCGGTCGCGCGGAGGGCGGCGTCATCGTTCTCCAGGGCGGTCAGCACCTGACAGCGCTCGACGCCGGCGAGGGCGACGTATTCGCCGTGATCCACCCCCGCTCGGTGGCGATCCACCGCACGCATCCCGAGGGCACGCCCCGCAACGTGTGGCCCGGCACGATACGTTCGGTCGATCTGCTCGGCGATCGAGCGCGGGTGGCGATCGAGGGCACGCTGGCGATCGTCGCGGAGGTCACGGCGTCGGCCGTGCGCGATCTCGACCTGCGCGAACGCGCCGAGGTGTGGGTTTCGGTGAAGGCCGCCGAGGTGGGCGTCTACCCTGCGTAGGTGCTGCGTCTCGCGTCGTCGTCGCCGCGCCGCGTCCAGCTCCTCCGCTTGCTGGACATTCCGTTCGAGACCACGGCGCCGAACGTCGATGAAGCGCGCGCGGCGTCTCCGGCGCTCGCGAAGGCGATCGCGGCGGCGCGACCGGGCGAGGTGACGGTCGCGGCGGACACCGAAGTCGAGCTCGAGGGCGAGCGCGTCGGAAAACCGGCCGACGAGTCGCACGCGATCGCGATGCTCGCGACGCTCTCCGGCCGGGAGCATGTGGTGCGCACGGACGTCGTGGTCGTCGCCGCGAGCGGCGCGAGAAAACACTTCGCGGTCCGTTCGCGCGTCTCGATGCGCGAGCTCTCCCTGCGTCAGATCGAGCGCTACGCCGCCACCGGTGAGCCGCTGGACAAGGCCGGCGCGTACGCGATACAGGGTGAGGGGCGGCGAGTGGTCGAGTCTTTCGACGGCTGCCTCGCGAACATCACCGGACTCCCGCTCTGCCACCTGTACTTCGCGCTCCGCCGCGTAGGCGTCGTGCCGTCCGAGCGCCCTGAGGTCGTTTGTCAGAGGCACTTCGACTTCACGTGTCCCGTTTGGCGCGCGGCGCAGCGGCAGGGCCGCGTGCTGCGCGACGGCGCCGACTACCGCTCCTGGTCCGAGGATGTCGCCGGGTTAGAGTGACCGCGTGGCGACCGACCGCATCAGCGTGCTCATCGTCGACGATCATCTCGCCGTCGCCGAGAGCCTGCAGGCGCTGCTCTCGCGACAGGCCGACCTCGATGTCGGCGAGGTTGCCACGAACGGCCAAGCAGCGCTGCGCATCACCGCCGAGCGAAAGCCGCAGGTCGTGCTGATGGACCAGAACCTCTCCGGCGAATCGGGCGTCGCTGTCGCCGCGATGATCCTTGCGGCCAACACCGGCATCGCGATCGTGATGCTCAGCGGCGGCATGAGCCAGGACGAGCTCGTCGCCGCCGTGGAGGTGGGCGTGTCCGGCTATCTGCTCAAGACGACACCCGCGGCGGAGATCGTCAAAGCGATCCGGCGCGCCGCGGCCGGCGAGATCCTCCTTCCGCCGGAAGAGCTCGCGTCGCTCCTCCGGCTGGGACGCGAGCGAACGCGCCAGCGGGCGGAGCGTCAGCGCAACCTGCCGCAGCTCACCCCCCGCGAGCGCGAGGTCCTCGCGCTGATGGCCTCGGCGGCGGATGTTGAGCGCATCGCCGGGGAGCTCCGGATCAGCGTGAACACGGCACGCGGCTACATCCAGAACATCCTCGAGAAGCTCAATGCGCACTCCCGGCTCGAGGCCGTCGTGCGCGCGACCGAGCTGGGGCTGCTCGCCGTCTAGGTACCACTACAGCCGCAGGGTGTGGGAAACCCTCCGAATATCGGGCCATGGGACCGTACATCCATCGCTTCTCCAGCTCGCCTCCGACGCCTAGCTTTCGCCCATGTTCGAAAGCAGACGCCGCATCATGGTCTGGGCCGTGGTCCCGGCGATCCAGGTGGCATACGTCGGTCTCTTTCCCGTCGCGTACGGGGTGCTCGGACACGTCGTTGGCATCATCCCCACCTCGGCGATCATGCTCGCAGCATGGCTGCTCGGGATGCGCGCCGCGGCGCTCGCGGCCGCGTTCGCGGTGATCGCGAACACGCTCCTCTTCGTGTCGGCAGGGGACGAGCTCGACGTCGCGCTCCCTGCGGCGTCATTTGCGACGGGGCTCTTCCTCGTGGTCAGCTTCGTCGTCCTGCGTATGCGGGTCGACAAGGAGCGTATCGCGCGGCTCACGATGTTCGACGCGCTGACCAATCTGCCGAACCGCGACGTGTTCCACGCGCGGCTCGAGAAGATGCTCGGCGCCGGCGCACCGGCCCGCATCGCGCTCGTGGATGTGATCGGGTTCCGCGAGGTCAACGAAAGCTTCGGCCACGAGGTGGGGGACGAGGTCATCCGCGAGATCGCGCGGCGCCTCCGTTCCACGTTCGAGCACACGCTGGTCGCCCGCCTCGGCACCGACGACTTCGCGATCGTCGCTGACGCGGCACTACCTGACGATCTCTTCGCGACCCGAGCGCTCGGCGTGTTCCGCTCGCCATTCGTCGCCGCGGGCAGCCTCCTGAGCGTCGAGGGACGCGTGGGGATCGCGCGGTCGCCCGAGCACGGCGAGACCGGAACGATCTTGATGAGCGCGGCCGAATCAGCTGCGCGTTCGGCGCGACGCCTTGCCGCAGGCTGGGCCGTCGCGTCGCCGAAGCGTTCCCAGGACAGCTCGGCCCGGCTTCGGATGCTCGGCGAGCTTCGGCAGGCGTTCGAGCGTGGCGAGCTGCGGCTCCACTACCAGCCGCTGCTCGACGTGACCAGCGGCGGCATCGTTGGGTTCGAGGCGCTGATACGGTGGCAACGGAGCGGCGAGCTCGTGTCGCCCGCGATCTTCATCCCGCTGGCGGAGCAGACCGGTCTGATCGTGCCCCTCACCGACTGGGTCATCGACGAAGCGGCGCGCCAGAGCGCGGAATGGGCCCGCGTCGGGCATTCCCTCAACATCAGCATCAATGTCGGCGCCAAGACGATCGGTGCCTCATCACGACTCGAGACCGTGATCGCACAAGCTGCGGCGGCTCATGGCGTGCCGGCCTCGCTGTTCACGGTCGAGGTGACCGAGACCGACGTCATGACCGATCCTGTGCAGGCATCGCGGACGCTCGCCGGCCTCAAGAAGCTCGGCGTACGCGTCGCGGTCGATGACTTCGGCACGGGTTACTCATCGCTCAGCTACCTCAACGAGCTGCCGCTCGACGAAGTCAAGATCGACCGATCGTTCATCAGCCGTCTGATCACCGACCCGCAGACCTCATCGATCGTCCGCGCCGCCATCGATCTCAGTCACGCGCTCGGCCTCGACGCGGTGGCAGAGGGCGTTGAGGACGAGGCCACGCTCGAGCGTCTGGTGCTGCTCGGCTGCGACCGCGCCCAGGGCTACTTCATCGCACGGCCAATGCCGGCTGACGCCGTGATCCCCTGGCTGCAGCGACACGTGGCTACGCCGACCGTCATCTCCGCGCCACAGGTGGCCGCGTTGATCCCGACACCGCGCACCCACGACGCCGACACGGCCACGGTCCTCGTCGTGGACGACGAGCACGCTCTTCGGGTCGCCACCCACCGTATCCTCTCGGCGCAGGGCTTCAACGTCTTGCACGCGGCGACGGCGAGTGAAGCCCTACGGATCTGCGGCGAGCAGCGCGGTGCGATCGACCTGGTGGTGACGGATATCTTCCTCACCGACTGGCGCGGGCACGAGCTCGCCGGTCGCCTTCGCGAGATGCAGCCCGACGTCAAGGTCCTCTTCGTCTCCGGCGATCCGAAGGCGGGTGCCCTCGTGAATGGCGCGCCGTTCCTGGCGAAGCCATTCTCGAAGCAACAGCTGATCGATCGCGTCGGGTCGGTGCTCGCCGCATGAGCCGCATCCTCATCATCGACGACGACCCTCAGCTCGGGAGGTCTCTCGAGCGTGTCCTGCAGCACGAGGGCCATGCCTGCGACCTTGTGTCGGACCCACGCACGGCCGCCGACGCGGCGGCCGAGCTCAGGCCCGACGCGGTCCTCATCGAGCTCCATCCCGATGACGGGCCGACGCTTCCACGCCTGCGCGATTCGCTCGGCTCGGTGCCATTCCTCTACATGGCGGGACATCAGGGCGCGTACGCCCAGCTGGGCGCGATCGTGGGTCCGTTCGACGACTGGTTGGCAAAGCCGGCGGCGCCGGAGGAGATCATCGTCCGGCTTCGTACCGCACTGCGCCGAGCAGGCGGCGGCGCCTGAGCTAGGCCGCAGGACGCCGCATGGCGTCGTCGCGCGCCAGGGCATCCTGGGCGATCCGCAGCACCGCACCGGTCGTCATGAGATCTTGGCGCCACGTCGCCTCCCCCGCGCGCACCTGCCAACGTGCGCCGGCGAACGACCGAACGCTGGTCGTCATCGTGCGCAGCAGCTCGTCGAGTCGTGCGCGCAGCAGCGTCGCGATGCGCGGGCCACGGTGCTCGTCGCCGACGATCGGCGCGACGAGCGCAACACCTGAATCTCCGTAGCGGAAGGCGCTCGCGTCGCCACCGAACAGCATCGACGCCCCACCGAGCGTTGCGCGGATGCAGCGATGCACGATGGCGCGGCGTGTCGCTTCCGACGGTGCATCGACATCGACGACGCCCAGCACCAGCGTGAACGCGCGTCCGCCGTCGCGCGCGTCGGCCACGCGCTCGCGCAAGGCGCCGACGAGCACGCGATCGAGGTATGACTCGGCGACCGCCGCGGTCCGATACGCGACCGGCGGCGCTTCGGCGACGGCCGCGGCCGGTCGCGGTCCGGGCTCGGGCTCGGCGATGAGACGCAGGATGGTGGGGATGACCGCGCGCCAGCGTTCCCGTTCCGCTACGCGCTCCGCGGCGCCGAGCGGCGTGAGCGCGACCGCCGCCTCGGCCGCGGGTACGAGGTGGCCGCCCTCGAGGAGTGACTGCAGCGCACGGCCGAACGCGCCGTTCGCGAGCGGGAGCCGCTCGACGGAGATCGCGGCGAGCAGCGTCGCGGGCCGCGCGGTCGTGGAGGCCAGCGACTCCAGGAGATACAGGCGGTAGAACGCGGTCGCGAGGCCGGTCGCGGACGGGCGGACCACGGGTACCTCCGCACGAGGACTCGTCAGAGGTACGGCTCGCCCTTGCGCTAGGCGGGTTCCGCCAGCGCTCTCTCGACCGCGGCCAGCAGCGTGTCGCGTGTGAAGGGCTTCTGCACGACGGATCCATCGATCCGCAGCTTGCTCGTGTCGCGCTCGCCGCTGTAGCCCGTCATGTACACGACACGCAGCTGCGGTCGCATCTTGCGCAGCTCTCGGGCGAGCTCGTCTCCCGACATCTCGGGCATCACGATGTCGGTGAGCAGTACATCGACGGGTCCCGTCCACAGTCGGGCGACATCGATCGCGCTCGTTGGCCCGGCTGCCTTAAGGGTTCCATAGCCTCGGTCGGCGAGGATCCGCATGACCGCATTGCGCACGGCGGCCTCGTCCTCGACGACGAGTATCACGGCTTTGCTCGGCGCGGCATCGGGCACCGACGACGCGAGAACTCTCGCGGACGCCGCTTGCACGCCGACCTGGGCGGGCAGATGAACGCGGACGCTGGTGCCCTGTCCCACAACGGAGTCGATCGAGATCGTGCCCTGGGCTTGCTGCACGATCCCGTACGCGGTCGCGAGACCAAGTCCGGTGCCCTTCCCCTTTGGCTTGGTCGTGAAGAAGGGCTCGAAGGCCCGTGCGAGTACCTCCTTCGCCATGCCGTAACCGGTATCGGTCACCTCGAGGCGAACGTAGCGACCCGGCGACACGTCCGGGATCGTGGTCTGTCCGTCGAGCTCGACGTTCGCCGTCTCGAGTAGCACGGCACCGCCGTCCGGCATGGCGTCGGCGGCGTTCATCACGAGGTTCAGGACGAGCTGCTCAAGCTGCCCGACGTCGATCCGTACTGTCCAGAGATCTGGCGCCGGACGCACGTCGATCGTCACGCTCTCGGGGATCGTCCGCCGGAGCATCGTCCGGAGCTCGCCGAGGATCGTGTTGAGCTGTACGTCCTGTGGATTGACGGCTCCCCGGTGCGCGAAGGTGAGGAGCTGTCGCGTGAACGAGGCTCCGCGCTCCGCCGCCAGACGGATCTGGACCACGTCGTCCCGCACCTCGCTGTCGGCCGGCAGGCTGTCCTCGACGAACTGTGCGTAGTTCATGACCACCGCGAGGATGTTGTTGAAGTCGTGTGCGATTCCGCCAGCGAGCCGACCAATGCCCTCGAGACGCTCCGACTGCAGCATCCGTTCTTCGGCGCGACGCTGTTCGAGGAGGTGGGTCTGAAGCGTGGCGATCAGATCGTTGAAGTCCGCAGCCAGTTCCGCGATCTCCCTCGGTCCCTGCACCGCGATCGGTCGCGCGTCCTCCGGATCGACCACCTGCCTGACACCACGGCTCAGTGCGTGGATCGGCCAGACGATCCGCCGATACACGATGATCGTCCCGGCGAGCAGGATCAGAAACCCGACGCCGGCCACCGCCAAGCCCCGGAGGAAGAGGTCGTCGGCCGCCGACAGCACGGCTGCCCGGTCCGCGCCGGCGAAGACCTTCCAGCCCCGGCCGCCCGCCGTCGTCTCTCCGTATACGCGTGGCACGTTGTCGAGATCGGGCCGCGACGGCCCGCTGGCGCGCGCGAACGCGGTGTCCTCGATCGCGCTGCCAGACCAGCCTTCCGCATCCGTTGAGCGCGCGAGCGCGATCTTGCCGTCGGCGGTGGTGACGAGGAATTCGAGCTTGTGCGGTCCGGCGAAACGCGTTGCCAGGGTCGTGCCAAGCTCGGCGAGGTCCACGAAGATCACGACAGCGCCGCGGCCAGCGACGGGAGCGGAGCTGACGGCGCTCGGGCGACCCGTTCGCGGATCTGCGACCGGGGCCGCGAAGTACGGACCCCGTAGCGCATCGGCGAGCCAGGTCGCGCTCGTGTATGCGAGTCCGGCGGGGACCGGCAGAGCGCTCGAGCAGGTGGGCGTGCCGCTGGACGCGACGAAGTCAAGGCGGGTCTTCTGGAAGACTCCGACCGCGCCGAAAGCCACATTGCACGGCGCGCCCGGCGTGAACACGCCCGCGATCCCCGGGGTTGCGGCAGTTCCCGATACGGTCGATTCGAGCTGCGACAACGCAGCAGCTATCTCTGACGCGGCGAGGTCCGCGGCGAATTTCGTCTCCTGACGCGCGGCGTCCTCGGCGTCTTGCGTGGCTTGCTCGCGAACGAACGACGTTGTCCCGACGGCGGTCAGCGCGAAGAGGATCAGCAGACCAGTGAGATAGACGCTGAGCGGAGTGCCCTGACTACGTCCAACAGTGCGTGTGACCGCGGTACCCACCGACCGCACCGCCTGAACATAGTCGACCAGTCAAGCGAGCCTTAGCCATGTAACAGCAGACTCTGGGGCCATACGGTCGCGCGGATTTGGCTATCTGGATCGCTGCTGCTCGTCACCTCGGCAGGGCGCGCTCGCCGGTCTCATCGCGGGCGTCGTCGTGGGCGGACTGCTCGACGCATCGTGATGCGTATCAGCGATTCGCGCGGGACCGAGCATGGTCGGCGCCGGCACCTCGAACGGCGCTGTACCGCGTCGCCGTCGTCGGCCTGCAGCACCACCCGATCATCCCGGCGCATTACGCGCGCAAGCGCGCGCAGGGCACGGCCAAGATGAACGCACGCGGGGACTAGTTCTTGCTGTCGGCCTCCATGGCCTTGGCGATCGAGGCGAGGAACTCTTTGTTCGTCTTGGTCTTGCCGAGGCGCTGCAGGAGGAGCTCGGTGCCTTCGATCTGACCGACGGCGGAGAGCATCTTCCGCAGCAGGATGACCTGCTTCATGACTTCGGGCGATAGGAGCATCTCCTCGCGACGCGTACCCGAGGCGGGGATGTTGATCGCGGGGAAGGTGCGGCGCTCCTGCAGCTTGCGGTCGAGGATCATCTCGGAGTTACCCGTTCCCTTGAACTCTTCGTAGATCACGTCGTCCATGCGGCTGCCGGTGTCGACGAGACAGGTGGCGAAGATCGAGAGCGACCCGGCCGCCTGGCCGTTCGCGCCTTCGATGTTGCGGGCCGCGCCAAAGAAGCGCTTCGGCGGGTACAGCGCGACGGGGTCCATGCCACCCGACAGCGTGCGGCCCGACGGCGGTACCGCGAGGTTGTACGCGCGCGCGAGGCGCGTGACCGAGTCGAGGAGGATCGCGACGTCGCGTCCGGTCTCCACCAGTCGCTTCGCGCGCTCGAGCGCGAGCTCGGCGACGCGCGTGTGGTTCTCGGTCGGCTCGTCGAAGGTCGACGAGAACACCTCGCCCTTGATCGAGCGGCGGATGTCCGTCACCTCTTCAGGGCGCTCGCCGACGAGCACGACCATGATGTGCACGTCGGGGTGGTTCCCCGCGATGCCGTTCGCGATGTCCTTGAGCAGGGTCGTCTTACCGGCCTTCGGCGGCGACACGATGAGCGCGCGCTGACCGAAGCCGAGGGGATTCACGAGATTGATGAGCCGCTGGCTGAGGTTCGCGCCCTCGATCTCGAGGTCGAACATCTCGTCGGGGAACACGGGCGTAAGGGCTTCGAAGTTCGGTCGGCGCTTCGCGACCTCGGGGTCGACACCGTTGACGGCCTCGACGCGAAGCAGGCTGAAGTACTTCTCGTTGTCCTTCGGCGGCCGTGTCTGTCCGGTGACGTAGTCGCCGGTCCGCAGACCGAGGCGGCGCACCTGACTCGAGCCGACGTACACGTCGTCGGGTGAGGGAAGCAGGCTGCGGCGCCGGAGGAAACCGAAGCCGTCCTCGACGATCTCGAGGATGCCTTGCGCGAAGATGTTCCCCTGCGCTTCGGTCTGCGCCTGCAGGATGCGCGTGATGAGCTCCGGTTTGGCGGTGGCTGGGGTGATGTCGGTGACGCCGAACTCTTTGGCGATCGCCAGCATGTCTTTCGGCTTCGCCTCGTTCAGCTCGGTGATCGTGTAGTACTTGCGGCTCGGCGCGGGTGGTGTCGCCTCGCGGCGAGCGGCCGGCGCAGCGGGTCCGTTCGTCGGGCCGCCACTGGGACCGTTCGTCACGGCCGCACCGTTGGTGTCATTCGTCGGGGGGGTGGTCGTCGCGCTGGGGTTCGGTTCGGATGCCTGCCCTTGTGTCGGTTCTGGGGTGTCCAAGCGGTGTGTTGCTCCTTGCTGGTGTGTGTGCTGGCGCTACTGCTCACGTCCTGTGGGGACCGGGGGGCGCATTCGAGGTGCGCGCGCGCCCGGCAGAAGCCGATAGGGGAAAGTCGCTATAGGACAGTATACAGCGTGGTGAAGCCACTCTCCTCCCCGCTCGCCGACGAGCTTGTCCGACTCTCCCGCGAGATCCATGCCGATCCCGAGCTCGCCTATCAGGAGCGGCGCGCCGCGGCACGGATCGCGGCGCTGCTGGAGCGCCACGGCCACCAGGTGCAGTTGGGTATCGGTGGTCTCGAGACAGCGTTCCGTGCGCGCGTCGGTCCGCCGGGCCCATCGGTCGCGCTCATCGCGGAGTACGACGCGCTCGCGGGCGTCGGACACGGCTGCGGTCACAACCTCATCGCCATGACGAACGTCGGCGCCTTCTTGCACGCGGCCGCAGAGGCCGATCTCGGCATGGCGATCGAGCTGATCGGCACGCCGGCCGAAGAGGACGGCGGCGGGAAGATCGATCTGCTCGGCGCCGGCGTGTTCGACGATGTCGCGTTCGCGCTCTCGACCCACCCCGCTGCGCAGGGACGCTGGGGCGTGAGCGGCACGGGCCTGGGCATCGTTGGAAAGCGCGTCATCTACCGCGGCGTCGCGTCACACGCAGGCTCGTCGCCCGAGCGCGGGCGGAACGCGTTGAACGGCGTGATCCGACTCTTCGTCGGGGTCGACGGGTGGCGGCAGCATCTTCCTACCGACAGCCGCGTGCACGGGATCATCACGCACGGCGGCGACGCGGTGAATGTGATCCCCGCGCGCGCGGAGGCGAAGTTCGGCCTGCGCGCGAGGGACCTCGCGACGCTCGAGGCGATGGTCGCGACATTCACCGATGTCGCGCAGGGCGCAGCGCTCGAGACGGGCACGACGGTCGAGATCACGAATTACCTCCCGCTGTACGCGCCGGTCGCGGCGAACACGAAGCTCGGCGATGTCGTCGCCGACGAGCTCCGGCACCGCGGCGTCGACGCCGAGCGCGGCGTGCTCGTGACGGCCTCGACCGATCTCGGCAACGTCTCGCAGAAGGTCCCGACGGATTGGATCCGATTCCCGGTCACCGAACGGCCGATCGCGGGACACTCCGACGCGATGCGCGACGCGAGCGCGAGCGACCTTGCACATCGGAATGCCCTGCTCGTGGTGGAGGCGCTGGGCGCCGCCGCCCACCGCCTTGCGTCGGACGCGTCACTCCGGCGGTCGATCCAGGATGGCGCGAAGGTGACGGCATGACCGCCGACGCGCTGCGCTCCGAGCTCGTCGCGCTGTCGCGCGCGATCCACGGCACGCCCGAGCTCGCGTACCAGGAGCGGACCGCCGTGAAGAACATCGCCGCGCTGCTCGCCCGTCACGAGCACACCGTCGAGGCGAAGCTCGGCGGGCTCGAGACCGCCTTCCGCGCGCGGGTGGGTCCGCCGGGACCCGCGGTGGCGCTGCTCGCCGAGTACGACGCGCTGCCGGAGATCGGGCACGCCTGCGGTCACAACCTCATCGCCATGTCGAACGTCGGCGCGTTCCTCCTCGCCGCCGAGCGGGCGAAGGATCTGAAGGTCGGCATCGAGCTGGTGGGCACGCCGGCCGAGGAGAGCGGCGGCGGGAAGATCGACCTCATCGACGCGGGAGTGTTCCGCGACACGGTCGCGGTGCTGTCGTCGCATCCCTCCGGCGATCCGGACTGGGAGTTCGGCGGGAGCTCGCTCGGCGTCGTCGCGAAGCGCGTCACCTTCCATGGGGTCGCGGCGCACGCCGCGTTCTCACCCGAACGTGGCCGCAACGCGCTCTCGGCCGCGATCCGTCTCTTCGTCGCGATCGACGGCTGGCGTCAACATCTGCCGGCCGACACGCGCGTACACGGGATCATCACCAAGGGCGGCGCCGCCCAGAACATCATCCCCGAGCTCGCCGAATGCGACATCGGCCTGCGGGCCGCGAGCGTGGAGACGCTGGAAGAGATGCAGCGCACGTTCGCGCAGATGGTCGAGGGCGCGGCGATGCAGACCGGGACGACGGCGGAGATCGTGGACGACATGCGCCTGTATGCGCCGGTGAAACCCAATGCGCGCGTGGGCGACCTACTGGCCGAGGAGCTCGAGCGACGCGACCTGCGGATGGTGCGCGGCAAGTTCGTCCTCGCATCGACGGATTTCGGCAATGTCTCTCAGGTGGCGCCGGCGGACTACATCGGGTTCCCGGTGAGCGAGCAGTCCATCTCCGGCCACTCGCACGTGATGCGCGAGTCGTCGGCGACCGACCTCGCCCACCGCAACGCGATGATCACCGCGGAGATCCTCGCGGCGGCGGCAGTGCGGATCGCGAGCGACGCGGAGCTGCGCGCGACGCTGCGTGCGTGAAACGGCCGTGACCAGCAACGACCAGCTCCATCCCGCCCCGCGCACCGACGTCGCCGCGAAACGCGTGCTGGACTTCGATCTCCCCGGCCTCGAGGTCGGCGTGGCGGAGTACGCCGAAGGACCCACGGGCTGCACGGTCTTCCACTTCCCGAAGGTCGCGTCGATGCAGATCGACGTTCGCGGTGGATCCCCGGGCATCAACGGCGAGTACCTCACGGTGATCAATGCGATCTGCTTCGCGGGCGGATCGCTGTATGGGCTCGAGGCGTCGACCGGCGTCGCCGCGGAGCTGTTCGCGAAGCGCGCCTACTCCACGAAATGGATGGACATCGCGCTCGTATCGGGCGCGATCATCTTCGATTACGGCCGTCGCCAGAACGCGATCTATCCCGACAAGGAGCTCGGTCGCGCCGCGGTGCGTGCCCTGCGCCCCGGTGTGTTCCCGATGGGCGCTCACGGAGCCGGCTGCTCGGCGACGGCGGGACACGGCGAGACGGCCGAGCTGTCGGGACAGGGTGCCGCGTTCCGCGTCGTGGGGAAGACGCGCATCGCGGTGTTCACCGTCGTCAACGCCTACGGCGCGATCGTCGACCGCGGGGGAAAGGTCGTCCGCGGGAATCGCGACGCCACCGGTCGGCGACAGCACGCGGCGGAGGTCGTGAAGGCGACCGGTGCGTTCTACCCGCCGGCGGAGCCGCGCGCGCGGAACACGACGCTCACGCTCGTCGTGACCGACCTGCGTTTCGATCCGCTGCAGCTCCGCTCGATCGCGCGACAGGTCCACGCGTCGATGGCACGCGCGATCCAACCGTTCCATTCGCGCTGGGACGGCGACATCCTCTACGCATGCTCGACGCAGACCGTGGAGGACCCGGCGCTCGACGAGGTCAGCCTGGGCGTCGTCGCCTCGGAGCTGGCGTGGGACGCGGTGCTCGCGTGCTACGACGACTAGCGTTCGTCCTCGCGATCGGCGCGTCCGTCGCGTGCGGACAGGTGCAGCTCCCGTGGCCGGGCGCCACGCAGGTACCGCCGCAGCTGCCGCTGCTGCTCGAGATCCCGGATGGCTACCGCGGCTACGTCGTGCTCCAGTACGCGCTGGGCTCGTGTCCGGCCCTGCCGCGGCGCGACGGCTTCACGGTGATCCGCTTCGCTGACGACGGCCGCGCCTGCACGTCGGAAACGCAGGTCGAGACGACGCAGAGGGACCGCGCGTACTACATCGCTGCCGGTGGCGAGCACACGGGCGAGCTGATCGGCTTCGACGTGAACTTCGAACAGCGGCAGGAGGCGACCCACCGGATCATCGGAACGGTCTTCGCGGTCGCACCTGATCCGTTCGTGATACAGGCGATCGACCAATGCCGCTGGGACGACGCGAAATGCTGGGAGGGGCTGCGGTCGCGCTAATTGGACCGGCGTGTACGTTGATAGCGGTGTGATGCGCGCTCTTACCGCCCTCGCAGCGCTGGCCGTGCTCGCGAGCGCCTGCATGTCCGACCCGTCACGACCCACCGATACGCCGGCGCCATCGTCCGTGACGCGGACCGCGCCGCCGGGTCCGGTCCTCGCGAGGCTCTCCATCCCGGCGAAGTTCGGCGAACAGGGCATCCGCGTATCCCCGAACGGGGAGATGGTCCTGGTCATCGAGCGCGAAGGCTTCGTGCACACGATCTACGACCTCACCGGCCGCGCGCTCGCGTCGCACAAGCTCGGCGAGATCGCGATGAACCCGTTCTGGCTGCCCGATTCCTCGGGGGTGGTGACGGGTCGGCGCGTGGGCCTCGAGCCGAACGGCTCACCCCTCCTCGATCTCTCCATCCTCGAGCTCGACGGCTCGGTGCGTGAGCTCGCGCGCGGCGTTTCGTATCCGACCTACGAGGGTCACCAGGTATCTCCCGACGGATCGTCGTTCGCTTTCGCCACGCCCTGTTGCCCGTCGAAAGTGGTGGCGGTCCCGCGGAACGGTGGCTCGGCGCGCGAGATCGCGACGGCACCGACGAAGCTCCGCGTGCTCAGCTGGGACGCCGACGGCTACGTCCTGTATTGGTCCGGCGTGAACGCCATCGACGCGGGGCGCGGCGACGGGACGGGATATCAGGTGCCGCTCGGCCTGCCGGCCGGCGTGAACGCTTTGGACATCGAACCCGGCATCCGGACCGCCGGCGGGGTCGCGAACGTCTTCTCGATCCGAGCGGACGGCCCCTTTCCTGGCACCGGGCAGCACGACCTCGCGGATCGAACGCTCATCGCGCGAGAGCTGCGCCCCTACCAGTCCGGCGTCGCGCTGGCCGGACGCGTGTCGGGCACGGAGGTGCTGACCCACACCATCGGCTCCTTCGGCGCGTATGACGTCACGACCGGTGTCACGCGAACGCTCGCCGTCATCGCCGATGACGACGGTACCCGTCCGACCGCGCTCTCGGGCCGGATCGTCATGATCAGCCCGAGTCGCACCTGGGTCCGCGTCTTCGATCTGGACCGCGACGCGCAGTGGCATGAGACGGAAGTTGGCCGGATCCTGAACGAGACCGCGTACGTGCTCTCACGTGGTCGCTTCCTCGTATTCGATGAGGACGGCGCACCGTACGTGCTCGATGGAGTGGCCGCGCGGGCCGCGCCGGCGAGGGCAGTGTCGACGGCCACATCGCCGAACGAGACCGCCGGGACGATCCAGGTCGCGCGGAACGCGAAGGTCGGTCAGAAGATGCAACTCGCGTGGCGGATGCCCGACGGCGCGCCCCAGTCCCTGGACTACTTCGGCGGCCGTCTCGTCGTCGTGTCGACTTGGACGAGGCCCTGCGTCGTGTGCACGCAGCAGCTCGCGCTCCTCTCCGACGTCACGGTCGGTTCGAGGGTCGAGATCATCGCCGTTGGTGTGGACGAGACCGAGGCCTCGGCGCTCGAGGTCGCGAAGGACTTCCGGCGCCTGCGGCCGCTCGTCGGCACGCGAGCGGTCCTGCAGGACATCTCGCCGAGCATCGTGCCGCAGGCGTTCGTGCTCGATAGCGATCACATCGTGCGGCAGGTCTTCGTCGGTCCGTTCACGTGGGAGGCGTTGGTGCGAGCGCTCACGGCGGCGTCGAAGAGCCGGTTAGCGCTCCGCGATGGGGATGTAGCGCTTTCCTGAGGGGCCCGTGTACTCCGACTCGGGACGGATGAGCCGATTGTCGCCGTGCTGCTCCATGATGTGCGCGCTCCATCCGGCGATGCGCCCGAGCGCGAAGATCGACGTGCCGAGGTCCGCGGGGATACCGAGGAACGTGTACGTCGTCGCGGCGTAGTAGTCGACGTTCACGACGTTGACCTTGGCGGCCGCGCTCGGTGACATCTTCGGCCGCCGTTCCGCGATCGCCTTCGCGAGGCGCTCCTGGATCTCGAAGTAGGGCTTGCCCTTCCAGTCCTTGGCGAGCTCCCTCGCGAAGCGCTGGAGATGCTTCGCGCGCGGATCCTCGGTCAGGTACACGCGATGTCCGAACCCGGGGAACTTGTACTTCGTGGCGATCGCCTTGTCGACGAAGGTCTCGACGTGGTCGGGCGATCCGATCTCCTCGAGCATCTTCATCGTGCCGTCCGTCGCGCCCCCGTGCAGCGGTCCCTTGAGCGCACCGAACGCCGCGGTCACCGCGGCGTGCATGTCCGCGTTGGTGCCGGCGACCACGCGTGCCGTGAACGTCGATGCGTTGAGACCATGCTCGGCCTGGAGGATGAAGCAGGTGTTCAGGATCTCCGCCGCGCGCGGATGTCCTTCGTCGACGCCGGCCATGCGCGCGAAGCTCGCCGCATGACCCAGCGAGGGGTCCGGCGGGACCGGCTGCTCGCCGCGACGGCGCCGCATGTATGTCGCAAGGATCGTCGGCAGCTTCGCCGTGAGCCGGATCGCTTTGCGGTACTCGGCCTCCGGCGAGTTGTCGCCTTCGGCCGGATCTTCGAGCGCCGAGGCCGACGTGACCGTGCGCAGAACGTCCATCGCCGTACCACTCTCGGACATCTCCTGCAGGATCTTCCGCAGGAAGGGCGAGAGCGTGCGGTGCTTCACCAGCTCCGCTTTGAAATCGCGCAGCTGCTCTTTCGTCGGAAGATCGCCGTTCAGCAAGAGGTAGGCGACTTCCTCGTACTCGGCCTTCGTGGCGAGCTCGTCGATGGAGTAGCCGCGGTACACGAGGCTGTTGTCCTCGACTTTGCAGATCGCGGTGGTCGTCGCGACAACGCCTTCGAGGCCACGCGTGGCGACCTTCGCTCGGCTCTCGTCGGTCACGTTCCGAGTGTCGCATACCGGTGTCGGTCGGCCGCTTGCCGCTTGCGGGGCGGTCCGAGCCTCTTGCTTGGCGCCGCGACCCGGAGTACAGTCGCGGCCGCAGGGTCAGTCGTCACTAAACCCTGTGGGGAGGACGAAACGGACGCGGCGAGGCCGCGTTAGGCACCCTAGGGGTGCCCGCCAGGAAACTGAAAGCCCCTCATCCCACCCACCAGCGGAGGGCGGCGGCCATCGGGCCGGCGCCCTTTCGCTATCTTGGCCCAGAGGAACGGAAGACACGGTGAAGGCAGGAGCTGCAGTTCGAGGGCGTCGTCCACGAGTTCCACGCGACACCTATCGGGCGACGGCGCGCTCGGTGGGGATCGCTCCGCGGCTACGACGCCGCACCGTCATCCTCGATGCGGCCATCCTCACCGTGGCCGCCGGATTCCTGCTCCTGACCGGTCCGTTCATCGGCTCGGGAGTGGGCGAGGGATTCCGCCAGATCACCTCGAGCGTTACCCAGTCGCTCGTGGGCCAGCTCGGCAACGCCCAGATCGAGCTTCCGAGCAGCGCCGGCAGCGTCGGCGGTGCCGAGCCGGTCGTGAACGGCCTCCCCGACTTCACCCGTGACGCCGAGCTGCAGATCTCAGGACGCGTGCCGTCGTTCGCGATGGCCGCGGGACGCAGTGTCGAGATCGTGCTCAACGCCGCCGTCATCGCGAATGCGGAGCTTGACCCGACCGGCACGTTCGCGGCGTCGCTGAACCTCAAGGACGGAGCGAACGCGATCGGCCTGACGCTGCTCTCCGGCAAGGACGTGATCGCGCACTCCGCTTACACCGTGATCCTCGATCGGCTGCCGCCGACGCTCGACCTGCTCGGGCCGACGGACGGCGCGACCGTCGACGGACCGAACGTGGTCGTCCAGGGGAAGGCCGAGGTCGGCGCGACGGTGACGGTGAACGGACGCACGATCGTGCCCGGGCAGGACGGTTCCTTCAGTGAATCGTTCACGCCGCCGGTCGGTCCTGTTGCGATCACCGTGGTCGCGCGTGACCGGGCGGGCAACGAGACGACCACGAAGGCCGACGTGACGCTGCGGGCGCCGACCGCCGCCGCGACGTTGGTGACCGTGACCCTCGATCGCGCCAAGGTGCGCCCCGGCGAGATCGTGAACGCGCAGATCCGCGTGACCGAGAGGGGCATCCCCAAGGTCGGCGCGCTGGCGACGCTCTCGGTCGGCGTCGTCACCATCGGCAGCGCCGCAACGGACGTGTTCGGCAACACACGCATCGCGTTCGCGGCGCCGCCGAACGAGGGCGACGCGACGGTCGTGGTCTTCGCGGGCGGAGCGTCAGGGAGGACTGTCCTCACCGTCGCCCGCTGAGCGGTCCCTACCCGGCGATACTGGCCCCGGTGACATCCGCCGACCTCGTCCTCTTTTCGCTTCTCGGTGGCACCGCGCTTCTCCTCTACGGCGTGCGTCTTGTCGGCGAGGGACTTCAGCGCGCTGCGGGCACGCGTCTTCGGCACGTCCTGTCGACGCTCACCGGCAACCGTTTCAAGGCGCTTGCCGTCGGTGCCGGCGTCACCGCGGTCCTGCAGTCGTCCAGCGCGACGACGGTGATGCTTGTCGGATTCGCGTCGGCGGGACTGCTCTCGCTCCGGCAGACCATCGGCGTGATCCTCGGCGCGGACGTCGGAACGACCGTCACCGTCCAGCTCCTGGCCTTCGACCTCCTCGCCGTCTCACCGCTCATCGTGTTCATCGGCTGGGTCACCTGGACCATCGGCCGCGGCACCGTCAGGTACCTCGGCCAGGCGGTGATGGGCTTCGGTTTCCTTTTCCTCGGCATGAAGCTCGTATCCGATGGCACGGCGCCGCTCGCGAGCAGCGAGCTCTTCCGCGATCTGCTCGCCGCCCTCACGGACCAGCCGCTCATCCTGTTCCTCGTCGCGGCGGTCTTCACCGCGCTGGTGCGGTCGAGCGCCGCGGTGATCGGGCTCGCGCTCTCGCTCGCGGCGAGCGGCCTCATGCCGCTGTCCGGTGCGATCCCGATCATCTTCGGCGCGAACATCGGCACCGCGGCCACCGCGCTCTTCGCCGCGATCGGCCAGAACGCCGAGGCGCTGCGGGTGGCGGCCGCACACGCCGCGTTCAAGGTGTTGGGCGTGATCCTGTTCGTGCCCTTCGCCGGCCTGTTCACCGATGTCGTGGCGCGCACCGCGCCGGATGTGCCACGGCAGATCGCGAACGCCCACACCTTGTTCAACGTGATCCTCGCGGCGGTCTTCCTGCCGTTCACTCACATCGCGGCGGATCTCTTCACGCGGCTCGTGCCGGATCGGGCCACGACCTCGACCGGCGCGATCTATCTCAACCCCCAGACGATCGACACGCCCGCCGTCGCGCTCGGACAGGCCCTGCGCGAGACGCTGCGCATGGGCGACGTCGTGGTGCAGTCGCTGCGCGACTCGCTCGCGGTGCTCGAGCGCGACGACGAGCGGCTCCTGCGCGAGGTCATCGCTCGGGACGACGTGATCGATCGGCTCGAGGAGGACATCAAGCAATTCCTCATCGGCCTCGGCCAGCAATCGCTGACCGAGGACCAGGCGGAGCGCGAGACGGCCCTGATCTTCGTCATCGCGAACCTGGAGGAGATCGGCGATGTCATCGAGAAGAACCTCATGGAGCTCGCCGCGAAGAAGATCGCCGGCCACCATATGTTCAGCCAGCAGGGCTGGTCGGAGATCCGCCAGCTGCACGCCAAGGTCCTCGAGAACCTCGAGCTGGCGCTGTCCGCGCTCGCCGCGAACGACGCGACCATCGCCGAGAAGATCATCCGTCACAAGAGCGTGGTGAACGTCCTCGAGCGCCAGCTCCGCCAGACGCACATCCACCGTCTGCACGAGGGGCTGCGCGAGACGATCGACACGTCCAGCATCCACCTCGACCTGCTCGCCAATCTCAAGCGCGCGAACTCGCTCGTCGCGGGCATCGCGTACGCGGTCCTCGGCCGGCATGCGGTGAAGGGCGTCGAGGAATGACCCCGCGGTGAGCGCGCGCGCCTTCGTGGGCACGTCGGGCTGGTCCTACACCTCATGGCGGCCGAAGTTCTATCCCGAGGGCACCAAGAGCGCCGACTTCCTGCGTTACTACGCGACGCGCTTCCTCACGATCGAGATCAACTACACCTTCAACCATCTGCCGACGGAGAAGAACGTCGCCGAGTGGACCGCGGCCACGCCTGACGAGTTCGTCTTCGGGCTGAAAGCCTCGCAGCAGATCACCCATCGCAAGCAGCTGCGTGAGCCGGCCGAGACGCTGCCGATCTTCTTCGAGCGCGCGCGGCTGCTCGGCGCACGGCTCGGACCCATTCTGTTCCAGACCCCGCCGTGGGTGAAACGCGACGACGACCGGCTCGCGATGTTCCTCGCGGCGCTACCGCGCGACGTGCGGTGCGTGCTCGAGGTCCGCGACGCGTCGTGGTACGCGCCGGAGGTCTACGACCTCCTGCGCACCGCGAACGTGCCGCTCGTGCACGCCGAGGGGGAGAAGTCGCCCTCGCCGGTCGAGACGCTCGGCACGACCGCGAACTTCGCCTACGCGCGTTTGCGGGAACGGAACGGCTACACCGATGAGGCGGTCGACGCCTGGGCCGCGCGGCTGCGCGCGCTTCTGGACAGCGGGAAGGACGTGTACGTGTACTTCCGCCACGACGAGGACGGCTCGAATGCTCTTGCCGCGGAGCGCCTGCGACGCGCGATCTCATAGCGGCCGCCGCGATCGGCAGCGGTCTCGTCTTCATCCTGGCCGCGCAGATCGCACAGCGCCGCGCGGTCGCACGGCGCGGTGTGACGCTCCGGACCGCCGGAGGCATCGCCGCCCTCGTCCCGTACTTCTTCCCGGTCCCGTACGTCGTCATCGCGCTGCGGCCGGGTCCGGAGGTCGCGATACCCGAGGCCGCGCGGTGGCTCGGCGTCGCACTGAGCCTCGTCGGCATCGCCTTTTCGCTGTGGGCGATGGTCAGCCTCGGACGCCACTACGACCTCGTGCTCGAGGTGCACGCGGATCACGAGCTGGTGCGCCGCGGGCCCTACGCACTGGTGCGCCATCCCCTCTACACCGGTCTCGGTCTGCATTTCGCCGGGGCATGCCTCGCCACCGGCAACGTGCTCCTCATCGCTGGGACGCTTCTCGTCAGCTATCCCGCCTTCTACCTGCGTGCGCGCGCGGAGGAGGCTCTGCTCCGAGAGCGGTTTGGCGCCGAGTACGCGAAGTACGCGCGGGAGGTGCCAATGCTTGTGCCCTTGCTCTAGCCTTCCCGCCAGGGGAGCAGGTCACGCTTTAGGAGGGAAAGGTGAACTGGCTCGCCATCATCATCGCGGCGCTCGCGAACATGGTCATCGGGACCCTGTGGTACGGAACGTGGGCCTTCGGGAAGAGCTGGATCAAGCTCTCCGGGCACAACATGGGCGAGGGCATGTCGGCCGGGCCGCTCTACGCAATGACCGCGGTCGCCGCGGTCGTCCAGGCGATCACGATGTCCTGGTTCGTCAGCCAGACCGGCGCGAACAGCGGAGCGGCTGGCGCGATCATCGGTCTCTACGTCGGGCTCGGTTTCGTCGCCACTGCGATGTTCGCCGAGGTGCTCTTCGCGGGACGACACCCACGCCTCTTCGCGATCACCGCTGGCTACTCGGTCGTTGCGGCGATCGTGCAAGGCGCGGTCATCGGATTCATGGGCGCATGATCAGATAGTCGCCTTCGGGAACAGACGCGCGCCGACCGCGGACGCGGCGATCGTGATCGCCGCGGCCGCGAGCACGGCACTGAACTGACCGGAGGTGACGACGCCCGCTCCGAGGCCGAGGCCAACGACGACGAAGCTGAACTCGCCGATCTGGCCGAGGCCGACGCCGAGCTGCGCGCGCCGTGCCGGTACGGAGAACAGCGCGGCGAGACCCGCGATCGTGACGATCTTGAGCCCGACGAGAAGGAGCACGATCAGGAGGACGCCCGCCTCGCTCACGACCGTCGCCGGCTCCACGAGCGTGCCGATGGCGACGAAGAACATGACCGCGAAGAGATCGCGGAACGGCAGCACCTCGCGGCGCGCCTCCTGCGCTTCGGGCCGGATCGAGAGGAGCAGACCCGCGACGAAGGCCGCGAGCGCGACCGGGACGCCGAAGACGACTGCGCCGACGCCGGCGTTCGCGAGCGCGACCGACACCGCGACGATGAGGAAGATGTCCGGCTGCTCGCGCACGCGGGCCAGCAGCCAGGGCATGACCATGAGCTGCGCCACGGCGGCAAAACCGATGAACGCGATCGCCTTGCCGAACGCGAGCGCGGCCGGGTCACCGCTCGGCGCGATCAGCACGGAGAGGATCGTCGCGGCCACGAGCGTCACCGCGTCCTGGAGGATCGCCCAGACCACCAGCGCGCGATCGGTCACCGTGTCCGTCGTCCGTCTGCGGCTGCGCGTGATGTTGACCACGACGACCGAGCTCGACAGCGCGACGGCGAGGCCGAGGGTCACCGCGCCGAGCATGCCGGTGCTCAGCCAGGTGAACGCGAGCGTGCCCGCGAGCGTGCCGATCGCGATCTGGAGCGGGACCGCGAGGAGGATCCCGCGCGGCTCGCGTCTGAGCGCGCGGAGGTCGAGCTCGATGCCGACCTCGAACAACAGCAGGACGACGCCAACGTCGGCGAGCACCTGGATCTGATGCCGGTCGGCGACGTATCCGGGCGTGAACGGCCCGACGAACAGACCGACCAACAGATAACCGAGAACAGCCGGAAGCCCGAGCCGCCGGCTTATCGCCCCAACGAGCGCGGCGGCAAGCAACACAACACCTATCTCGAGGACGGGGGCAGCCTGGGGCACATCCGCAGGCTATCGGGTGGCGGCACGACGGGTACGAACGCAACCGCCGAGGAATGACGTCGCGCCGACTCCTCTCGCTCGCTGCTGGCTACGCCGGCCCGCCGCTCACCGCGCGTGCGCCGTTCGGGCCGGCTGGGCGCAGACGCTCGCTCAAGGAGTCGGCGCGACATCCATCCTCGCCGCTGGCGTCGTTCTGTCATGCCGCTAGCTGGAGGGCACGTCCCAGTCGACAGGAAGGATGTGGATCCAGGTCTGCCCTGGCGAGAGGTAGATCTTCTGGTTGTAGAAGTTCGTGAACACGAATGGGTCGGTGTACGAGGCGCGCGACCACGTGCCGTCCTGTCGCAGGCCGTCGCGGAAGACGCTCGCCTTGCCGACGCCGGTCAGGCGCATGTCCAGGCTCGCCGCACCACCCGCATCGTCCCTGACGTCGGTCGCCCAGATGTCGGTGTTGATGATCACGATGTTGCGCGCCGCGATCGCCTGGCCGTTCATCCCGTCGATCTCGCGCTGGTAGTTCAGGGCGTTGCTCGCGCTCTGCAGCCGCGTGTAGGTCCGCGAGCCCGGGTCGTACTCGTAGCGCACGCGCGCGTCGAGACGGTACGGGATCAGCAGCCGGTTCGCGGGGATGCTGCCGATGAAGCCGCCGGTGGTCGCGGCGTGCTCGGCGGTGGCGAGGAAGTCCCAGCGCGGCACGTCCACCGGGCCGCCGCCGCCGACCGAGTTCGTCGCGTCGCGCAGCGCCTGCGACGAGGTGAACAGGTTGTGCGGGATGATGCGGCCGTCGACGTTCGTGCGGTAGAAGGTGCTGCCCTGTCCCAGCTGCGGCGAGACGCCGACGTAGGCGCCGCGCTCGATGTCCTCGCGGACCAGACCCTCCATGAGCTGCGACGCGCCGGAGAAGATGAGGGAGCCGCGCACCATCGGCGTCGTATAGCGGTCGGAGAAGCGCACGCTGCGCACGGCGCCGATCGTGTCCGGATCCTGCGAGTGGAAATACGCCGCGAGGCGTGTGATGAACCCCTCGACGAGAAGCTCCATGACCATGTCGGCCTGGCTGATGCCGTAGTGGGGCCGCGCGGTCGGCGCGTTGTCGATCTTCACCGCGAGCGGCCGGCGGGCCGGGCTCGGTCCACCGATCCGCACCGGCATCCCGTTCAGGGGCCAGCACGCGACGCACGCGAGCTTCTGCACCTCGCCGGGCGGGGTGATCCACATGTCCGGCTGGAAGGTGAACGCCGCTGTGCCGGTGTTGCTGAGCGCGCCGACGTGCGTCGTGCCATCGCCGAGCGCCGAGATCGTCGCGCCGTCCGCCTTGCCATCCTTGTTCCAGTCGCCCGCGACCAGCCCGCTCGCGCTCCACGCGAGAAGGCCCGGTCCGAAGGTCGCGATGCCGCTGACGTCGCGCAGCGCGAATCGCGACGCGGCCGACAGCAGGTGGACGCGCGTGCTTCCGTCGCCGTACGAGTACATCGTGAGGATGTCGGTCTTGCCGTCGCCGTCGACGTCCGCGGCCGCCCACTTCGCCTTCGTCATGTCGAAGAACCCGTCCGGCGAGGTCCACATGCCGGACCATCCGCCGATCGGCTGCACCCCGCGCGGCGACGGATCGAAGACGTGGACGCGGATCTGGAAGTTCGGGTACTGGTAGATCATCGCGACCTGGTCGACGCCGTCGGTGCGCGTGAAGTGGCCGGTGAGGAAGCGCGCCTTCGTCGAATCGATCTGACCGGGACCCGAGTCGTACGCGCCGCCGTCGCCGGCGTAGAAGAGGCCCGACCCGGTCGCGATGAGGTACAGGAACTTCAGCTGGAAGTTGTCGAGCTGATAGGGGATGAGGAGTCCGGTCTTCGGCGTGCCGTCCCAGACACCCGCGAGCATTCCCTGCGCGCGGTTCCAGTCGAAGTTCGTGTGCCGCCACCACCCGGCGTTGCCGGTGTAGGCGAAGGTGCTGCCGGTAGAGAGCCACACGACGATGTGGACGGTCAGTCCGCCGTCGTTGTAGAGGACGGCGATGTCCGTCTTCTTGTCGGCGTTCAGGTCGACGGCGACCGGCTTCATGCGCGAGAGGTCGAAGTGGTTCGCGCTCTCCAGGAACCACTCGGTGTGGGTGAACTTGCCGTCCACGCCGCGGTCGAGCACGACGATCCGGAGGCCGAAGTCGTCGTTCGGGTCGTAGATGGAAGCGATCTGCGCCGTCCCGTTGCCGCGGAAGTCGCCGACGAGCGTGAAGCCGTTGGCGAGGGTCTGCGCCGCGGCGCCGCCACCGCCCGGCTGCGCCGCCGGGACGAGTGTGAGCGACAGCACGAGCGTCAGGAAAAAGGTGAGGAGCCTCACTAAGCGCCAGAACGTGTAGTGCGACCGTTTTGTGACGGCTTGACCGTCGCGCCGCTATGCGAAGAGGCGCTCCTCGTACGGGACGGCGCCGATCGCCTCGCGCTTTGACCGCCCGGACAGCAGGTGCTCGGCCATCGTGATGCCCATCTCGGAGGCGATGTCCATGTCGACGTACTTGTAGAGGCCCTGCCGGCCCCCGGTCACCAGATCGTCGAAGCGCAGCAGCTCGTCCATCAGCGTCTGCATCGCGTCCTCGAATCCGACCATGTAGACCGGGTAGCCGGCCGTCGCGCGCAGCACGACGCATTCGGCCACGTCCTCTTCGCGGCAGAAGCCCTCCGCCGCAAGCTCCTGCGCGCAGCGTCGTCCGAGCTCTTCGGCCGAGGCTGTCCAGATCGCGTCGCCCGTCGCGCAGGTGATGTCGCAGAGCACGACCGTCTCGTCCGGTGGGCAGATCTCGGTGCCGCCGTAGTTCCGCGTCTCCGAGACGCGGTTGAAGGTCTTGTCCTGGTAGTAGACGGACTGCGCCGGGAGCACCTTCGGCTTCCGGAAGCGCAGCCCGACGATGGTGAGCGCCCGGAAGCGCAGCTGCCGCGCCGCCGCGCGCGCGGCGGGCGATACACCATCCCCGAGCAGCGTGAAGAGCGACGGGAGCGGCAGCGTGTTCACGACGCGGTCGCACTCGATGCGCTCCTCCGGACCTTCGAAGCGGTACGCGTTCAACCCCGGCTCGGTCCCGGAAGCGATGAGGCACAGCTGTCCGTCCCGCGCGGTCGAGGCGACCTTCCGGTAGCGGATCGCGGTGACGCGCTCGCCGGTGACCTCGAGGCCGGTGACGAGCGCGCGGGTCACGACCCGGTTGTTCGGCGACGCCGCGAGGATGCGGTCGGCCATCCGGCGCGAGATGAGCCCCGCGCCCTTGGGCGGGTAGTAGAGCTGGACGACGAGCGGTGCGTATTTGTGCTCGCCCTCCGTGATCTTGTCGAGGCCCTTGCGGAACGAGCTCACCGCGACCTTCCAGAGATTGATCTGCGGGATGCGGTGCTGTGCGAAGGACGCGGCGAGCTGCGAGGGCGGCATCCCCCAGACCTTCTTCGTGTACGGACCGAAGAACATCCCGTAGAGCGTCTTGCCCATGCCCTGCGTGACCCAGTCCTCGGCCGACACGATCTTCCGCGGCCGCACGCGCTTGCGCACGACCTCGACGAAGTAGTCGAAGAAGGCACGCGCCGCGAGGAACGGCGACATGCTGCGCGCGATATCCATCGCCTCGAGCGGGTACTTGTAGTACTTGCCGCGGAACTTGATGCGCACGTTCTTCGCCTGGGCCGGGAAGCCGTCCGAGGCGATCTCTTTGAACATGTCGAGCACGCGCTGATTGCGCGCGTGATACGCGTGCGGTCCGAAGTCGAATCCCGCGCCCGTCGAGCCGCGCAGCGTCGTCGCCAGACCGCCGAGGAAGTCCTGCGCCTCGATGAGCGTGACTCGTTCACCGTGCTCGGCCAGCGTGAAGCCGGCGGCGAGCCCGCAGATGCCGCCGCCGAGCACGACCGTATGGCTCAGGGAGACCTCCCGCGAAGGGTCTGGGTGCGCTTCAGGGTAAGCGGTACACGCGCAGGTCGCTGGCCACGCGCTCGCCCGGCGCGACGTCCTTGGTGATGGTCGAACCGATCACGATCGCCGCTCGGTCGCCGAGCCGTACGCCGCTCGAGATCACCGCGTGTGGCCCGATCCAGACCTCGTCGCCGACGACGACGCTGCCGGCGAGCGTCGCACCCGCCGCGATGAGGCAGCGCGCCCCGATGCGGACCGAGTGCGCGACGTGCACGAGGTTGTCGATCTTCGTGTCGTCGCCGATGCGCGTCGGCAGTCGGAACAGGCTGCGGTCGACGGTCGAGTTCGCCTGGATCTCGACGCGCGCGCCGATCTCGACCGAGCCGGCGTGCGGGACCGCCACGTTGGTCGTGCCGTAGTCCCACTCCGCACGCGCGGCGCGTCCCTGGCGCATCGCCGGTCCTTTGAACTCGAAGCCCTCGGACCCGAGCACCGCGCCCGCGCGCACGATCGTGTCCTCGCCGATCGCGACGCGCTCGAGGATCGTCGCGTTGGGCTCCACCACGACGCGCGCGGCGATGCGCACGTTGCGCGGCGCGACGTACGCGCGCTCGTGCACGCGCGCGCTCGCATCGATGGTCGTCGGGGCGTCGCGCCAGTAGAAGTCGCTGGAGGCGTGCAGCCAGCGGTGCAGGTCGTAGAACGCGGCCTCGGGATGGTCGGCGACCGCGAGGCCGAGCGACGACGGCACCGCGCCGGCGAGCTCCGCGGTGGTGACGATGGCGGCCGCGGCGCCGGTCTTCGCAAGACGCTCGAGCGATCGCGCGTCGCCGGCATAGACGAGCACGCGACCGGCGCCCGTTCCGAGGAGCGCGAGGTCGTCGAAGTCGGCGTCGCGCACGGAGCGAAGCGGCGCGCGCGCAGCGGCGTCGCTCAGCCTCACCCTGCGCACTGTACCCGTAGGATTCGCGCGTGTTCCAGCCGACGCCTCTCGCCGCGGTGCGTGCGTACACGCTCGAGACCTCGCCGCTCTGCTTCACCACCGACATCGAGTGGTCGCCCGACTGGGCGATCCGCGACCTGTTCGAGCTCGCGGACCAGCACGGCGTGCCCCTGGTGCCGTTCCTCACGCATCGGTCGGAGTACCTCGTGCAGCGGCTGATGGACGAGAGCACCGCGGATGTGGGGCTCCATCCGAACTTCCTGCCGGGCAGCACGCACGGCGCGACCGTCGATGAGGTCATCGCGACCACGCGAGCGTTCTGGCCCGACGCGGTCTCGTTCCGCTCGCATTGTTTCTACGACGACACGCGGATGCTGCGGAGGATGGCCGAGAGGGGATTCCACTACGACTCGAACCTCTTCGCGTTCCTTCAGCCGATGCTCGCGCCGCTGCGCACCGTTGCGGGCACGGTGCGGCTTCCGGTGTTCTGGGAGGACGATGTGCACTCTGGCGCGAGCCTGCCGTGGGAGATGGGCGCGCTGCGTGCGGCGTTCGACGGACCGGGGCTGAAGATCGTCAACGTCCATCCGGTGCGCGTCGCGCTCAATGTCCCCGATGAGGCGTTCGCCGAGGCGCACCGGCGCCTCGCTTCGGCGGTCGATGTCGACGCGCGCGCCGAGGCGCACCCGGGCAAAGGCACGCGGACGTTCATCGAGGAGCTCTTCGCGCACGCGACGAGCGGCGGCCGGCGACCGGCGCGGCTTCGTGACCTGTACGAACAAGCGGTCGAGCGAGGCATCGGCGACCGCGACGGACGGTCCTAGACTCCGCCCGTGCGCGTCGCTGCAATACAGGCGCTCGAGCACCATCTCCCCGAGCGCCGACTGACGAACGACGAGCTTGCGAAGCTCTATCCCGACTGGACGGCCGAGAAGATCTTCGACAAGACCGGCATCCGAGAGCGCCGGATCGTCGCGCCGGATGAGTTCGCATCGGACCTCGGCGCCGCCGCGGCGGAGAAGCTCATCGCGCGGACGGGGCTCGATCGATCGACGGTCGATCTGCTCGTCTACTGCACGCAGAGTCCCGATTACTTCCTGCCCACGACCGCCTGCGTCCTTCAGGAGCGGCTGGGCCTGCCGACGACGACCGCCGCGTTCGACTACAACCTCGGCTGCTCCGCCTTTCCGTACGGTCTCGCGATGATCCGCGGACTCATCGAGACCGGCGCCGCGTCCACCGCCCTGCTCGTCATGGCCGAGACGTACTCGCGATTCATCCATCCGATGGACAAGAGCGTGCGCACGCTCTTCGGCGATGCCGCCAGCGCGGTCCTCGTCACCGCGGCGGAGCGTGAGGGTCCGACGCTCGGACCCTTCGTGCTCGGCACCGATGGGAAGGGCGCCAACAACCTCATCGTGAAGCGTGGCGGGATGCGTCAGCCGCTGGGCACCGAGCCGCTCGTCGAGACGACCGACAACAGCGGCAACGTGCGCACGGAAGCGAACCTCTACATGAACGGCCCGGCGATCCTCGAGTTCACGATCCGGCGCATCCCCGCGGTCTTCAAGGAGATCCTCGCGCGCGCCGAGGTCACGCTGAACGACGTCCGGTGGGTGATCATGCATCAGGCGAACGAGTACATGCTTCGCTACCTGCAGAAGAAGATCGGGATCCCCGACGAGAAGTTCGCGGTGCATCTCGAGCACTGCGGCAACACCGTGTCCTCGACGATCCCGATCGTGCTGCAGCACCTCGTCAAGGAGGGGCAGGTCAAGCGCGACGATCTTCTCCTGACCCTCGGCTTCGGCGTCGGTTACTCGTGGGGCGCGAATCTCATCCGCTGGAGTCCCGACCGCTGAACGAGGAGGAGTTCGTGCGAGGTCTGCGGGACCGCCTCGCCTGGCCCGACCTCACGCCCGACACCGACCTCACCGGAGACGATCGCTGGGACTCGCTCGCTCAGGTCGACGTCGTGATGTACGTGCAGGACGAGCTCGGCCACACGCTGGCTGCGGATGAGCTGCAGCGCATCTCGCAGCCGCGGGAGCTCATTGGGCTGGTGCGCCACAGGCTCGCTTAGCTTCGGAGCGCCTCCTTGACGAGCCGCGGGATCTCGCTCGGCGCGTTCGCCACAGGGATGCCGGCATCCTCGAACGCCTTCACCTTCGACTCCGCCGTGCCCTGATTGCCGGAAACGATCGCGCCGGCGTGGCCCATCCGTTTTCCCGGCGGCGCGGAGCGCCCGGCGATGAATGCCACCGCGGGCTTCTTGCCGTTCGCGCGCATGTATTCCGCGGCGCTCTCCTCGGCGCTCCCGCCGATCTCGCCGACGATCACGATCACGTCCGTCGCCGGATCCTCGTTGAGGAGCCGCACCGCCGCCGGCGTCGGCAGCCCGATGACCGGATCGCCGCCGATGCCGAGGCACGTCGACTGACCGAGCCCCGCGCGGCTCAGAAGGTCGGCGATCTCGTAGGTCAGCGTGCCACTGCGCGAGACGAAGCCGACGGGTCCCGGTTTGAAGTTCTCCGCCGGCATGATCCCGATCTTGCATTCGCCGGGCGTGATCGCGCCGGGGCAGTTCGGGCCGATGAGCGTCGTCGTGGAGCGATCGAGGACCGACGCGACTTTGAGCATGTCCTGCACCGGCGTGCCCTCGGTGATCGCGATCACGAGATCGAGCTCGGCGTCGAGCGCTTCGAGCATTGCGTCCATCGCGCCCGACGCGGGCACGAAGATGATCGAGGCGGTCGCGCCCGTCTCCGTCGTCGCGCGCGAGACCGTGTCGAAGATCGGGAAGCCCTCGCGGGTCGTACCGCCAGCGCCGGGCACGACCCCGCCGACGACCTTCGTGCCGTACTCGCGCATCCGAGTCGCGTGGAACGTGCCCTCGCGCCCCATGCCCTGGACGAGGACGCGCGTGTCGCGGCCGAGCAGCACGCTCATGTCGGCTTCGCCGCCATGAGCACAACACCCATTCCTCGCAGGGGCTCCGCCCCTGCAACCCCGTTCATGCGCTTTCCGCCAGCACGACGGCCTCCCGTGCGGCGTCGTCCATCGTCGCCTTGGAGACGAGCTTCGCCCCTTCGAGCAGCTTCCGCCCCGCTTCGGCCTCCGTGCCGGAGAGCCGGATGACGAATGGCACGCTCGGCGGATGCGTCGTGATCACCGAGAGGATCCCCTTCGCCACCTCGTCGCCGCGCGTGATGCCGCCGAAGATGTTGATCAGGACGCTCTTCACCTTCGGGTTCGCGAGCACGATCTCCAGTGCGGAACGCACCACGGATTCCTTCGCTCCGCCGCCGACATCGAGGAAGTTCGCGGCGTGCCCGCCGGCGTTTCGGACCGCGTCGAGCGTCGCCATGACCAGACCGGCGCCGTTGCCGATGATCCCCACGTCGCCGTCGAGCTGGACATAGCTGAAGCCGAGCGCGCGAGCGCGCTCCTCGACCTCCTCGTCGGGAGAGATCTCCTTCCAATCACGAAGCTCGCTCTGACGGAACAGCGCGTTGTCGTCCATGTCGAGCTTGGCATCGCCCGCGAGCACGGACCCGTCGGTCTGGATGAACAGCGGGTTGATCTCGACGAGCATCGCGTCGGTGCGCGCATACACGCCGTACAGCCGGCCGGCGATGTCCGCGACCGCGCTCCGCTGCGCCGCGGGCACGCCCGCGTCGAAGCAGAGCGCGCGCGCCTGATAGGGAAGGAGGCCGACCAGCGGATCGGGCCAACCGCGCGCGATCTTCTCGGGATCTTTCTCGGCGACCTCTTCGATGTCCATCCCGCCCACGGTCGAAAGCATCACGACCGGGCGGCGTCGATCGCGGTCCAGGGTGATGCCGAGGTATAGCTCGCTCGCGACCGTGGCGCCGCGCTCCACCAGCACCTTGCGGACGCGCAGTCCTTTTATCTGCATGTGCAGGATCGTCGAGGCATGCTCGCGCGCCTCGGCCGGAGTCTTCGCGACCTTGATGCCGCCCGCCTTCCCACGTCCGCCGGCGTGCACCTGCGCTTTCACGACGACGGTGCCGCCGAGGGCCCGCGCCGCAGCCTCCGCCTCCTCATGTGTCGTCGCGAGACGACCTTCGGGAATGGGGATGCCGGCGCGCGCGAGCAGCTGCTTCGCCTGGTACTCGTGGAGCTTCACGGAGGTGCGACCGAGGATATCGTCGCGCTCCGTGAGACGCGTTTCGGTCGTGGGGTCGACGGGAAGCGGAAAGACGACGTTCGCGCGCAGCCTCGCAACGATCCTCGGCGTCGACTTCGTCGAGCTCGATGCGCTCAACTGGGAGGCGAACTGGACGATGGCGCCGGTCGACAGATTCCACGCGAGGATCGACGCCGCGACCAGCCGAGACAGCTGGGTGGTCGATGGCAACTACGGCGGACGGGGCGCGCGGGAGATCGTGTGGAGCCGCGCCGACACGGTCGTGTGGCTCGACTACCCCTTGTGGCAGGTCTTCGCCCGGCTGACCCGCCGTAATCTCGCGCGGATCAAGAGTGGCGAAGAGATCTGGCCTGGCACCGGGAACCGCGAGACGATCCGCGGCTCCTTCTTCTCAGCGGACTCGCTCTACGTCTGGGCGCTCAAGGGCTACCGGCGGCGGAGCCGCATCCTCCCAGAGCTCCTCGCTCGTCCTGAGTACGCGCACCTCCACCTTCACCGCTTCCGATCATCGCGAGATGCGGAGCGCTGGCTCGAGGCGCAACGCCGGCTCGCCGCGCCGCGTATATAGGTGTGATGGCGACCGTCAACGCGGCGCGGCCCGTGGCCGTGCCGCGCGCTCAGGCGCTCGGGGTCCCCTTCGACTGGCTGGTGATCGCCGCGAGCGCGTGGCTGCTCGGCGGCCTTTACTGGGACGGCTGGGCACACGGCTACGGTCTTCCCGATTCGTTCTGGACGGTCTGGCATGCCGCGTTCTACTCGGGCTATGCCGCGGCGGCGGCCGTGATCCTTGGGGCGATCGCGCGCGCCCGTCCGCAGGCGGCGACCTGGCGCGCCGCGATCCCGGCCGGCTACGAAGCCGCGGTCGCCGGCGTCTTCGTATTCGGCCTTGGTGGCGTGTTCGACATGGTCTGGCACACCCTCTTCGGGATCGAGCTGAGCACCGATGCGCTGCTGAGCCCGAGCCATCTCGTCCTGGGTCTCGGTATCGCGCTGATCGTCAGCGGTCCGCTGCTCGCGGCATGGCGTCGGGCCGCGACGGGGGGAATAACGGCGCAGCTGCCGGCGGTGCTCTCGCTGACCGCACTGTTGTCGGTGTTCACGTTCTTCTCGCTCTTCGCCGGTCCGTACTCGGCGGTCATCGGGACCGGCGCAAAGCCGAGCGAGGCCACGCTGGTGCGGTCGCTGCTCGGGATGTATCTCTTCAGCGCGTTCGTCGTCGGGCTGGCGCTCGTCGCACTTCGTCGCGGCACGCTGCCCGTCGGTTCGCTGACCGCGCTGCTCGGGTTGAACGGCGTCGCGATGATCCTGATGCGCGGTCATGCGCCGTTCGACGTCCAGCTGACGTTCTCGCTCGTCGCCGTCGCCGCAGGCGCGATCGGCGACCTGCTGCTGTGGCGCCTCCGTCCGTCGGACGCGCGCCCCCTTCAGCTCCATGCGTTCGCATTCGCGATCCCCGTCGTGTACTTGTCTCTGTATCTCGGCGTCGTCGTGTTACGCGTTGGCAGCGGCTGGACCGT
>DASYUC010000090.1:0-9642 GCA_036001645.1 Candidatus Limnocylindria bacterium
GCCGAGGAGCAGGCGAAGAAGATCATGGAGGCGCGCTTCACGTTCGAGGACTTCTACGCACAGCTCCAGCAGCTGAAGAAGATGGGCCCGCTCGGGGATCTGCTGAAGATGATCCCCGGGATGGGAGGTCTCGCGAAGCAGCTGCCCGAGGGCCCCGAGGCCGAGCGCGAGCTGAAGCGCATCGAAGCGATCATCTCGTCGATGACGAAGGCGGAGCGTGCCGAGCCGATGCTGATCAACGGGTCGCGTCGCAAGCGCATCGCCGCGGGGTCGGGGACGAAGGTGTCGGATGTGAACCAGCTGTTGAAGCAGTTCGCCGAGATGCAGAAGGTCATGAAGCAGATGGGCTCGCTCGCGAAGGGCGGGCGCCTACCGAAGATCCCCGGGATGCCGGGGCGTTAATCTGGTCCTGTGGCAGAAGAAACGAGCATCTTCTTCGCGAAAGACGACGTGATCATCGTCGAGGAGTCGCTCGCGAGCGTCGCGGAGAAGCTCGCGGCCGGTGGCTTCGTACGATTCGAGCGGGCGGGCGAAGCGGTCATGGTGAACGCCGCCGCCGTGCGCTACCTGCGGACGTTGCGACAGGCTCAGGGCGGTCGCTAGACCGAACAGCGGTCTTCCCCGTACACTGGACCTTCGCACGCGCTCCACTCGCCCACTTTTCAGGAGGACATTCGACAGATTGGCTGTGCACATTCGCTTGCGCCGCGTCGGCAAGACCAAAGCGCCGACCTATCGGGTCGTGATCGCCGACTCTCGCGCTCCGCGTAACGGGAAGTTCATCGAGTCCATCGGTCACTACGACCCGCTGCGCGACTCCGACAACCTCGTGATAGACCCCGAGCGAGCCCGACACTGGATCAAGAACGGCGCGCGCCCCACGGCGACGGCCCGCTCGCTCCTCGTGCGGAGCGGCCTGTCTGACAGCGAGGTCCCGCCGACCGTCCGTTGAGCGATCCCGTAGCGCCCGAGGCGTCACGCATGCGCACGCTCCTCGAGCACGTCGCGAAGCAGCTGGTCGAGGATCCGACTGCGGTCGTCGTCACCGAGGAGCTCGACGGCGACTTCATCAAGCTCCACCTTCAGGTCGGCGAAGCGGATGTCGGGAAGGTCATCGGCCGCGGCGGGCGCATCGCCAAGGCCATCCGCGCGCTGCTGAAAGTGATGGCGACGCGCGATGGGACCAAGGTCAACCTCGAGATCGATTAGCGACGACGACCTCGTCGTCGGGTTCATCCTCGGCCCGCACGGCGTTCGCGGCGAGGTCCGGATCGATCCTCGCACCGATGTCGCCGACCGCTTCCGTGCCGGGGCCGTCCTTCAATGTGACGACGTCGGCCCGCTCACCGTCACGGCCATCCGTGGTGAAGCCGCGAAGCCGATCGTGCACTTCGAGGGCTACGCCACTCGCGCGGCGGCGGAGTCGCTGCGCCGGCGATTCCTGCGCGTGCCGCGGACCGAATCGCGACGCGCCACCGCGGGTGCGTTCCTGTGGGCCGATCTCCTCGGTGCGCGGGTGGAGACACCCGATGGCGCACCGCTCGGGATCGTGCGCGATCTCCTGCGCGCCGGCGAGAACGATGTCCTCGTTGTCGCCGACGAGGCAGGACGTGAGCGCCTCCTTCCGATGCTCGAGTCGGTCGTGAAGGTCGTGGACGCCGACGCCGGGCGCATCGTCGCGATCCCGCAGGAGGAGGCCGGGTGAGCGCGTCTCTTCGGATCGACGTCCTGACGCTCTTCCCGCGCATGTTCGACAGCCCTTTCGCCGAGAGCATCGTCGCCCGCGCGCGGCAGGCGGGGCGGCTCGAGCTGGAGGTCCACGACATTCGCTCGCACGCGACCGACAAACATCACGTCGCTGACGACGCGCCGTACGGCGGCGGGGCGGGCATGGTGCTGAAGCCCGAGCCTCTGACGCGCGCGATCCGCGCCGCGCGCGGGAGCGCTGGACACGTCGTGCTCCTGTCCGCGCAGGGACGCCTCTTCGATCAGGCTGCGGCGCGTCGCTTGGCGGCGGCGCGGCACCTGGTGCTCGTCTGCGGTCACTACGAAGGCGTGGACGAGCGCGTCGTGGAGTCCGACGTCGATGAAGAGCTCTCGATCGGCGACTACGTGCTCACCGGTGGCGAGCTCGCCGCGATGGTCGTCATCGACGCCGTGACGCGCCTCGTGCCGGACGTCATCGACGCCATGTCGCTCGAGCACGAATCGCACACCGACGGACTGCTCGAGGGGCCGCAATACACACGTCCACCGGAGTTCGAAGGCCGGAAGGTACCGTCGGTCCTCGTTTCCGGGGATCACGCCACGATCGCGAAGTGGCGGCGGGCCGAATCGATCCGTCGCACCGCAGAGCGGCGTCCGGAGCTGCTCGAACGCGCGAAGCTGACGCCGGCCGAGCGAGCGCGGCTTCCGCGCGCAGCGGTCCGCAAGACGAGCGTGAACGACGCCGACCTCGTCGAGGCTTACCGGTCGGGTGTCGGCTCGTATCGCATCGCCGCGCGGTTCGGCATCTCGCCGGCAACGGTGCGCGTTCGGCTGCGCGCGGCCGGCGTCCGCCTTCGCGCTGCGCGCAGCGCGGAGCGCGGCCCGACCGTGAGCGAGGTCACGCGTCTGCGGGCGACCGGGCTCACCGTGCGACAGCTCGCGTCACACTTTGGCGTGTCGCACGTGACGATCCTCGACCGACTGAAGAAGGCGAAACGCTAGCTTTCTGTTAGAGTTGGCTGACTCCGTGAGTGCCATCACCATGCCAATGAACGACGTCTTGAAGACGCTTGCCTCCGAGCAGCAAAAGGCCGAGGTCCCTGAGGTCCGGCCTGGTGACACCGTGGCCGTCAGCGTCCGGGTCGTCGAAGGGAACCGCGAACGCCTTCAGAAGTTCGAAGGCACCGTCCTTCGCGTTCGTAACGGCGGCCTCGACCACCAGATCACGGTCCGCCGGATCGCCAGCGGCGTCGGAGTCGAGCGCACCTTCCTCGTCCACTCACCACGCGTCGAGAAGATCGAGCTTCTGCGCCACGGACACGCGCGCCGCGCGGCCCTCTACTTCCTCCGCGATCGGGTCGGCAAGGCCGCGACCATCCGCGAGAAGCGCCGCTAACGACGATCCGCGGTTAGCCTAGGAGCGTGCCGACGCTCCGCTTCGAGAAAGAGCTCTGGTCCAAAGGTCTCCTGCGCGTCGTCGGCGTCGACGAGGTCGGGATGGCCGCGCTCGCGGGACCGGTCGTCGCCGCAGCGTGTCTCGTCACACCCGACACCAAGCTCATCCGCCGCGTGAAGGACTCCAAGGTGCTGACGCGCGCGCAGCGTGAGGATCTCTTCGAGCTCATCCGATCGCGCGTCGTGCGGGTCGGCATCGGCGCCGCCTCGGTGGCGGAGATCCACAAGCTGAACATCTACCACGCGAGTCACGTCGCGATGACGCGCGCGCTGCGGCAGATCGGTGAGTACGACTGGGTGCTCGTCGACGGTCGGCGCATCCTCGACCCGGCCTTCGCGCCGGGCCGGCACAGCGAGATCGTGCGAGGCGACACGAAGAGCTTCGCGATCGCGGCCGCGTCCATCGTTGCCAAGGTGACGCGCGATCGTCTCATGACGAGCCTCGCGGGCAAGTACCCGGGCTACGGCTGGGAGCACAACTGCGGCTATCCGACGATCGACCATCGCGCGGCGCTCCGGGCACGCGGCCTCACGCCGCTGCATCGTCATGACTTCGGTACGGTGAGGCTGCTCCGCGCGGTCGAGAATCAGCTCGAGCTCGCGCTGGCCGACGCATGAGCACCCAGACCGCGCGCATCCGCCCGTTCGCGACCGCGGACTACGCCGCGCTTGTCGACGCGTCCAATCGCACGTTCCCGGATTACCCGTGGTCGGTCGAAGAGATGCGCCACTACGACGAGAATTTCGACACGTCCCGGTTCTTCAAGATCCGGCTCGTCGCCGAGGAGGATGGCGCGATCGTCGGAGCGGCTGAGGGCGGCCATCGACCGTCGCGATTCGATCCCGACAGCTACCACTTCGACCTGTGGGTCGTGCCGGAGCGGCGCCGGCAGGGCCACGGCTCGGCCCTGCACGACGCCGTGATCGCCGCCCTGCGCGCGCGGAGTGGCCGCGTCGCGCGCGGGGCGACGAAGGAGTCGCTGACGGACGGCATGAGCTTCCTCCAGAAACGGGGCTGGAAAGAGCTGAAGCGCGACTGGGAGTCGCGCCTGACCGTTGCCGGTTTCGACGTCGCGAAGTTCGCCGGTGCCGACGAGCGGGTCGCGAAGGAGGGCATCCGGATCAGCACCTACGCCGACGAGCTCGCGCGCGACCCGGAGACGCCGCAAAAAGCGTTCGAGCTCATCGATGTCTGCCGGCGCGACGTCCCGGCGACCGACGCCGCGACGCCGATCACGTTCGAGGAATGGCGCGCGCACTGGGTGGACGCACCCGGCTTCCTTCCCGACGCGTTCTTCGTCGCCATCGATCGGGATGGGCGCTGGCTCGGTGTGTCGAACATGCAGGAGTCTTCTGAGGGCAAGGCCTTCATCTGGCAGGGATTCACCGGCGTGCGGCGCGAGGCGCGCGGGAAAGGCATCGCCATGGCGCTGAAGCTGCGTACCGTCCGACGTGCGCAGGAGCTGGGCGTCGATCACATCAAGACGTGGAACGACCAGAGCAACCGGCCGATGCTCGCCATCAACGAAGCCATGGGTTTCGAGAAGCAGCCCGCCTGGATCTCGTTCGAGTACCGCCTCCGCCCGTAGCGCGGTGTTCAGCGTCGCTCGTCCAAAACAGCCCGCCTTTATTGGCCCGGATCGGCGCCTGCGCCCTTGACCACGGGTTGACCAGAGCCTCGGGAATTCGGCACGGTGTGTGCATTTGCGCAGGCATGGAAGTCCGCGCGGTGCGGCGCGATCGCTACAGGCTCCGCGTCACGACCTGGGGCAGCGGTGGAGCCCCACACGCGATCGTGCTCCCGGGCCTCTCCGCCGACGCGCGCGCGCTCGCGCCGCAGATCCGCATGCTGCGACGCCAGGTGGCGACGGTCCACGTCATCGACCTACCGGGCATGGCCCTGCCGCCGTCGCTGATGACCGCCGACGCGAGCTTCCCCCAGCTGGCCGATCAGGTCGCGCACGTGGCGGAGACGCTCGGTATCGAGCGCGCGCTCGTCGTCGGCCACTCCCTCGGCGGCGGCGTGGCGCTGCACCTTGCCTTGCGCCGGCCCGAGCTCGTCGAGGGCCTCGTGCTGCTCGCGCCCGCTGCGCTCGGCCGCTCGCTGCACTGGATCTACAAGCTGTACTGCCTGCCGCTCATCGGCCGCGCGCTTCTCTATCCGCGACGCTCCGGTCAGCGCGGTTTCGTGCGACGGTTCCTGATCGGGAGCCTTCGCCGCGAGGACCACACCTTCGTGGACATGCTCATCCGACACGGGAACAAGGCACGTGAACGCGCGCTCTCGTCACGCGCCATCGTGTGGGCGAATCAACCCTCGCTCTGGCGCCGCGCGCTGATGGTCCTGACACCCGGCGGCGAACAGACCGCGTTCGCGATCGGCGATCGGCTGAAGGAGCTGAGCGATGTGCCGACGCTCGTGCTCTGGGGCAACGAGGACCGCGTCATCTGCGCGGGCGACGCGGTGCGCTGTCGCGACTTCCATCAGCGCGCCGAGATCCATGTCGCGCGTGGTGTCGGTCACATGCTCCCGCTCGAAGCGCCGGCGTGGACCAACGGCTACATCGCGCGGTTCGTTCGTTCGCTGCGGCCCGCTCTGCGCGAAGCGGCTTAAGCAAGTCCTGGGGACATAGGCAAACACGGCTACGGCGGTATGCGTGCCGGCCGATCCAGTGTCTGCACACTGCCTCGCTTCGCTCAGCGTGTGCAGCTAATTCGGCCCTCTGGGCCGAATTAGTAACACCGTCCCGGTCTTCTCGTTCCCCCTGATGGTGCGATCGACGCTGGGGGCGCTCGTCATCGTGGTCGCGACGCTTGCTGCGGCGTCGCCCGCGGCCGCCGTCGACGACACCGGATTCCACAGCGCCTGGGTCGGTCAGGATTCCTGGCCCGCGCTCGCGCCGGGGATGACCGTCAGTTACTCGATCCGTTTCCGCAACACCGGCACCACCACCTGGCAGCGGGGCGTCCCCGGCCGGCAGGTCAATCTCGGGGTCGTCAACGATTCGCTGGCGTTCAGCGAGATGGCGGTCGGCTGGATCAACGCGAACCGCACCGCGACCACGACGGAGACGACTGTCGCTCCGAACGCGATCGGCACCTTCACGTTCACGATCAAGGCGCCGGCACGACCCGGCGTCTATCAGCTGCCGCTCCGCCCGGTCGCGGACGGCGTGACCTGGCTCGAGCATCAGGGCGTGTTCGTGCGAGTTGTGAGCGACGCCGGCTATCACAGCCGCTGGATCACGCAAAGCAGCGTCGCGGAGCTCGCGCCGGGCGCGACGAGCGAGCCGATCACGCTCACGTTCCGCAACACCGGGGGCCGGCCGTGGGTCAAGGGCGTTCTCGGACAGGAAGCGCGCATCGGCATCAAGAACGACGAGCTCACGTGGGCCTCGCTCGGCGTCGCCTGGCTCAGCGGCTCGCGGCCCGCGGCGCAGAACGAGGCGACCGTCGCGCCGGGCGCGAACGCCACGTTCACCTTCAAGGTGAAGGCGCCGACGACGCCGAGCACGTACGTGCTCGCGCTCCGACCGGTCATCGATGGCACCGTATGGATGGAAGACGAAGGCGTCTTCGTCGCGGTCACCGTCACCGGCGGCGCGACGCCGCGCCTGAGCGTGACCACGCTGCAGTCGGGCCTGCGGCTCCCGTGGGACGTCGCCCTGCTGCCAGATGGACGCATGCTCGTGAGCGAGCGCGTCGGCAACCTTCTCGTCTACCAGAGCAGCGTGCCGGGTTCGCTGCAGCTCGCGAACAACCCCGTCGTCGGAACGCGCCAGAACGGCGAAGGCGGCCTCATGGGCATCGCCGTCGATCCGGCGTTCGCGTCGAACTCGTTCATCTACGTCTGCTCGTCGCGCGACGACGAGGGCCAGTACCGCAACCAGGTGCTGCGCTACAAGCTCATCGGCAACCAGATCGCGTTCGACGGCTTCGTCATCCGCCGCGGCATGGCCGCCGCGGGGAATCACAACGGTTGCCGGCTGCGCTTCGGACCCGACGGAAAGCTCTGGATCACGATGGGCGATGCGGGAAACCTGCGCAACGGGCAAGACCCGAACTCGCTGAACGGCAAAGTCTTGCGCATCAACACCGACGGCACGATCCCGGCGGACAACCCGGTCATCCCCGGATCCGCGGGGCGCAGCGCGATCTACACCTGGGGCAATCGCAATCCGCAGGGTCTCGCGTTCGAGCCGGGCACGGGCACTCCGTACGAGACCGAACACGGTGACGACACGCACGACGAGATCAACATCCTGGTCGCGGGCGGGAACTACGGTTATCCGCTCTTCCGCGGACCGGTCGGGCGCCCGGGCTACATCGACCCGGCGTGGTCATCCGGTAACGTCACGATCGCGCCGTCGGGTGCTGACTTCGTCGTCGGTCCGCAGTGGGGCGCGTGGAGCGGCTCGCTCTTCGTCGCGCAGCTGAAAGAGACGGATCTTCGGCGCTTCGAGCTCTTCGCGGGGACGGTCCGTCAGACCAACATCCTCTTCGACAACACTTACGGTCGCCTTCGCAGCGTCGTGTTCGGCCCGGATGGCGCCCTCTACGTCACGACGAGCAACGGCACCGCGGACCGGGTGCTGCGGATCACGGCGACGCAGCCTTGACGCAAGCCGCGGTCGATGCCTTTGGCATGGAGCCGCGCCGCATCCTGGGTCTCGCCGGCGAGCATCTTGCGGAGCACGAGCTCGCGCGCCACGGCCTGCGCGTCGTCGCCCGCAACGTCCGCACACGTTTCGGAGAGATCGACCTCATCTGCCGCGACGATCGCGGTTACGCCTTCGTCGAGGTGAAGACGCGCCGGGCGGGGTCGTTCGTCGCCGCGGCGGAGGCCGTCGATGCGCGAAAGGCCGCCAGGCTCGCGGCACTCGCGCAGTCGTGGCTCGCGCACCGAGGCGAGCGCGACGCGGTCTGGCGCATCGTGATCGCGGCTCTCACCGTGGGCGCGCACGGCACCGCGGTCGAGCTCGTGGATCTCGATCGCTCTTAGCGCACGATCTCCACCGACAGGCCGTCGATGATCAGCTTCGCGCCATCCATGTTCCGCGCGACGCGGAGCTTCGCGCCGTGCGGCATCGTGATCACCTCCCAGCCGGTGCCGCTCACGCGGATGAGGTCGTCCCACACGGCCATCACCGCAGCGCGGTCGCGACAGACGTCCCCACCGGCGTTGCAGATACGCGTGCTGAAGACGATCTCGCGCCGCGGAAGTGCGGGATCGTACGTGACGAGCACGTGATCGGGCGTGAGCAGGCCGCTGTCGAAGTAGTGCTCGACCACGAGTCCGTCGTAGGCCGCGAAGATCGTCGCTCCGGCAAGGTCCGGCTGGTTCAACCGCTCGATCCGCTCACCGACGCCGCGATCGCGACGCGCGACGTCGCGAGCCGAGAGCGGCGTGTCGCTCACGAGGAACACCGCGGCGTTGGCGAGCGCGACAGTCGTCACGATCCACGGGAGCGAGCGTGGCATGCGTGAGCCGCGCGCGAGCGCGACGGCGCCGCGCGCGGCGATGACGCAGAGCCCGGGCAGCATGCTGAAGACGTAGCCGTATTCGCCGGCGTGGATCGGCACGTAGATCGCGAGCGGCGTCGCTGTCCAGAGGAGCACGAACGCCATGCGCCTCCGGTCGCTGAGCTCGATCCGGCGAGCTCCCGCCGACAGCGGGACCGCGGCGAGCAGCGGCGCGAGGAAGGAGAGGCCGCGGCCGAGGTAGCGCGCGAGCTCGTAGGCGTTCCCGTAGAGCGCGCGCAGACCGAGGTCCCCGAACACGCTGTAGCGATCCTCGACGAACTTCCCCTGCACGCGGAGCGCTTCGAGCATCGCGCTCACGCCGCCGTCGAGCGCGGCTGACGCGAAGAACCACCCGAGCACGAGGAGCGCGCCGAGTGTCGCGCTCATCACCACCCACAGCGGCGGTGTCGTCCACGCCGCCATGAGCCACAGCGGCGCGAGGAACACCGCGAGGTCGGTGCGGAATCCGATCGCGAGGCCATAGGCCGCTGTCGCGATCGCGAGCCGCGGTCCGCGGCCGGTCTCGGCGCGCATCGCGAGCCAGAGGAGCAGCGCGCAGGCGATCGATAGCGCCGCCAGAAGCGTGTAGGGATAGGCGACGCCACCGTACGCCCAGAACGTCACGGCGGTGAGGAGGAAGGCGCCGCTCGCGCGGGCGGTCCGCTCGTCGTACAGGCGAGCCGCAAAGAGGTAGAGCAGAGCGACGGCCGCGGCGCCGGCCACGAGGCTCACGAGCGTCATCGCGCGATTCGGGTCACCGACGACGGCGCTCGACGCGCGGATCAGCAGGACGTAATAGAGGTATCCCGGTGCCTGCGGTCGCTGGTCGAGTGGATCGAAGCGCTCGATCGCGCGCGTGTAGAGGACGGAGTCGTGCGCCCACAGGAACTCGGTCTGGAACGGGATGCGCGTGAACACGCCGAGGGCGAAGAAGATCCCGGCCACCCGCCACGACAT
>DASYUC010000091.1:0-8303 GCA_036001645.1 Candidatus Limnocylindria bacterium
CGCGCCGGCCGAGATGACGGTCTGCACCTGCGCGCCGCGGGCCTGGCCCTCCTCGCGCTGCACGATCTGCTCCGCGTTCCGCACCCTCTCCTCGAGCTTGTGCAGCTTCGGCGCGTACTGCGCGCGCAGCTTCTCGACCGCCGCGTCGCGCTGCTCGCGTGTCTTCTGCTCGGTCTCCGCGACCGCGTCGCTCTTGGACCCAGCCGTTCCGGTCGGTGCACGAGCCGCGGCGGCGACCGCGGGACGCTTGCCGTCCATCAGCTTCTTGATCTGATCGCGCGTGAGCGGTCCGCGCAGGTAGCTCATCGCCCAGCGTGATTCGAAGACGACCGGCGCATCCTCGTGCACGTCGTTCATGAGGAAGACGCGCTGCGAGAGCCCGGATAGCAGCGCGTCGATCTTGCCCTTGTCGAACTCGGCGTGCGCCGACGCGGAGGCGCCCTCGAGACCCTCGAGCACGCGGGCCTTGTCGCGCTCGGTCTGCAGCCGGCCCAGGAACCAGGTGCCGGCGTTCGCGAGGCCCTTGTAGTCGAGATCGACGGGGTTCTGCGTCGCGAGCACGATCCCGAGACCGTACGCGCGAGCCTGCTTCAGCAGCGTGAGGAGCGGCCGCTTCGAGGGCGGCTCGGCCACCGGCGGGAAGTAGCCGAAGATCTCGTCCATGTAGAGGACGGCGCGCAGGCTCGTCGTCCCCGACTGCGCCCGTGTCCAGTCGAGGACCTGGTTGAGCAACAGCGAGACGAAGAACATCCGCTCGGCCTCTGACAGGTGCGCGATGGAGACGATCGCGACGCGCGGTTTGCCGTTCTCCGACCGCAGCAGCTGACCGACGTCGAGTGGCACGCCTTCAAGCCAGGCGTTGAAGCCAGGCGACGCGAGGAGGTTGTTCATCTTGACCGCGAGCTGCGCGCGGTCCTTCGCCGGATAGAAGGACTCGAGGTCCAGTGCACCCACGCGAGTCATCGGCGGTCTCTGTATCTGCTCGATGAGCGCGGCGAGATCGAGTCCTTGTCCCGCGCTCCACGCCTGCGTGAACAGATTCGCGAGAAGGATGTGCTCGCGGCTCTGGATCGGATCGGCGGCGATGCCGAGCAGGCCGAGGAGGCTGCTGGCGGTCGTCGTGACCCGGTCGCGCAGCAGCTCGCTGTCCTCGCGCACTGCAGGCGCCGGTGCGGCGAACGACGCCACGATCGAGATGGGAATGCCGGCGCTGGATCCCGGTGTGTAGATCGCGAAATCTGCGGCGTCCTTCAGGCGGCGGATGCGCTCGCCGTCTTCGCCCCAGGACGCGAGACCGTCTCTCCAGAGCTTCGCCTGCTGCGCCGCGTAGTCGTCCGGTGAGAGCGACTTCGCCCGTGCATCGTCCTCGTTGATCCAGGGCCGGAAGTCCTCGGGCCGCAGCTCCGGGAACGTGAGCATCAGATTCGTGAGATCGCCTTTTGGGTCGATCGCGATCGCGGGCACGCCGTCAAGCGCGGCCTCCTCGATCAGATCGATGCAGAGCCCTGTCTTGCCGCTGCCCGTCATTCCGACAACGACGGCGTGGGTCACGAGATCCTTGGAGTCGTACAGGATCAGCCCCGGCTGTGCGGCCTTCTTGGCGGGGTCGTACGGCCGGCCGAGGTAGAACGCGCCGAGCTTCTCGAACTGCTCCGTTGCCGGGATGGTCTTGGTGTCTGCCATCTTGCTAGACCTCCGAGATGCCCTCGCGGAGCGCCAGAGTCTAGAGTCTGGCGCGATGCGCAAGTCCGTCGCGGCATTGGTCGCTCTCTTTCTTGGACTCACGCTGCTCGGGGCGCCGGCCCTCGCGGCGACGGGGATCACATCACGGCTGCAGCTGCGCGGTCACCTCCCCGAGCTGGGCGAGCGACCGACGATGCGCGCCTTCCAGACACAGGCGGCGTACGACAGCTTCCGCACGAGCCTCGGCGAAGCGAATGTGTTCCCGGCTCCTTCGAACATGTTCATGAGCTTCGACAAGGACATCCTCGCGCTCTACTCGCGCGGGAACGACACGGGGGGCCGGTGCTTCCGCACCGGCCCGAACGCGACGCTCGACGGCGACACGGTCACGCTGGATCTGCTCTTCGAGTCGGGCACCTGCGGCGCGCCGAGCGGCGCGCACTACCCGTTCATCCTCGTGTCGCTCTCGCGGACAGCCGCAGACGGAAGCTCGTGGGTCACGCCGGCGCGATCGGTCTGCGCTTCGGCGCCCGGCGTCAGCGATTCACGCGCCTGCGCGTCGCTGGGCACCAGCACGACCTCGCCATCGCCGGCGCCGACGACGGCCGCGAGTCCGACGCCGACAGCCGCCGCGACCGCGACGGCGCCAGCCAGCGCGAGCCCCACCGGGTCGCGGACGGCCGCACCGACCCCGACGGTCAGCGCGACGCCGTCAGCGACACGATCCGCCGTCGCCGCTGCGAGCCCATCCGCGGCGGCGAGCGCTTCGGCTCAGCCGGCCGCGGGTGGCAGCTCCGACTTCCTCGTGACCGCGGGGCTCGTCGCCCTCGGTGTGCTCATCGGTATCGTGATGATGGCCGCGCGCAGACCACGCCGCTCGATACGGAGGATCCCATGACGACGCAGAAAGATCGCCGGGCGCCGAATCGCCGACCCGATGCCCTGCCGAAAGCGCAGGACCCCCAGGGTGGGCGGCCCGGAAAGAAACGCGGGAGCCAAGGAGGAGCGGGAGCGCAGAGTGGTCAAACAGGGCACCAGGGCAAGCATTCACCGAAATATCCAGCGCTAGTCGAGGCGATTGAGCGGCCGGCCCCCGCGCTTCTCGAACCTCGTCGAGGCGACCACCACATCCTCCACTGTCACGGCCAACACGTAGAGACCCGGCGGGTAGCGGTCGGCGATCTCCGAGAAGTGCGCGCCCTGCGGTGACACCGTGATCTCCTCCGTCTCCTCGATCCGTCGGCCGACGAGGCGCAGTGTGAGCTTCTGCTCCGGTGCGAAGCCGTAGAGCAGATACCCGAGTCCGTGGTCGGCCTGCGGGGCCGGCGTCAGCACGATGGCGGGACCGGCGGGCGCCGCGGCCGCGAACCGGGCGGCGAGGCCGCCGACGAATGAGTCGAAGCTCCGGCCGGTGAGCGTCGCGTAGGCACGCGCGACGTCCTCGCCGCGGCGAAGGCGGTCGTACAGCTGTGCCATCGGCTGCGCGCCACCGATGTCCTCGCGCAGCAGCTCCATCGCGCGCGCGGCTTCCTGGTACTTGTAGTAGCCACCCCAGCTCGTGATGTTGTTCCACTGGCGCTGGGTGACGAGCCCGGAGAGCGGCAGGAGCGTGTTCGTGGCGACCATCGAGGCGGCCTCGTATCGCACGCGCACCAGACGCCATTCGCCGCCTGGGATCGTCACCTCCGCGAGATGCGCCTGACCTTCGTTGAGCCAGGCCGGCACCAGGTCGCAGCGCGGCGCGCACGCCTCGAGGGTCACGAAGTGCGTGAGCTCGTGGCGGATCGCGGCGACCGGTCGGCGCTCCCGCACCGCCTCCCAGTTCACCAGGATCGCGCGGAGAGCGGGCTCGAAGAACGCGACCGAGTTCTCGGCCACGAAGGCGGCCGTGGCGCCGGAGTAGCCGAACACGTGGACGAGTCCGGTCGTGTAGCTCGTCGTCGTTGCGAACACGTCGATCGTGGGCTGCCCGCGCAGCGTCCACGCGAATTCGCGCTGCACCGCGGCGAGGTCCAGGGCGACCTGGTCATAGAGCAGGTGCACTTCGGCGCCCCCGACCGAGCTTTCGACGAAGACGTTCGCGCCCGCGATGCAGAGGTTCGCCATTGAGATGTCCGCCACGAGCTTCTCGGGCGCGATGCACGGGACGAACGGCGTGGCCGTGGGTATCTGCGGCGGCTGGGGCGTCGCTGGCGACACGCTGGGCACGGGTTCGACCGTGGCCGCCGCGACCGTGGGTGCCGGCGTCGCTGTCGCGAGCGGCGGCGCGCAGCCCTGCGCCGCGAAAGCGATGAGCACGAGCGCCGCGGCGGCGCGCACCTAGTCCGCCGGCGCGGAGAGGAAGATCGATGCGCCGAGGCGGTCGGCGTACTGCGGGCGGAAGCGCTCGACGTTGTACTGGTGTGCGACATCCACTCGGCGTGGCCCGAGCTGCGGATCGGGAAGCGTCGTGTGCACGAAGTTGCCGCCCTGGATCGCGACCATCCGTCCCGAGGCGCCGTCGCGGATGAGATCGACCGCGATGTTCGCGAACGTGATGGCGACGGTCTGATCGAGCGCGTCGGGGTCGCCGCTGCGCAGGTCGTAAGTGAGCTCGCTCGCGAGCGTCTCCTCGCCGGAGCGCTTGCGGATCTCGTCGGCAAGCGTCTCGGCGATGTTCGTCTTGTGGCGGTGTCCGAACGCGTCCGCCGGGCCGTACTCCGGGATCGAGCCGCCCTTCCACACCGCACCTTCCGCAGCGATGACGAACGAATAGCGCGACGGGTTGTTGCGCTTGTCCTCGACGAGGATCTGGACGAGTCGGTCGAGATCGAACTGCGACTCGGGGATGAGGCAGCGCGCCGACGTCACGTATGCGGCGTGCAACGCGCTGAAGCCGGCGTCGCGTCCGAAGATACGGAAGACCCCGATGCGCTCGTGCGAGCCGAGCGTGGTGCGCTGCCGGTCGATCAGCTCCTTCGCGCGCGTGATCGCGGTGGAGAAGCCGATGCAGTACTCCGTGCCCTGGACGTCGTTGTCCATCGTCTTCGGGACCGCGATGAGCGGGATGCCCTCGCCCACGAGGGCCTCTGAATACGACAGCGTGTCGTCGCCCCCGATCGTCACGAGGTAGTCGAGACCGAGCGACGCGATGTTGCGCAGCACGATGGGCGTCAGGTCATAGACGCCCTCGCCCGCGGCGAGGCGCGCGCGCTCGGCCTTGTCGAGGAACGGCGGCAGACGCGCCTCGGTCATCTTGCGCGGATTCGTTCGCGAGGTGTGGAGGATGGTGCCGCCGGTGCGGTCGATCGCGCGCGTATTGGCGCGGTCGAGCGGGCGGACGTATTCGGGATCGGGCTCGGGGCCCGCCCGCATGTGGGTCAGACCCTGCCACCCGCGCCGGATGCCGAGCACTTCGTATCCGAGCTCGGTCGAGCGGTACACGACGCTCTTGATGACGGGATTCAGTCCGGGGACGTCGCCCCCTCCGGTGAGGATCCCGATGCGGCGCTTCATCCGCCCAATGCTAGACACGGAACGGCGCGTCCTGGACGGGGACGCGCCGTTCACCTTGCGGGGAGGGGGAGAGGAACTATCGGTAGGCGGAGAACTTCGACCAGAACTGCCCGGGCGAGAGCTTGGATTCGCGGATGGCCGCCGGGCAGACGCTGTTGATCTTCTCGGCGAGCGCGGTGAGCTCCTCGACGGACTTCCCGCCCTTCATCTCCGAGCGCAGGTCGACGCAGGCCTGCATCTTGTCGGTCATCGCGGACGTGGTGCTCTTCTTGTCGGCGGTCGCCTGCTGTTCGCCACGCGGCGAGGCCAGTCCCTCGGCGAGACGCGCGACCTCGTCACCGCTGAGGCCGGTCGCCTCGATGAAGCGGCGGCAGGCGTCACTCTCGAGATCGCGTGTGCCGGCGCATTCCTTCATGAGTGCCCAGGCGTCGGGCCGCTTCTCGGGCTTGGGCTGCTCGGCCAGGAAATCCAGCTTGCGATTCAGCTTGTCGAAGAATTCGTCGGGACCGAGTCCGCTGAGCTCTTGCGCCAGGTAGCACTCGTCGCTGTTCGCGTCTCTGGTCTCGAGGCAAGCGGCCCACGCTCGACCGAACTCGTCGGGTCCATTCGGGCTGATCACAGCCGTCCCACCACCGACGGTCGCCGCGGATGCGCTCGCGACCAGGACCAAGGCCAGGGAGATGGTCGCCAGGAGGAGTGTGCTGAAAACCTTCATGGACCTGAGAACGAGGAGTGGTCGTGGACCTTACAGCCCTGGAAGTACCAGGACGGTACTGGCGGCCCCAACGGCCGCGGCCGGTCACTGGACCCTGAGCGTGACCGTCCCGACTTCGACGTACGTGCCCGATACCGTCTTGGTCAGCGTCGCTTTGTAGGTCTTCACGCCGTCGGAGCGCAAGAAGTACAGCGTCTTGGATTGGCCGATCTTCGCGGAGAACGTCACCTTGAATGTGCCGGATGTGGTCACCTGCAGGCAGGAGCCGCCCAGGCTCTCCGAGACGCACACGTTGGTCGCGAGCGTGCCGTCCGGGTTCTTGATCGTGCCCGTGAATGTCACCGGCAGCGGGGTCGGGGCAACTGTCGGCTTCGGCGTCGCCGTTGGCGGCTTTGTTGTCGTCGCCGGCGTCGGCCGCGGCGTCGCGGGCCGCTCTGTCGCGGTCGGGACGGGCGAGGGCGTCGGCGATGGCGATGGCGACGGAGTCGGACTGGGTGAGGGCGTCGGAGTCTCCGTCGGTGCGGGCTGGACCGCCTCCGGGTCGGGCGGAAGGTTCGCTTGCACCATCGCCAGCGTCGCGCGCTCGATGTCGCGTGCGTTGCCCGCCGCGAGCGCATTGCCGGTGGCTTCGAGGCGCGCCGCTTCGGCGGTCCGTTGCTCCAGCAGCGAGACCAGGTACTCCGCGCGAGCTTCGGGGTCGGTGTAGAAGCGGACCGCGGCATTCTCGATCGTCACACGCACGGCGTAGAGCGGACTGTCGCCGGGGGCCGAAAGAGTCGCAGACGCCGAGCCGAAGATCAGCGCGGCCGTCGCGATGACCAGCACCGGCCGGCGGATCCGCCACGCGAGCCCGCTGCGGTCCTCGCGTGCGGTCCAGGCGTTCTCGAGCCGCGCGCGCAGCGTCTGGTCGGCATGGCGCTCCATGCGCTCGGTGCGCAGCGCGGCGAGGAGGCCGACGAGGCGGTCGTCGTTCATGAGCGTCGGCCCTTGCGCGCCATGTCGCGCTCCGCGTCGTCGAATTCCTTGCGAAGCCGCTCGAGCGCGCGGTGCTGCAGGGTGCGCACGGCGCCCTCGGTCTTGCCGAGCGCCGAGGCGACCTCAAGCGCGCTGTAGCCCTCGATGAAGCGCATGACGATGACGTCGCGATGTTCGGTCTTCAGCTTCGTCAAAGCCGCGAGCAGGATGCTGCGATCGACGCCGAGTGTTGCGTCGGCCTCCACGTTCTGCTTGGACGTGGGCTCGGTCACGAGCTCGTCGACGGACAGTGGCTGCTTCAGCGTGCGTGAGCGGTCGATCGCGGCGTTGCGCGCGATGCGGTAGAGGAACGCGACGAACGGAAGACCGCGCTCCTGGTACCGGTCGATCGAATGCAGGGCCTTCACGAAGACATCCGATGTGAGGTCCTCGGCGTCGTGCGACGTCCCGGTGCGCGAGAGGCAATACCGGTAGATCGCGTCGCGGTATCGCTCGTAGAGCTCGCCGAACGCAGAGGCGTCGCCGGACTTGGCGGCACGAACGAGCGCTCCATCGGTTCCGGTCTCACCTCCTGTCAGATCGACAGGGCGCGCCCGGCCTACTGCCACGTCGGCGTCGCCTTGCTTCACCTAACGAAAGGGCGCGGGAAGTGGTTCACCCGGCGTCATGGCCTGGACGCTAGGGGCGCCGATCGGGGGGCGTAAGGCCCCCGAATGGGCTATTTCAGGCCCAGTGCGAGGCGCTGTGCGGCTAGAGGAGCCTCTCCATGAGCACGACGTCGACCCACGCACCGTTCAGGAGGCCCTGCTCGCGGTAGATGCCGACCTCACGGAAGCGATGCCTTCGATAGAGCGCGACGCTCGCGGCGTTGTCGGGAAAGCCCGCGAGCACGAGCTTGTGGAAACCGATCTCGCGGCCGAGCTCGACGAGGCGCTCGAGGAGCGCGGTGCCGGCACCCTTCCCGCGTGACGCGCGTGCGACATAGACGGAGATGTCCGCGACATGCCGGTACGCATCGCGCGGATTGAAGACGTTGAGACTCGCCCAGCCGACAACCACACCGTCAGACTCAACAACGACGACCGGATGCCGCGCGTCGCGGGCTGCGAGCCAACTGCGACGCTCCTCGGGCGTGCGCAGCTCGGTCTCGAGCGTCGCGCGATCCGCGATCCCCTCGTTATAGATCGCGCAGATCGCTCCGGCGTCATCCGCGGCCGCGGATCGGACCGAGAAGTGGCGGGCCACCACCGCTTGAGGTTAGACTGCGCCGAACAACTTCATATCGCGTTGCCGGCCAGAGGCGCGATCGTCAGGAGTACCGCTCGCGGAGGAACGAGCTTCCACCGAAGCGACGGGAACGGGGCGATCGCCGAAGTCGGTGATCGGTTTCGCGATCACCGGCTGGCTCGTCCACCGGAAGGAGACGGGCTGTCGG
>DASYUC010000092.1:0-28847 GCA_036001645.1 Candidatus Limnocylindria bacterium
CCGCGACTCGGGGCGGCGGTAACGGCGCGCCCGCTCGCGCCGCTGATCGCGAGCCCTAGTCGCTGACCCGCTGCGAGGCCGGCGACTCCAGCATCACCAAACGTCCGTCCGGGTCGCGAACGGCCATCTCGCGGGTGCCCCAGTGGGTCGCCGCGAACGGCGCCACGACCTCGACGGGCCGACCGGGCGTCGCCTCATCGCTCGCGGCGAGGTGGAGCTCCACCTTCAAGTCGCGCTCGGCGGGGATCTCCGCGAGATAGATATAGGGCCCGCCCCCGCGCGGGCGCAGGAGCGCCGACGTCTTCCCGCGATCCTCCTCCAGCTCGAAGCCGAGCGCGCGCCAAAACGCCACGCTCTTTCCCCAGTTGTGCGTCTCGATGTAGATGTGGTGGATCGAGTCGGCCGGCATCGCTATCTCCCCTTCTTGCGCTTTTCCCGATCGAGGTACTCGCGCAGCGCCGCGGCGACGAGGGCGGAGAGGCTCATCTCCCGGTCGATCGCGACGTGCTTCACGTCGCGGATGAGCTCCACCGGCAGGTACACGTTGAACTGCCTCACGTCGTCGCCCGCCATCTATGTTGCTAGGATACTAGCAAACTGAGCCGCGGCCAGAGGACGATGACGCCGACGACGACGGACGCGACCGCCGCAATGAGCACCATCGCGGCCGAGACGTCCTTCGCCGCCTTGGCCAGCGGGTGACGCTCGGGCGATGCGAGCGTCACCGCGAGCTCGATCGCCGTGTTCAGCGCCTCGAGCGCGAGGACGAGCGCGATCGCCAGGACGAGGACGGCCCACTCCAGAGCGGTGATGCCGAGCCACGCGGCGAGCGCGAGCACCGCGGCGCCGATCGCGAGCTCGATCTGCGCGCTCCGCTGCGTGCGTATCAGGTATGAGACGCCTTCGAGCGCGAAGCCGAAGGAACGGATCAGGCTCACACTCCGGAGTGTGGCGGACATCGGCATCCTTTCGCGCGACGCGGTCGCGCGCCGGCTGAATCGCGAGCTGTTCGTCGCGCTCGGCAGCACGGCCGCGGTCCTGCTGCAGGTGGCGCATCCGCTCGTCGCCGCGGGCGTCGATCAGCACTCGGATTTCCGGCGCGACCCGTTCGGCCGCTTCCACCGCACGGCCAACACGTCCCTCGACGCGGTCTTCGGTGACACCCCGCGAGCGCGACGCGCCCTCCGACGCATCGACGCACGGCACGTGAGCGTGAGGGGCGCGGCGCAGGATGGACGCCACTACCACGCGCGCGATCCGGAGCTCCTTCTATGGGTACAGGCCACGCTCGTGCTCACGTCGCTGCGGTGGTACGAGGCCGTCGCCGGAAGGCTTCCCCCGGCGGACCGCCAGCGCTACTGGGACGATGGCAAGGTCTTCGCGCGCGAGCTCGGCGTGCCGGACGAGCTTTTCCCGCCGACGATCGGCGATCTCGAGCGCTACGAGCGCGACATGCTGAAGACGGCGGTCGTCCCGGACGTCACGAGCCGCATCGTGGCCCGCGAGGTGATGCATCCGTTCGCCGCGCTGCCTGACGCGGTGTACTGGCCGATGGACGTCATCGCGGCGGGGCTGCTGCCACGTTCGCTCCGCGAGGCCTTCGAGCTGCGCTGGGGCACGGCGGAGCGGCTCTTCTTCCGCTTTGTGATCGGGGCGCTACGCGTTTGGCGCGCGCTCGCGCCGACGTGGCTCGCCATGGTCCCGCACGCACGGCTGTATGACCGGCGCGTGCGCTAGGAGGGGAACTCCGGTCTCACGCACGGGTCACCCTCAGGAGCGCCGCGGAGTGCGGCTCGAGCGTGAGGTCGTAGCCCTCCGTGCGCCGGCCGATGTCGCGGCGCTCCCACGCGTCGCGCACCAGCGCGGTGTCCGCGGGCGAGCCACCGAGGAGGTCCCACGTGACCTCCGCGCGCGCCGCGGTCTCGCCGCGGTTCAGCAGCACCGCCGCGCGCGCCCCGCCTTCGAGCTCGCGCGCCCAGACCTCGACTCCGCCCGTCTGCCGCACGCGCCGGCCCTGGCGCCCGAGCGGATCCTGATCGATCGCGATCGCCTCGGGCGCGGTGAGGATGGCGCGCGTCGCATCGCTCATCGCGCGCACGTCGTTGCCCGCCATGAGCGGCGCGGCAAGGATCGCCCAGAGCGAGAAATGCGCGCGGTACTCCGCGTCGGTCATTCCACCGTTCCCGACCTCCAGCATGTCGGGATCGTTCCAATGATCGGGGCCCGCGAAGGTCGCGAGCGCCTCCTGGCGATCGAGGATGTCCATCACGCTGTCCCAGCGATCGGCGATGTCGTGCGACGTGCGCCACAGATGCCCGACGCTGCCGGCCCAGGTCCACGGACGGTTGCGGCCCCATTCGCAGATCGAGAGCACCATCGGCCGTCGCGTCGCGCCGATGGCCTCGGACCAGGTCGCGTACGCGGTCCGCGCGTCGAGCCCGCTCGTATGGCACCAGTCGATCTTCATGAAATCCACGTCCCACGAGGCGAAGCGGCGTGCGTCGATGAACTCGTGGCCGCGACTTCCGGGGTAGCCCTGACACGTCCGGTCGCCGGCGCAGGTGTACAGGCCGAAGCGCAGGTCGCGCGCGTGCAGATAGGCGGCGAGGCCGTGCATGTTCGGGAAACGCCAGAGGTTCGGCTCAAGGTTCCCGTCGTCGCTGCGCAGGCTGCCCTCCCAGGCGTCATCGATCACGACGTAGCGGTATCCGGCGTCACGCATGCCGCTCTCGATCAGCGCGTCGGCCGTCTCACGCACGAGCTGATCGGATACGAACGGTCCAAATCGGTTCCACGAATTCCAGCCCATCGGCGGCGTCGGTGCGAGGCCGTCGCTGAGCGCGCCGAGTCCCATCTAGCGGCGGGTGATCAGTCCTTTGGATTGCCGGTCGGATCGAGCGAGACGAAGTAGGACTCGCATGCCATCTCGACGAGCTGCGACGTGAGCGCCGGCGGCTGGCCGAGGAAGCGCGCCGTGTCGATGAGCTGCTCGATGATGTCGCGTGGGTGACACGAGCGGAGCCCGATGTTCTTGGTCCGATAGATCGCGAGGATCTGGGACATCGACTCGGCGCGATACTCGATGTTCTTCCGCGCGCACATGCGCTTGAAGATCTCCTCGTACTGGGCCACGGTCGGCGCCTCGATGCCGATCTTGTAGCGGATGCGCCGCAGGAAGGCCTCGTCGACGAGATCGGCCGGATCGAGGTTCGTCGAGAAGATGATGAGCATGTCAAAGGGGATCTCGATCTTCTTGCCGGTGTGCAGCGTGAGGTAGTCGACACGCTTCTCGAGCGGGACGATCCACCGGTTCAGCAGATCCTTCGGCGAGACGCGCTGGCGGCCGAAGTCGTCGACCATGAAGATGCCGCCGTTCGCCTTCATCTGGAAGGGCGCCTCGTAGAACTTCGAGGTCTCGTCGTAGATGAGGTCGAGCGTCTCGAGCGTGAGCTCGCCACCGGTCATGACGATGGGACGCTTGCTGATGATCCAGCGGTGATCGAAGCGCAGCCGGTCGGATGCCGCCTGTTCCATGACCGGGCGGTGGTAGACCTGATCGAAGATCTTGATGACCTGCTGGTCGATCTCGACCGCGTACGGGAGGACGACCTCACCGCGCATGAGCGATACGAGCACTTCCCCGATCGTCGTCTTGCCGTTGCCGGGTGGGCCGAACAGGAAGATCGACTTGCCAGAGTTCACGGCCGGTCCGAGCTGCGCGAGCGTCTCGCGGGGGATGACCATGTGCGCGAACGCGCGCGCGAGGTCCTCCGGCGTGACGTGGATGTTCGAGATGGACTGGCGCTGCACCGCGGCGACGTAGGTCGCGAGCGGCACCGGCGCCTTGCCGACGTACTGACTGCGCGCGAGCGCCTCCTGCGCCTTCTCCGAACCTCGGTCGACGATGACGAACTGGTACGACGCGGACGAGATGCCAGCGCCGCCGCGGATCTCGACCAAACGCTCGGTCTTGAGGAAATCCATGATCTTGTCGGTCACGCCCTGGATGGAGAGACCGAGCGCGCTCGCGAGATCCGCCATCGACATCTGGCCACGCAGGTAGAGCGTCTTCAGCGCGAGGTCCGCGAGGAAGCCCAGCGTCAGTCCGGTCTGCTCGATCGTCTGCGGCTCGGGCGGCAGCGGGATCGCCGGCATCTCCGGATGCAGAGCGGAGGCGGAGGCCGCGGGCGTAACGGGACGTGTCTGCGTTTGCGGCTGGTACAAGTGGCTCTGAACCCCTTCCTGAATGCCTAACGGAGCATAGCGTCGAAGGTCGCCTCGTCTACCACTTTGACACCGAGCTGACGTGCTTTCTCGAGCTTGCTACCCGCGTTCGGTCCCGCGACGAGCAGATCGGTCTTCGCGCTGACCGATCCCGTCGTCTTCCCTCCGAGCGATCGCACGAGAGCTTCGGCTTCTTCACGCGAGCGCCGCTCGAGCGTGCCGGTGAACACGACCGTCTTGCCGGCGAAGGGCCCGCTCGCCGCAGCAACGGCGCGCGGTGCGGGAACGATCGGCTTGAGGTCGGCCTCACTGAGCCGTTCCAGGAAGCGCTGCTCCTCAGGCCGCTGAAAGTATTCGCTGATGTTGCGTGCGACGACCTCGCCGATGCCGCTGATCTGCTGGAGCTCGTCGGCAGTCGTCGCGCGCAACACGCGCAGGACGTCGCCGAACGACGGCTCCTTCGGAAGACGCCCGACCAGCCAATGCGCGAGATCGTCCGCGGTCGTCCAGCCGAGGTGCGGCACGCCGAGGGCGTTCAGCATGCGCTCGAGCGGCCTGCGTCGCGCTTTCTGGATGCGCTCGTAGATGTTCGACGCGCTCTTCTCGGCGAAGCGGTCGAGCTCCATCAGCTGTTCCTTGGTGATGAAGAAGACGTCCGCGGGATTCGTCACGATGCCGCGCTCCTGCAGCTGGGTGATGAGCGCCCAGCCCATCCCCTCGATGTCGAAGCCACCGCGTCCGACGAAATGACCGATGCGCTGGCCCGTCTTCGCCGGGCACTCGGGATTGGCGCAGCGGTACGCGACCTCGCCCTCCACGTGCTCGACCGCGCCTCCGCACTCAGGGCAGCGCTCAGGCATGCTGAACTCGGGATAGGGCTTGCCCTTCTCGCGCACGTCGTGCTCCGCGCGCACGACCTCCGGGATCACATCGCCGGCGCGCTGGATGATCACGCGGTCCCCCACCCGCACGTCGAGACGGCGCACCTCGTCGAGGTTGTGCAGGGTCGCGCGCTTCACCGTCGTGCCGCCGACCAGGACCGGAGCGAGCCACGCGACCGGCGTGAAGACACCGGTCCGTCCGACGTAGACCTTGATGTCCTCCACCGTGGTCGTCGCCTGCTCGGCCGGGAACTTGAACGCGACCGCCCATTTCGGATTGTGTGAGACGAAGCCCAGCCGCTCCTGATCCTCGACGCGATCGACCTTCACGACGACGCCATCGGTCCCGTAGTCGAGGTCGTGCCGCTTCTCCTTCCATTCCGCGATGAAGGCGAGCGCCTCGTCCACGTCCTTGGTGCGCTTCCAGTGCGGGTTCGTACGGACGCCGAGATCGCGCAGCCGCTCGAGGAGCTCGTGCTGCGACGCGACGTCGAGCCCCGCCGCCGAGTACGACCACATCGCCAGGTTGCGCTTTGCGGTCGCCTTTGGATCCAGCTGTCGGACCGCGCCCGCGGCGGCGTTGCGCGGATTCGCGAAGAGCGGCTCGCCGCGCTCGGCGCGCTCCTTGTTCGTCGTCTCGAACGACGCCGTCGGCAGATAGACCTCGCCGCGCACGTCGACGCGACCGGGGAGCGCTTGACGCAAGGTGAGCGGGATCGACTTGATCGTCCGCAGGTTCGCCGTCACGTCCTCGCCCACCGAGCCGTCGCCGCGCGTCGCTCCCTGTACGAACTTGCCGTCCTGGTACGTGACGTTGATCGCGAGCCCATCGATCTTCAGCTCGCACACGTAGCCGACGTCGTCGCGGCCGAGTCCCTTGCGGACGCGTTGGTCGAACGCACGGAGCTCCGCCTCGTCGAATGCGTTGGAGAGCGAGAGCATCGGCCGCGCATGCTCGACCGGAGCGAAACGGTTGGACGCAGGCGCGCCGACGCGCTGGGTCGGCGACTCGGGCGTGACGAGCTCGGGGTTCTTCGCCTCGATCTCCTGGAGCTCGCGCATGAGCGCGTCGTACGCCTCGTCGGCCAGCGTCGGCGTGTCGAGCACGTGGTACTCGTAGTTCGCCTTCTCGATGCGCTCGCGCAGCTCGGCGGCACGTTTCTGCGGTGTGGGCATGGGCATGACGTCATTGTTCACCGGGCAAGTCCTACGCGCAGCGTGCGAGTTGATCGGCACGTCTCGGGCGCTCGAGCGCGGCGGGTCCGGCTAGCGTGGTCGACATGAGGAGTCGCGCTGCTTTGCTCCTCGCGCTCGCGTCCCTCCTTGTCGGAGCGTGCGCACCACGGACGTCGACCGCTCCGCCGACTCCACCGGCATCCGTCACCGCGACGACCGCGCCGGTGCCGAGCGCGTCGGCCGTCGTGAGTGCTTCGCCCGTCACGACCGCTTCTCCCACAGCCGCGTCCGGGTTCGAGCCGTACCCTCCGATCCAGTACCTCGACCCGAAAACGCTCTTCGCCGGGTCCTACCCGCGTGTCCTACGCAGCGATGACACGGGAGTAACGTGGACGCCGCTCGGCGCACCGCCGTTCGCTCGTTTCGACGAGCTGCGCATGATCGACCGCGACCGGGGCTGGAGTGTCCTGTTCTTCATCCGCGACCAGCCGCAGATCGGCTGTCAGCAAGCGTCGACCGCCGCGCCATGTCATAGCGCCATCGGGATCACGAATGACGGCGGCCGCACCTGGACCGTGAGGCTCACACAAGAGCTGAACCCCGGTGGCGGTGTCTCGATCGATCAGCTGCAGGCTGTCGACGCGACGCATGCCTGGGCACTCGTGACCAAGACGTGCGATCAGCGCGGCACGTGCGAGAAAGAGGTGCGCGCGACGGCTGACGGCGGCCTGACGTGGAAGACGCTGCGCAGTGGAGGCCTTACCCAGCTGCGCGTGGCGAGTCTCGCCCGAGCCTGGATTTCGGCGGACGCCGGCAACGGATCGATCGTGTACGCGACGGTCGACGGCGGCGCAACGTGGCGAGAGCAGCTCGCGACGGAGCAGCCGGTCATCGCCCTGGATGCGGCGAGCGAACGAGACGCGTGGGTGCTGACACGCGACGGCGGGTACTGCACCTCCAGTACATGTCAGCGCTACGAGCTCCTCGTGACGCGGGACGGTGGGTACTCTTGGTCCTCGCTCGCGAATCCCAAAGACAACGTTGTGCCCGGAACGTTGTGCACCTTCGGCCACCTGGCCGGACCGCTCTTCGCTAGCCCGCAGATCGGGTGGCTCGGGGTCAGCCGAGGGGCCGGCGGTGTCGCGGGAACGGGCGGCATCATGCGGACGGACGATGGAGGTCGGACGTGGGCATGCTCTTCGGGTGCGCCTGAAGCCGAGCGTCTCAGCGCGGCCGACCCCGATCGGATCCTGGCGCTCTCGCGCGATCCGCGGACCGCGGCGTATGCACTCTGGCTGTCCACCGATAGCGGTCGGTCGTGGTCGCCTATCGTTCCGCGCTGATGGCGTCCGCACCTCCGATCACCGCGATCGAGCTCACGCAGTTCGCTGAGATCGTCGACAACGCCCGGACCGACGGCGAGCGCGGTCAGAGCACTGGCGTCGTCGCGACGTCCAACAAGGGGCAGCCCGATGTCGCGCTGAAGGGCAGCCTCATGGTCTGGGACGCCGACCACCTTGCCTGGTGGGAGCGCGGCCTGGCGGAGACCGAGGCCGCGGTACGGGCGAACCCGCGGGTCGCCGTCATGGTGCGGAACGTCATGCGTGACCGGCGAACGCTTCGCTTCTACGGCGAGGCGCGCATCGTCGATGACCCGGAGCTTCGCGAGCGTATCTGGGAACGGGTCGTCCCGGTCGAGAAGGACACCGATCCCGAGAAGAAGGGCGTGGCCATCCTGGTCCGTATCGACCGCGTGCGCGCCGCCAAGTTCGACATCCAGCGCCGCTAGGTCTTCGCCCGCGCCCTCTTCTGCCGCGGACTCGAGCGCTTCGCGGGCGGCTGCCACTTCGAGTGGTCTCTCCCGGGGCGTCCGCCGTAGCGCGGATCCGGGACGGTCTCCGCGCCTTGCTTTCGCTTGCGCGCGCGGCTCGTGACGCCGCGCTCCATGTCCTGGCGGCCGGTCTTCTGCGCGCCCCTGAGCGCCCGCTTGCCTGGTGTCTCGCCGCGGCCTCGCCCGCGCTCGGCTCGTGTCTTCGGCATGCGGTCCTCCTCGTTGCGTCCGAGGCGAGGGTACCCTGACCGGCGTGGACGAGTCCGTCCTCGAGCGCACGCTGGTCACCTGTGAACAGGCGCTCGCCGGCGCCGGCACGCCGGATCTGCGGGCGCTCGGCTTCTGGCGCGCCGTGGCGGCGGTGAAGCGACGCCGCGATCTCATCGATCGTCACGCGTCGCGTATCGCCGCGATCGACCGTCAAGCCTTTCGTCGTCGAGTTCGCCTCGTGTTCCCGGTCGATGTCGGGATCGCGCTCGTCGTGGGCGGCTTGCTCATCGATCTCGTGTTCCTCGCGGTCGCCCTCGGCGCCGCGCACCCGTGGCGCGAGATCCTCGTGCTCGTCGGCACCGTCGGGCTGATCGTCGCGACGCACGGGATCGCGCATCTGGCGGTCGGCGCGCTGGTCGGCATCGGCTTCACGGATTGGTTCATCGATCTGCCGAAGAGACCGCAGCCCGGCTTCAAGATCGACTACGCGTCGTACCTGCGCGCCTCACCGCGGCAGCGCGCGTGGATGCACGCCGCGGGCGCCATCGCGACGAAGCTCACGCCGTTCCTCGTCATCCCGTACGCGGTCGCGATCGGCACCGAGACATGGGCGGTGTTGATCTTGCTCGGGATCGGCATCGTCCAGATCGTCACGGACCTGCTGTTCTCGGTGAGGGCGTCGGACTGGAAGAAGTTCCGCCGGGAGATGCGACTCGCGCGCTAGGCGGAGTTCAGCTAGGCCTTCGCGAGCTTCGCGAATGAGGCCATCAGCTTCTTCACGCCCTTATCGGGGAACGCGACCGTGACCTCTTCGTCGTCGCTGCGCACCTGGCTCGAGACGACGACGCCCGCGCCGAGCGAGGGATGCTGGACGTGGTCGCCGGGGCGGAACTTGGTATCGCCGGGCGCGACGCGGTTCCGGGGCGCCGCCGCGCGCCCGGTCCACGTGCCGGGTAGTCCGGCGAGCGCGGCGTCGCGCCGCGCGGCCTTGCGCTCCTCGTACCGCTCGCGGTCGCGTTCCCAGTCGAGGTCGGCCCACACGTCGCGCTCCTCGGTATCGACGCGACCCCGGTGCTCGATGCCCTCGGAGGGGAGCTCGAGCAGAAACCGCGACGGCGGGTTCTCGTTGGTGCGGCCGAAGAGCATCCGCCGGCGGGCGAAGGTGAGGAATGCACGGTCCTTCGCCCGTGTGATGCCCACGTACGCAAGGCGCCGCTCCTCCTCGATGCGCTTCTCGTCGTCGAGCGAGCGCGCGTGCGGGAACACACCGTCCTCCATGCCCGTGAGGAAAACGATCGGGAACTCGAGGCCCTTCACCGCGTGCAGCGTGATGAGCGTCGCGACCGGCTTCGCCTCGGCGAATTCGTCCTGGTCCGACACGAGCGCGACCTGCTCGAGGAAGGCTGGCAGCTGCTCCTCCTGGGGGAGCGTGAGGAACTCTTCCGCGAGGCTCCGCAGCTCGAGCACGTTCGCATGCCGCTCCTCCCCCTCCTCGGTGCCGTCCTTCAGATACGTGCCGTAGCCGGTCAGCTCGATGACCTGATCGAGCAGATCAGGCAGCTCGCGCGTCAGAGCTTCCTCGCGCAGCTTCACGACGAGCCGGCCGAATGCCGTGAGCGCGGTCTGCTGCCGCTTCGGGATCTCGGCGATCTCCTCGGCCCGGAGGGGCGCGTCCGTCGGCGTGAGCTCGTTCGCGCGCGCGAAGGCCATGAGCCGCGCGCGCGTCTTGTCGCCGATCCCGCGTGGCGGCGTGTTGATCACGCGAGCGAGGGCGACGCTGTCGAGCGGGTTCCGGACGATCCGGAGGTACGCAAGGGTGTCTTTGACCTCGCGCCGCTGGTAGAAGGACACGCCGCCGACGACCTGATACGCGAGCCCGAACGAGCGGAACACGTCCTCGATCGCGCGTGACTGCGCGTTGGTGCGGTACAGCACCGCGACGTCGCGGTTGTTCTTCACCTCGCCCTGACGCTGAAGCCGTTCGATCTCGCGCGCGATCGTCTCCGCCTCGTGGTGCTCGTCGTACGCCTCGACCACGACGACAGCCGGCCCGCCCTCGCGCTTGGTCCAGAGCTTCTTCTCCTTGCGCGCGGCGTTGTTGCGCACCACCGACCAGGCGGCATCGAGGATCTTCTGCGTGCTGCGGTAGTTCTGCTCGAGCTTCACGATCTTCGCGTTCGGGTAGTCGCGCTCGAAGTCGAGGATGTTCCGCACATCGGCACCGCGCCAGCTGAAGACGCTCTGATCGTCGTCGCCGACGACGGCGAGGTTCTGACGGAATCCGGCGAGGTAGCGCAGCAGGACGTACTGCGCGCGGTTGGTGTCCTGGTATTCGTCGACGAGGATGTGCTGGAAGCGCTCCTGCCACTTCTCCAGCGCGCGGTCGCTCGTCTCGAACAGCCGGCAGACGAGGAGGAGCAGGTCGTCGAAATCGACCGCGTTGTTCTCGCGAAGCAGCGCGTCGTAGCGCTGCCAGACGAGCGAGGCGACGCGGTCGAGCTGATTGCGCGGCGCACTCGCCATGTCGGCGGGGCCCTTCAGCTCGTTCTTCGCGCCGGAGATGGCGGCTCCGATGGCGCCCGGCGACAGGATCTTCTCGCTCACGCCCTGCTCGGACATCGCCTGACGGAGCAGCGCGCGCTGGTCGCCCTCGTCATAGATCGCGAACGCCCGGTCGACGCCGACGAGCGGACCGTCGCGGCGGAGCAGACGGGCGCAGAAACCGTGGAACGTCCCGACGGTCAGGTCCTGGAGCTGCCCGGGGCCAAGCAGGCGCTCGAGCCGCTCCTTCATCTCGCGTGCGGCCTTGTTGGTAAAGGTCACGGCCATGATCGACCGCGGCTCGACGCCGAGGTCGCGGATCAGATAGGCGATGCGGTGCGTGAGGACGCGCGTCTTCCCCGAGCCGGCGCCGGCGAGGATGAGCAGGGGGCCCTCGCCGTGCGTGACGGCGGCACGCTGCTCGGGGTTGAGGGGGTCGAGGATGGGGTCGGGCACTGTTTCGATGGTAGGTGCGGCAGCCCCTTGTGGACGGAAGGTGGACATTCGCGCGACTCCGTGGACAAGAAGGCGGCGCCATTGTGGAGAAGGGACTGTTCCGCGTGGCCCGGCCGCGTCAGATTGCTCGCCATTCCCGGGGAGCTTGCGTCTGGGGGAGAGATCTCCCGGCGCCGGAGCCTCGGGATCTTTCTTTCGCTCGTCCGCCGCGGCCATCCTTCATGACGGATGCGCTGTCGATGACCTGTTGAAAACTTCCTTCGTTTGTGGACGACTTTGCCGTGGGTCAGTGGATAAGCGGGTTGTCCGCTCTCCACCTCGCCAAGTAGATTTCCTCTCGTCCCGAGGGGACTGTCAAAGGGAACGGGTCCGAGATTCCATCAAGGACGCCGGTCCCCGGGAGCGCAACCGGAGATAGCATCAAAGGCGGTCCGAGAGGATATCGAGGATCGGCTCCACGGCCAGGCTGCTGAGCATCGATGCAGTGGCAGGGCACGGAGGCAGTTCGCTCGGGACGCTTTTTGTCTCCCCTCATCCGGCGCTGGACGCCGTCCGTACAGTCGAGGCAATGGCGAACACCTCCGACCAGCCTGACGACGTCGTCATCGTGGCGCTGGCCGACCGCGACCTCGACGCGCTGGCCACCCTGTATGACCGCTACGGCCGCCTGGCCTACGCGCTCGCCTACCGGATCCTCGGTGAGGGTGAGGCCGCAGAGGACGTCGTCCACGATGCGTACATCTCCGCCTGGCGCGGTGCGGCGAGCTACCGGCGAGAGCGCGGCAACGTCCGGGGTTGGCTGATGTCGATCGTCCACCACCGCGCCGTCGACGTGCTCCGGCGCAAGACCACGTTCCGTCCCGCGCCGCTCGAGATGGCGGCCGAGCGAGCCTCAGATGATGACACGGCGGAAGCTGCGGAGCGCAACGTCGAGCATCAGACGGTCCGTGCGGCCCTCGAGGGGCTCCCGCAGGCCCAGCGCCGGACGATCGAGCTCGCGTACTTCGGTGGATACACCCACGTCGAGCTGGCCGAGCTCATGGGCGTGCCCCTCGGCACGGTGAAGGGCCGGATGCGCATCGGACTGCAGAAGCTCCGCCGCGCGCTCGAGCTCCAGGGCACGTATCGGGACCAATCGCGATGAACCACGTCACCGAGGAGCTCGAGCTGTTCTCGCTCGGCGCGCTCGCGCCGGCCGACCGCGCCCGCGTATCCGCGCACCTCTCCGAGTGTCCCGCCTGCCGCGAGCAGGCACGGGCCATCGACGAGGTCGTGCAGGAGCTGCCCGAGACGCTGCCCGAGCGCGAGGCGCCGGGGTACCTCCGCGAGCGCATCCTCGCGGCGGCCCGCGCCGACCTCGCCGGCGAGCGCGCGCCGCGGCGCGACACCGTATGGGTCACACGCCTGCTCAAGCCCGCGCTCGCGCTCGCGGTGGTCATGTGGCTCGCGGTCGGCGCGGCCGCGCTCGTGAGCGAGAACACGCGGCTGTCGAGTGAGCTGCGCGCCGTCGCGCAGGAGCGCGCGAAGTTCGAGTCCATCGCGTATGGCATCCGCGAAGGCGGCCGCTGGTGGTACATGGGCGGCAAGGACGAGTGGACGGGGTCCGGCGGGACCCTCATCGCCCCGCGCGTCGAGGGCCGTCCGCCGTTCGTCGTGTTCCACGACCTGAGGCCGCTCGCTGACTCGAAGCAGCTGTACACGATCTGGCTCGTGAGCGCGGACAACACGTGGGTGCGCGGCGCGGCGTTCCGTCCGGACGGTAGCGACCTTCAGGCCATCGATGTCACCGCGCCCCTCGCCGGATTCGACCGCTGCGCCGTGACGATCGAGGACTCGCCCTGGGGCCGTCGCGCGGGCCCGATCGTCATGGAGTCGAGGATCGTCCCGCTCGCGCAGTGACCGAGCCGACCAGCCAGAAACCCGCACGGCAGGCGCGTGGCTCCTCTCGGCCCATGATCTTGCGCGCGTCGTTCGTCGGGTACTGACCGCCCACGAGGGTCAGCGTCTCTCCTTCCGCGCCGACGACGCGACCGGCGGAGTCGGTCACTTGCAGCGTGCCATCGGCGCGCCGCAGGCCGTAGCCGCCGGGCCAGATGGGCAGTAATCTCATCCCGTCCGGTTTCACCACCCAGAGGCAGCCGTCCTTCACCTCCAGCCGACCTTCTAGTGGCGCGAGCGTATGCGGCCCACTGAGACCGTGACGCGGGAAGAAGACACCGACGGCGGCCCCGGGATCGTCAAGACCGCGGCAGGCCGGAAGCACCAGGACGATAAGAAAGACCAGCGCGCGAACGGACACACGATGATTGTTGCGCCGGGCAAACAAGAGAGCCCCGCCTTTCGGCGGGGCTCTCAACTCGCGTGCTTCTAGCGGTTCGGGCTAATAGTCCATCCCGCCGCCACCGGGCATCGCCGGAGCCTTCTCCTTCTCGGGAAGGTCCGTGATGAGCGCCTCGGTGGTGAGGATCATGGCTGCGATGGACACCGCGTTCTCGACCGCCGAGCGGACCACCTTGGCCGGGTCGATGACCCCCGCCTTGGTGAGGTCGACGATCTCGTTCTTGATGACCTCGTAGCCCCAGACATTCGACTTGGTGTCGGCCTGCTTGCGGCGGATGCCGTCGAGCATGACCGAGCCGTCCTGGCCGGCGTTCGCGACCAGCTGACGGAACGGCTCTTCCAGGGCGCGCCGGAGGATGTTCACGCCGGTGAGCTCGTCACCCTCGGCCTTGACCTTGTCCAGGCCCTTGATCGCGTTGAGCAGGGTGACCTCGCCGCCGGGGACCATGCCCTCCTCGATGCCCGCGCGGGCTGCGGAGAGAGCGTCCTCGACGCGGTGCTTCTTCTCTTTGAGCTCGACTTCGGTGGCCGCGCCGACCTTGATGATCGCCACGCCGCCGGCAAGCTTCGCGAGACGCTCCTGGAGCTTCTCCTTGTCGAAGTCGCTCGTCGTCTCTTCGATCTGCGCCTTGATCTGCTTCACGCGCGCCAGGATCTTGTCCTGGTCGCCCTTACCCTCGACGAAGGTGGTCTCGTCCTTGTCCGCCGTCACGCGGCGAGCGCGGCCGAGGTCCTGGATCGTCGTGGCGTCGAGCTTGCGGCCGGCCTCTTCGGTGATGACCTGGCCACCGGTGAGGATCGCGATGTCCTCGAGCATCGCCTTGCGGCGGTCACCAAAGCCCGGGGCCTTGACGCCGAGCACGTTGAGCGTGCCGCGCAGCTTGTTCACGACGAGCGTGGCGAGGGCCTCGCCGTCGATGTCCTCGGCGACGATCACGAGGTTCTTCGTGACCTGCACGAGCTTCTCGAGCACCGGCAGGATGTCGGTGATCGCCGAGATCTTCTTGTCGGTGATCAGGATGTACGGATCCTCGATGACCGCTTCCATGCGGTCGGCGTTGGTGACGAAGTACGCCGAGATGTAGCCGCGGTCGATCTGCATACCCTCGACGAACTCGGTCTCGAACTGCAGACCCTTGGACTCCTCGACGGTGATGACGCCCTCGCGGCCGACCTTGTCCATGACGTCCGCGATGAGCTGACCGATCTGCTCGTCGGCGGCGGAGATCGTCGCGATCTGCGCGATCTCGGCCTTGCCCTTGACTTCCTTCGCCTCGGCCTTGATGGCCTCGACGACCGCCGCGCCGCCCTTTTCGAGGCCGCGCTTCAGGAGCATCGGGTTGGCACCCGCGGCGATGTTCCGCATGCCTTCATGCACGATCGCCTGCGCGAGGACGACCGAGGTGGTCGTGCCGTCACCGGCGATGTCGTTGGTCTTGGTCGCGGCCTCCTTGAGGAGCTGCGCGCCCATGTTCTCGAACGGATCCTCGAGCTCGACCTCGCGAGCGACGGTGACGCCGTCATGGGTCACGGTCGGCGAGCCGAACTTCTTGTCGAGCGCGACGTTGCGGCCCTTCGGGCCGAGCGTGGTCTTCACGGCGTTGGCCATGACGTCGACGCCCTGCTTCAGCTTCTTGCGCGCGTCATCAGTGAATACGAGCTGCTTTGCCATGGATTCCCTCTCCTTATTCCTCGATGCGCGCGAGGACGTCCTTCTCCGAGAGGATCAGGTACTCCTCACCATCGAGCTTGAACTCTGTTCCGGCGTACTTCTGGTAGAGGACGCGCTCGCCCTCTTTGAGCTCGACGGGGACGCGCTTGCCGTCCTCGTCACGGTCGCCGGGGCCGACCGCGAGGACGCGGCCTTCCATCGGCTTCTCTTTTGCGGTGTCCGGCAGGACGATCCCGCTCTTGGTGATCTCCTCGCGCTCGAGGGCCTTGATGACAACGCGGGATCCGAGTGGCTTGAGCTTGAGCTTCTCTGCGACTGCTGCTGGCACTTGAGTTCCCCCTTCGCTTCGCCCGCGCCGATGCCCGGCTGGGGCCGTCATTTCGTGGATTAGCACTCGCCCTGGTCGACTGCTAACACTCTATTCCAGGCGCGAAAACCCTGTCAAGGCGAGGGGGCCTAGGTTCCGGCGACCGCCTCGGCGTCCTCGGTCATGATCCGGTCCTTCCCCGCTCGCTTGGCCGCGTAGAGCATCCCGTCGGCGGCCTCGAGGACCTTCTCCGCCGTCCGGCCGGGGCGCCAAGCGGCCACTCCCAGGCTCACGGTGATCGACGTGTGCGGTTCGGCGCGTCCCTGTGCGGTCAGCGCATCGCGCAGCCGTCCTGCGAGCACGCGGGCGTCATCCAGGCCGCCGCGCGGGAGAAGCACGAGGAACTCGTCGCCACCGGTCCGCACGCCGACGTCCGAGCCACGGATCGTCTTACGGACGACGTTCGCGAAGCCGCGCAAGGCGAGGTCGCCCATCTCATGTCCGAAGGTGTCGTTGACGCGCTTCAGGTCGTCGATGTCTATCGCCACGACCGCATAGCTCTGCTTGTGTCGTTCCGCCAGGGACTGCAGCAGCCGAAGCTGCTCGGCCAGGAAGTGGCGATTGTGCAGGCCGGTCAGCCCGTCCGTGGTCGCCTGCCGCTGCGCGGTCTCGAGCACGCGACGGTTCGCCACGGCGAGAGCGACGCGATCGGCGGCGGCGATCGTGAACGCGTCCTCCAGCACCGAGTCCGGTGCGGGCTCCATGAAGAGCGCTCCGACCGGCTCGCTCCCCGCGAGGAGCGGAGCACAGACGTATCCGAGACTCCCGTCGCGGAAGGGCATATGCGGGCAGATCACGGGGTCCGTTGCGCTGGTCACGCGGAAGATCCGGCCACTTCGGATCGCCGGGCAGTTCGCCGGCCCTTTCACGACCGGGTGCTCCGTCGCGCCTCCCGCGATGCCGATGGGCTCGAGGAGCGAGATCGACGGGTCCGAGAGCAGCGTGGTCGCCGCGACGAGACGGAAGGCGTGCGAGACCGAGCGCGCGGCGACCTCCGCGGTCGACGCCTCGTCGGTGCCGAGCGCGAGCGCCTCGACGAGCTGATTCATCCCTTCGAGGACCTTCGTCCGCTCGGTCAGGTGCGCGCGCTGCTCACGGACTTCCTCGAGCGCGAGCAACGTCGCGAGGGTCGGCGCGGACGCTTCCGCGATACCCTCGGCGATCCGAAGGTCGCTCGGCGTCCACTCGCGCGGGACGGCTGCAGACAGGACCAGAAGGCCCACGACATCGCCGCGATGGATGAGCGGAATGAACACGGCTGCCGCCATCCCGTATCTCGTCCGGACGCGCTCCGATATCTCCGGTTCCTTTGTGACGTCGTTGACGATCACCGTCCGGCGCGTGCGGACCGCACGCTGGCGCGGCGAGTCGCGCAGGTTCGGATCGGGCTCGAACCGCTCGCTCACGCCAGTCGCCGACACGGTATGGCCGACGCTCATCCCCTCGTCGCCGGTGAAGAAGAAGATCCGGTCGACGCCCAGCGACTGACGCGCGACGTCGAGCACGGCGCGCATGATCTCGCCGCGGTCGCGCGCGCGGGCGAGCGCCAGGCCGACCTGCCGCGCGACGCCGAGCTCGACATTCTGGGCGGCCAGGTCGACCGTCCGCTGGCGCAGCGTCGCGCGCGTCTCCTGCATGGTCCTCGTGATGAGCGCGGTCATCGCGACGATCGCCACGAGCGCGGACATCCGGATCGCTCCATTCGCGATCTCGTCCCGCTCCGCAGTTCCGGTGACGATATCCATGACGATGATCGCGAGGAACGTGACGATCGCGATGGTCCCGGTCACGAGCGTGCCCGAGACGCGCATGGCGAATGTCGTCGCAAGGGTCGGGAAGAAATAGAAGACGAAGTAGGGCGAGTCGATGTCGCCGGTGAGCACGACAAGGATCCCCGCGACGATCTGGCTGATCGCCGTACCGATGACGAAGCGCATGCGCCCGAAGACGCGCTCGGGTAGCAGGTGGAACCACGTGGCGGCGAAGAGCACGAGGAGGCCGGCGGAGAGGAGGAGTCCCCCACGGGACACGGGGTCGGTCGTCGGCAGCGCCGCGGAGGCGACGAGGATCGCCGCCATGCCCCAGGTGGCGATCTCGGACGCGAGCCGGGTGCGGCGATCGAAGCCGCTCGCCCGGTCGGCGGCCTGCGTGACCATCTCAGCGCCATGGTGGGGCATGTCAGTTACCTTGTCGCCCATTGCGACCCTGGAAGACACTCGCCCGCCGCGTGCTCCTGAGCCGACCGCCGTGGATCGAGGTCGGGGTCGAACGCGTCGAGCTTCCCGACGGTCGCGTCGTGGACGAGTTCCCCTGGGTCAAGACACGAGACTTCGCGATGGCGGTCGCGATCACTCCCGATCGCCAGGTCGTTCTGGAGCGCTCGTACAAGCATGGTCCGCGGCGCGTTGCGCTGTCGCTGCCCGCCGGCTACCTCGAGACCGGCGAAACGCCGGATCAGACGGCGCGGCGCGAGCTGCTCGAGGAGACCGGGTACACATCGGATGAGTGGCGATGGCTCGGGGCCTTCACGGTCGATGGGAACTACGGGGTCTGCACCGAGCACATCTTTCTCGCGCGGAACGCACGACGCTCCACCGCGGCCGGCGGCGGTGGTCACGATGATCTCGAGGAGATCGAGGTGTTGACGCTCCCGCTCGATGACGCTCTGGTGGCGCTGGCGCGTGGCGAGATCGCGCAGCTGTCGAGCGCCGCGGCGCTCGCGGTCGCGGCCGTCGCGCTCTAGCGCTCGCTGAGCCGGGCGGGTGTCGCCACAAGGCCGGGCTGGCGCGCCGCCGCTTCGCTGCGTTCGTCGTCGATCATCGCGATGAAGGCGTCAACGGCGATCTCGCGCCACTGCGAGCCACGACAACGGGTCAGCTCAGTGCGCACCTGCTCCCAGGCCATGCCCCTCCGATAGGGCCGGTCGCTGGTCATCGCGTCGTACGTGTCGGCGACGGAGATGACGGATACCTCGAGCGGAAGCTCGTCGCCCCGCAGCCCGCGGGGATAGCCCTTTCCGTCGTGACGTTCGTGGTGCGCGAGAACGAGCTCCGCGCCCTCCCAGAACTCCGGCAGGTGGCGCAGCAGCCGATGCCCGATCTCGACATGCCGGCGCATCTCGGCCTGCTCGTCCGCATCCAGCGGACCGGCCTTCAGGAGCACGACGTCGTTCGTTCCGATCTTGCCGATGTCATGCACGCGCGCCGCGTCGCGGATGAGCTCGACCTGCGAGTACTGCAGCTTGAGCCGTCGCGCGAGGCGCTCCGCCAGGGCGGCGACCCGCTGCGAGTGGCCGTGCGTGTACGGATCCCGAAGATCGATGAGGTCCGCGAGCTCGAGGATCGCGTCGCGCGTTTGCTCGCGCACGCGAGCGCTGTCGCGCAGCGTGATGAGCATCGCGACCATCGGCACCGCGAAGAGGACGAGAGCGAGCGGCTGCCCGTCCGCGGATACCGCGGCGATCGCGCCGAGCAGGTAGAGGCCGGTCATCTGCGCGAGATCGCGCCGATGCAGCGACCAGAACGACGCGAACGGGCGCCGTTTCATCTGCAGCGCCACCGCGACGTCGACGAGCGCGGTCTGTACGAGATACCGCGCAGCACCGGCCGCGAGGATGGGCGCCGGCTGCGACAGCATCGGCCGCGCGCCGTCGGCGAGCGCGAGATAGGCCACGGCCGCGGCGCCGGTGGCGAGCGCGGACACCGCGGCGGTGAAGGTGCGGTTGTACCAGGGCATCCGCGCGTTGCGGAGGTGGAGCCCCAGGACCGCGCTCAGGGCGGCGATGAACATCGAAGGGAACGGGCCGAGCAGAAGTGCGGCGGCGAAGAGCGGCGTGTCGTCGACCGTCAGCTTGACCTTCAGCGAGAGGTGGACGGGCCAGACCTGCGCGAGGGTCGCGAGCCCGAGGAGGATGCCGACGACCAGCAGATCCTCGGTCGCGTCGAGCCGCGGACCGAATGCGCCGAGCGCCAGAGCCGCGGCACCCGCAGCGATGACGCCGACGATGTAGGTCCGCAGCTGCCAGCGAAGACGCGACATCTAGGGCAGCACCAGGTAGTAGGTCTTCGTCATGACCTGGTTCGTCTTTCCGGTCGTCGTCGACGTGAGCCACAACCCGGTCCCGATGGCACGCGTGTAGTGGTCGAACGACCCGGTCGCGTTCACGGTGACCCGCGCGACGACCGGCATGTTGAGCAGGCCCCACCACCGTGGCAGCGACTTCGTCACCTTGCCGACGACGGGCACGCTGCCGGGCAGCGTCAGCACCGCGGCGATCGCGTTCGAGGGCACGAGGAGCTCGACGACGACCGGCGGCTTCACCAGGGACTTGTACTTCGCGAGGAAGGTCGTGTTGATGTCGATGACGTTCCCGTTGACGACGAAGGTCGGATCCTCAGAGCACCATTCGAAGCCGGCGTCGGCCTTCCCAGCCGACAACATGCTGATGAGCAGCGCGAAGACGAAGACATAGCCGAGACGACGCATTCCATCCACCCCATCTGACCTTCCCACCAGTACTTTGGTCAGTGGATGTGAGTCTCCATATGCGCGTGCGCGTGTGGTGTCGCAGCCGTGACAAGAAACCTCAATGGAAGGTAAAAGCTAAGGCGCGACCAGCGACACCGGATCGATGAGCTCGCCATCGCGCCACACCACGAAGTGCAGATGCGGACCGGTCGTCATCCCGGTCATGCCGATCGCGCCAATGATCTGGCCCGTCCTCACCTGATCTCCCGCGGCGACACGCGGTGGCGCGATGTCGTCGTCGAGATGCGCGTATAGCGACACGAGACCGCCGACATGCGCGATCAACACGATCATCGCGCCGTCGGGAACATGCCCCACCCACACCACACGCCCCGGCGCAGCCGCGACGACAGGCGAATACATCTCGGCACCGATGTCGACGCCTTCGTGGAAGTGCGCGTAGAACACGCCGCCGTACGTGCGGGCAGGCTCGTACCAGTAACCGGTGGGGCCGAAGTCCTGCGTGATCGGGCCCTGCGCGGGGACCATCCACGCGCCGTGCGGGGGAGGGATCGCCGCATACGGCGCCAGCGCGAGCGCTTCGGCCTGCAGCGCGAGCTCTTGCTTCTTCAGCTCGGCCCGCAGCGCGCGCATCTCATCGGCCGCCTCACGAACTGCGGGGGACAGCGTCGTCGGCGATGGCGCGCGCGTGCTGGCGGAAAGGCGAAGCGCCTCGCGCTCGAGTCGATCGCGCACCGCGCTGGGCCTATTCGTCAGAGCCGCGAGCGTGCTGATCTGCGCATAGGTCTCGCTGCGTGCGGTCGCGACCTCGCGCGCTTGCTCCTGCAGCTCGCCCAGATCGCGGGCGGAGTCGTTCGCGTACGTGACGACCGTCTCATATGAGGCGCCGCTCGGAAGTGCGCGACCGGCCCGGGGTGCCGCGGCGGCGCGCGGCGGCGTCGGCGGGTCGTCGGCCAAAGCAGGCGCCGCCGCCCCACACAACAGGAGGACGGCGGCGCCCACGATCGCAAGCGGCCCCAGCGGGCCTCGGTACAACCTCTTCCCCACCGGCGCCCAGCCTGCGGGCGAAGCCGGTACAGCGGCGACCTGTCCCGTGCACGATCAAGTCGTCGAGGACACGTATGGTCGCTACACGGTCGAGCGTGCGGTCACACAGGGAAAGATGCGGTCGCAGATCTCCTCTGTACGCGGACCGGACGAAACCTCAGGGCGTGGCGCGCATCGCTCGTTTTCTTGATACGGCACCGCGACGCTCACGGCTCGCTAATTTGGTCTTTTGGGGCGCGTTCCACGCGGCGCGGAGTGCTTCGACGAACCGCTGCGCCGCGGGTGTGAGCGGTACGTCGCGCGAGTGAACGACCGAGAGATGGCGCCGCACCTTCCAGCCGGCCAGCCGTACGACGGCGAGCGTGCCGGCCGCGAGCTCCACTTCGACGGCGTGACTGCTGATCGCGGTGACGCCGAGTCCCTCGGCCACCGTGAGCTTCACACCTTCCCACGATGGGAACGAGAGGCGACGTTTCGGGCTGATGCCAAGATCCCGCCAGGCCGCCTCCACCGCGGCACGCGTCGCCGATCCCTCCTCGCGCGCGATCCAGGTCAGCTCTTCCGCCTCGCGCGCGGAGAGGCGGCGGCGCGCGGTCGCGGGCGCGGCCACCACGACGATCTCGTCCTCCACCAGACGCTCGGTCTCCAGGTCCGGCGCCGCGGCGCCGCCGACGACGCCGATCTCCACACGATGCGCGCGGACCGCCTCGACGATCTCGGCGGTCGTGCCGACCGTGATCACGTCGAGCGCGACCGCGGGGTGCGCTCGGTGGTAGAGCGCGAGCGCGCGCGGGATCAGGTACATCCCATTGCCGGATGCGCCGACGGCGAGGCGGCCGACCAGATCGCCGTCGATCGTCGCGACGCCGCGCCCGGCCTGCGCGAGGATCGCCTCCGCGCGCAGCACGTACTCGGCGACGAAGCTGCCCGCGCGCGTGAGCTCCGCGCGACGAGCGCCGCGCGTGACGAGCTTCATTCCAAGCTCCCTCTCGAGCTCCGCGACGTGCTTGGACACCGCCGGCTGGCTGATCACCAGCTCCTCGGCGGCGGCGGAGAAGGAGCCCTGCCGTGCAAGCGCAGCGAACGCCCGGAGACGCGCCTCGACTTGCATAGCCTGCAGTTATAGCGCGCATGGCAAGTATGTATTTGCCTTCTACGTCGCCGGGAACGACCTTGGGCGCACGGCGCGGCAGCGCCGAAATCGCTCAGGGAGGCGAACACCATGCGCGCGTATCTCGCGACCACACTCGTCACGGTCCTCGCTGCCGCGGCGTGCGGCGGCCAAGCCCCGGCCGTTCCGCCGGCGCAGATCCCGGCAGCCACGGCGACCACCGCAGCGGTGGACTTCGAGCTGTGGGTTCCCGATCAGGCCGAGACGGCACCCACCGGCGGAGGCACCCTGAATATCTACCGCGGATCGGACCTCGCCAAGGCAGGCACGCCCACGCCTGCGTATTCGATCAACCTCGCCGAAGCCGCGCTCGGCGTCGGTGATGGCATGGGCAAGCACCCGCACAACGTGACGTTCAATGCGGCGATGACCCATGCGGTCATCTCGTACGTCGGCAGCGGCCACGTGCAGGTGATCCGCGCCGCCGACCGCAAGGTCGTGGCGAGCATCAAGATGAGCGCGACGGCCGCGGGGAACCCGGCGGCGCACAACTCGGCCGTCACGCCCGCCGGCGACGCGATCATCGTCGCGAACCAGGGCGCGAAGAAGCTCCAGCGCATCACCGCCGACTTCAAGAACGACACCTACAAGCTCGACACCGCGGCCGACCTGGACCTCGCGGCGCTGGAAGACGCCTCTCACCCGGGAAACAACCCGGTCATGGCCCTCTTCACACAGGACGGGAAGTACGCGTACGTGCCGCAGCGGGGCGGCGGCGCCTACCTCGTCGACTACGCCGCGACGCCGATGAAGCCGCTCGCGACGCTCGGGAAGAGCGACATCTCGACGCAGTCGTGCTGCGCGGTCGCGCTGAAGGACGGAAGCATCTGGACGACGGCGCAGGGCGGCCCGACATCGACGACGACCGCGTTCAACCTCGTGCAGGTCACGTGGACACCGTCATCGCTCAGCGCGAAGAAGCTCCTTGCACGGAGCGGCAACGTCGAATCCCACAGCGTCCTCGCCGTCGGCCAGTACGTGTGGGTCGCGGATCGCTTCGCGAACACGATCGACATCTTTGACAGCAAGACCACGGGCGAGCCGATCGCGACGATCCGTCTCGCGACCGGTGCGCTCGCGGGGCGCGACCCGGCGCCCGACATCATGGATCTGTCTCCCGATGGCGCCTCCGTCTTCGTCACGCTGCGCGGGAAGGCGCCGGTGACGAGCAACATCAAGGACCTCAACAACGCGGTCGGCGACATCGGTGGATTCGCGGTCCTTACCGTGAAGGACGGCGGCCGCTCCGCCGAGGTGCGTTCCTTCGTCAGCCTGACCCAGGGAGCCGGCGCGAGCACGGTCGACCCACACGGCCTGCGGGTGCGGATACTCGCTCGCTGAGCGTCTCCCTGACGTGCGGTGGCGGCGGTGCCGGTGGGCATCGCCGCCATGCGCATTGCGTGAGGCACGTCGAGATCGCGACGCTGAGCCGCTATCGCCTGGATGACGGGAAGGAGATCACCAGGGAGCGCTGACCGGCGCGTGATCTCCGCCGGGTCAGCCCTTGCCCGGCGACAACCTCCGCACCCAGTACTCCCAGGCGCGCTCGCCCGCATGGCCATGCAGCATCTCGGCAGCGCGCTGCGTCTCGGCCTTGCTGAGCGCGCGGACCTCGCCCAGCTGGAGCGCGGTCGTGAGCAGCGTCGCGTTCCGTTCGAGATAGATGGCCGCGAAGACGGCCGCGCGCAGATCCGTGCCGGTGACCACGCAGCCGTGCCCGCGCATCAGGACGACCGTTCGGCCCCCGAGCGCCGCCGCGAGGTCGTCGGCCGCGCCGGCGTCGCGCACGAGCAGATCGGTCTCCCCAAAGCGCTCCGCGATGTCCCAGACCGGGATCTCAGCGCCGATCACCGACCCCATGTGATAGATCGGCCGCAGCGGAACGCCGGTCACGCCGAACGGGATGACCGACGGCGCGTGCGAGTGCACCACCGCGCCCACGTCTGACCGACGCCGGTACACCGCGGCGTGGATCGCCGCCTCTTCATAGGAGCGTCGCTCGCCTCCGGCCACGCGCGCGCCTTTGAGATCGAGCAGCTGCAGGTCGTTCGCTTCGACGAGCTCGGGCGCGCGGGTGTGCGAGATGAGGAAGCGGTCCGCTGTCATGGGATGGCGCGCGCTGACGTGACCGAACGCGTCGAGCACACCCTCGTTGGAGAGGATGCGGTTCGCGAGGACCAGATCGTCGACGATCTGGGGTGGAGCGAGTTCGCTCACGAGCCTCCGCGGCGCTCCGCGACGCGCCGGCGATAGCCCAGCTGCCCCAGCCACGCCAGCGAGCGGCCCGTGATGACGACACCCGCGCGCGGCAGCTCGGACGCGCGGTGGACGCCGGAGAGAAAGATCGCCGTGCGCAGCTCGAGCTCGAAGGCGGTGATCCAGTCCATCACCGCACTCTCGCCCTTGAGCGCGGCCTGCAGGAGCGGGCGACCGACGCCGACGATCGTCGCGCCGAGCGCGAGGGCCTTTGCCGCGTCGAGTCCGCTCCGGACGCCGCCGGTCGCGATCACCGGCAGACCGGTCGCGGCCGCTCCGACGACGGCGACCGCGGTCGGCACGCCCCAGTCCCGGAATCGCTCGCCGAGGCTCATCCGCTGCTTGTCGCCCTGCGCCGCGGCGCGCAGCGATTCGATCGCCGCGAACGACGTCCCGCCGACACCGCCGACGTCGACCGCCTTCACGCCGAGGCGGCGCAGCCGGCGCGCGACCTCGAGGGTGATGCCGGCGCCGGTCTCCTTCGCGATCACCGGGACCGGCGAGCGCCGCACCAGCGCGCGCACGGCGGCGTCGGAGCCCTTCGCGCGCGTCTGCCCTTCCGGCTGGACGGACTCCTCGAGATAGTTGAGGTGCAGCGCGAGCGCGTCGGCTTTGACCATCCGCACGATCTTCTCGACGTCCTTCACGGCGAGCGCGCCCTCGCTGTCCTGCTTCACGAGCTGCGAGATACCGACGTTCGCGATGACGAAGGCGTGGGGCGCGTTCTCACGCACGACGGAATACGTCGACGCCAGCGACGGATCGCGCAGCGCCGCGCGCTGACTGCCCACACCCATCGCGATGCCGGTGCGCTCGGCGACGCGTGCGAGGAGCTCGTTCACGGCGATGGCGCGGCCGTGACCGCCGGTCATCCCGGAGATGACGAGCGGCAGGCGCAGCGCGTGGCCGAGGAAGCGCGTGCCGACATCGACGTCCTTCGCATCGATCGAGGGAAGGGCGTCGTGCACGAGATGGACGTCCTCCCATCCCGCGCTCGATCTCGTCTCGACGTCGCCCTCGGCGGCGAGCTGGAGATGCTCGCCCTTGCGCCGGGCGATCTCCTCGGCTTCTGACACTTCCGGTGTGTTCTACGCGAAGACGCCGTCGGCGGCGAGCGCGGCGTATTCGGCCCCGCTGAGCCCCAGGAGGCCCTTGAAGACGGCCTCGTTGTGCTCGCCCAGCGTCGGCCCGGCGCGCTCCGGTCGTGCCGGCGTCAGAGACAGCGCGAACGGCGGCGCCATGAGGCCGACCTCGCCCAGACCGGCGTGCGCCGCGCGTCGCCACACGCGGCGATGCGCGAGCTGCGGATCGTCGAAGAGCTCGCCGACCGACTCCACGGCCGCGGCGCGCAGGCCCCGCGCGCGCAGCGTGGACACGATCTCCTCGCGCGTGTGGTCTCGGGTCCACTCGGCGATGCGCGTATCGAGCTCCGCCTCGCGCGCGCGACGGCCGGCCGCGGTCCCAAGGTCGGGCTGCCGAGCCCACTCGGGATCGCCGAGCGCGGCGCGGAAGCGCCCCCACTCGTCGTCGCTCCACACCGACAGCGCGACCCAGCGGTCGTCGGCCTGGCTCGGGTAGACGCCGTGTGGCACCGCGACGCGGTCGTGGTTGGCGTCGCGCGTCGGCACGGTGCCGTTCGCGGCGTGCTCGAGAAGCGCGGGCGAGAGGAACTGAAGGCCGGCCTCGTACTGCGAGAGGTCGATGACACATCCCTCGCCGGTACGGCGGCGACGCTCGAGCGCGGCAAGGACCGCGATGACGCCGTATCCGACCGCGATGTAGTCGATGTACGGGCCGTAAAGGATCACCGGCGTTCGGTCGGGTTCGCCGAGGAGCTCGTTGAATCCGGCGAGCGCCGTCAGCTGGCTGCCGTACCCGGGATGCTGCGCGTGCGGCCCGGTCTGCCCCTGATTGCAGCTCGACAGGATCACGAGGTCGGGACGCGCGCGCCGCAGCGCGTCGTGTCCGAGACCGCGCCGCGCGAGCGTCCCGGCGGGAAAGCTCTCGATGACGACGTCAGCGGTCGTCACCAGGCGGAGCGCGAGCTCGACCGCCCGCGGCTGCTTGAGATCGAGCGTGACGCCGCGCTTGCCGGCGTTGTAGAACGCGAACATCCCCGCCCGATCGGGTCCGACGACATTGTCCTTGAACGGCGGGTAGGTCGAGCGGAACGGATCGAGCGCGGTGGACGATTCGACGTGGATGACGTCCGCGCCATGCGACGCGAGATAGGTGCCGACGAGTGGTCCCGCGGCGGCCCATCCGAGCTCGACGACGCGTACGCCATCGAGAGCTTGGGGGGTGCTCGGGGGGCGCAGCCCCCCGGTGGTCGTCATGCGGTCACCGCGTCGAACACTTCGGCGTCGTGCTCGCCCAGACGCGGCGGGCCCCGACGGATCCGTGGCCGCTCGCCGTCGAAGAGCGCGAAGCCACCCGGGAACGGCAGCGCCGTTCCGTCGATCTGCGTCTCCTGCCAGAAGGCGCGCGCGCGCAGCTGCGGGTCCGCGTAGACGTCCGACGCATCGGCGACGGGATAGCCGAGCATGTTGCGCTCGATGACGCCGGCGAAGAACTCGCGCTTCGTGATCGTGCGGAAGAACGCTCCGACCTCGCCCTCGAGCGCGTCGACCTGCTCCTGCGTGAGCGTGCGGTTGTCGAAGCCGTCCCAGTCGATGGCCAGGAAGCGCGGCGCGGAGAAGTCGCGGCCCCGCATCCACGACGCGAGCATGCGACCGGTATGGCGGCCGATCGGGCCACCCTGGATCGCGAAGCTCACGTGGCCGTCGGCGCACTCCCAGATGTTCCGGAAGCGGGCGCCGACCGTGCTGCGGCCGATCAGGAACGCGCCGAGCCGGCGGTGCTCTTCCTTCGCGACGTCCCAATGCACGCAGGCGGGTGGATGGACGGTGACCATGCTCGCCTGACCCGAGACGTCGACCCGCTGGCCGCGGCGCGTCGCGGCACGAGCGGCGAGAGCGAACAACGCACCCATCGCCGCATACATCCCGCTCCAGAACGGCGACTGCGCGAGCGTCGTGCGGACCGGCGCGCGGTCCGGCTCCCCCGCGAGCGCGAGCGCGCCGCTCGACGCCGTGACCTCGAGATCCGATGCGGGCGCACCAGCGAGCGGACCCGCGAGTCCATAGGGGGTCACAGTGACGACGACGAGGGACGGCGACGACGACGCCGCGGTCGCGGCGTCGACGACCTCGCGCCCCTGCACCAGCACATCGGCAGACGAGAGCAGCGCACGCAGGCGTTCGCGCTCGCGCGGCAGCTCCAGGCGGACGCCGCGCTTGTTCGCGTTCAGCGCGATCCAGAGCAGGCCGCGGTCGGCGCCGGCGCGCTCGTGGAGGAACGGCGGCACCGCGCGTACGGGATCGCCGGTCGGCGGCTCGACCTTGATGACATCCGCGCCGAGGTCCGCGAGGATGCGCGCGGCGTGCGCGACAGCGGACGCCCCCCAGACGTCGTCGCCGGCGACCTCGATGACGCGCAGGCCGTCGAGCAGCGTGGTCACGCGGCGGCTAGCGGCCGGACCTGGAGAGGACCTCCGCCCAGGACTGCGTCTTCATGAGGGCCTTGCCCTTCGCGATCTGCTCCGCGTCGAACCAGCTCGCGGGATCGACGCGATCGATCGGATAGACCGGCCGCATGAAGTCCTTCTCGAGGCCGTACGGCACCGTCGCGTCGATACCCATGCCGCCCTCGAAGCGGATGTTCATGCCCGTCCACTCGGCGCTGCCCGCGGTGACGCGCTCGGAGGGGATGAACGTCTGCCCCGCCCCGCCCGGCACCGGCTTCAGCAGGTCCTGGTTCGGAGTCACGCGTGTCGTGAGGGCCCAGATGATGTCGTCCATGCTGTAGATGTCGACGTCGCTGTCGACGCAGATGCAGAGGCGCAGCCCCGCGCTGGTCGCCATCGACGCCGCGATGAAGTTGCGCACCCAGCCGTCGTCGGTCTTGAGGCGCTTCTTCACCTGCAGGATGCAGCCGGCCCAGTCGGTCATCGGGAAGGGGATGTTCACGTCCTGGATGAGGCCCGGCTGGATGCGATCGCACAGCTCGTAGAACGCGGCCTCGCGCACCGTCGTGTCGATGTTGTTGCAGTCGTACATGTGCACGCCCATCGGATAGATGAACGGACGCTTCTCGCGCCTGCGCATCGTGATCGCGGTGACGTGGAA
>DASYUC010000093.1:0-23098 GCA_036001645.1 Candidatus Limnocylindria bacterium
GCGCCGGCGATACCGTCGCGGCCGGTGTCGGAGCCGACGAGGTAGACCGCGCTTCCCGGTCTGGCCGTATTCGCGCGCGAGAGACGGTCGCGACGCACGAGACCGACGCACATCGCGTTCACCAGCGGGTTCTCGAGATAGCACGGCTCGAACGAGACGTGACCGCCCACGTCGGGGATCCCGACGCAGTTCCCGTAGTAGGAGATGCCGCCGACGACGCCCGATAGGAGCCGCCGCGCGCGCGCCGCGCTCGGCGGACCAAAGAACAGCGCGTTGAGCACGGCGACGGGACGCGCGCCCATCGCGAAGACGTCGCGGAGGATCCCGCCCACTCCGGTGGCCGCGCCCTGGTAGGGCTCGACCGCCGAGGGGTGGTTGTGGCTCTCGACCTTGAACGCGCAGAGCAGTCCATCGCCGAGATCGACCGCGCCTGCGTTCTCCCCGGGGCCCAGCGCCACGCGCGCACCTTTCGTCGGCAGCGTCCGCAGCAGCTTCTTCGAATGCTTGTACGCGCAGTGCTCGCTCCACATCGCGCCGAACATCGCCCACTCGAGCGCGTTCGGCTCCCGGCCCATGAGCGCGCGCACGCGGGCGCCCTCGAACGGCGTGAGGCCGACCTCGGAGAGGATGTCCAACTTAGGCTGCGCCGCTTCCGCCCCCGTGAGCATCGGGGACGAGCTCATGCCGCGGTGTCGGCTCCGATGAAGCGCTCGATCTGGTCGGCGAACGCGAGCAGATCGGCGACGCGGGTCTGCACGGACGTGTACACCTCGTCGATGTCCGTCTGCTCGCGGTCGTACGCGAGCAGGTTCCGCAGGTTCGCGAGGTGCTCGAGACGGTAAGCGAGCTGCTTGTCGATGATCCCGTGCGTGCCGATCGCGTCGAGGATGTCGTGGTAGGCCTCGGGCTTCGGCAGCGCGAGCGCCATCACGAGGTACGCGCCGGTCCCGAAGAGAAGCTCCACCGCCTGCTGCAGATACCACTGCGCGAGTCCGTAGAGCTTCGGATCGGAGCGGAACTTCGCGCGCTCGATCGGGCGGAGGTCCGCGAGGAGCTGCGTGTATTCGCGGAGGCGCGCGAGGCGTGCGAACACGTACTCGGCGTCGATCGCGAAGCGCTCGCCCTTGGTGCGTTCCGCGAGCGCCTTGCTCTGGATGTCGTCGTACTTCTGGAATTCCAAGTACTCCATGACCGCGCGCGCTTCCCACTGCACCCGGCGCTTGTGGTCGCGTTGGAACAGAAGACTCCAGCTCCGGATGACCTGGGCGCGCTGGAGGAGCGAGGCCTGGTTGAGGATCACGACGTCGAGGCCCTCGGTCTCCAGCGTCTTCGAGAGCTCGCTCACGAAGTAGACCTGGTAGTCGAAGAACTCGTTGGCCCGGACCTTGGCGTGGAGCAGGAGGCCGACGCTCTGATCGGCGAACGCGCCCGCGAGCTTGCGTGCTGCGGGGGTGCCCTGGCCGTAGGCAGCGTCGACCGGGCTCGTCTGAAAGAGCGACTGGAGTTGGGCCTGTTTCTCGAAAAGGTCCATCTCTATACCTATCTATATAGGGCAGGAGCCGTGCCCGCCAGCGCCGGGGCAAGATTGGCGAGGACCCGATACCCGTCGGTCCCCCCCAAGAGGGCCTCCGAGCACCGTTCCGGGTGAGGCATGAGGCCCACGACGTTGCGGCCCTCGTTGCAGACGCCGGCGATGTTGGCGAGCGACCCGTTGGGATTCGCGGCCGCCGTCGCCCCGCCGCGCTCGTCCGTGTAGCGGAAGACGACCTGACCGCGCGATTCGACGTCGGCGAGCGTTTCGTCGTCGGCGACCCAGCAGCCCTCGCCGTGCGCGATCGGCATCCGGAGGATCGCGCCACCGAGTCCGGTGGTCCACGGTGTCCGGTCGCTCTCGACGCGCAGGTGGACCCAGTCGCAGCGGAACTCGAGGCCGCGGTTGCGCACGAGCGCGCCGGGCAGCAGCCCCGCTTCGCAGAGGATCTGGAAGCCGTTGCACGAGCCGAGCACGAGCTTGCCCGCATCGGCGAACCGCCGCAGCTCGCGCGTCGCGGGCGAGATCTTCGCGATCGCGCCGGCGCGGACGTAGTCGCCGTAGGTGAAGCCGCCCGGGACGACCGCGGCGTCGAAGCCCGCGAGGTCGGCGTCCTCGTGCCAGAGGATGTCGCTCTCGACGCCCGGCACCAGCGACAGCGCGTGCTGGAAGTCACGCTCGCTCCAGGTGCCCGGATAACGAAGGATCGCGACTCTCATCCTTGGCTTGTTCGCTTTCGCTCGCCGTACACGACATCGTCGACCGGCGCGGGCTCGAACGATGCCTTGCCAGCCCGCGCATCGAGCTGCTCTAGCTCGTACGCGTAGTCCTCGATCACCGGATTCGCGAGCAGCTCTGTGCCCATGAGACGAACGGACTCGCGCGCCGCCATCTCGTCGGCAGCCTCGAACGTCACGACGATCTCTTTCCCGGTGCGCACGTCCGACACCGCGAGGCCGAGCGATCGCAGCGCGCCGCGGATCGCTTCGCCCTGCGGATCGCGCACCTCGGACTTCGGTAGCACGCGGATCGTCGCGACGAAGGTCATCCGAACCACTCCTCGCCGGTGAGCTTCCCGTAGCACTCGCGATAGCGCTGGCTCGTGCCCGCGACGACCTCGGGCGGAAGCGGCGGCGCCGGGGGCTCTTTGTTCCAACCGCTGCCCGTGAGGAAGTCGCGCACGTACTGCTTGTCGTAAGACGGCGGCGAGCCGCCCGGCTTGTACATCGCGGCGTCCCAGTAGCGGGACGAGTCCGGGGTCAGGGCCTCGTCGATGAGGGTGAGCTTCCCGTCGTAGAAGCCGAACTCGAACTTCGTGTCGGCGAGGATCAGGCCGCGGCCGAGCGCGTACGCGTGCGCTTTGCGGTAGAGCTCGAGCGTCGTCTGCTCGAGCAGCTTCGCGAGCTCGCTGCCGACGAGCGACGACAGTTGCGCGCGCGACATGTTCACATCGTGACCAGTGACGGCCTTCGTGGCCGGGGTGAAGATCGGTTCGTCGAGGCGCTGCGACTCCTCGAGGCCTTTCGGCAGCGCCTCGCTCGCGACGGTGCCGAGCGCCCGGTACTCGGTCCACGCGGACCCGGCGATGTAGCCGCGCGCCACGCACTCCACGTCTACGCGCTCGCAGCGCTTCACGAGCACCGCGCGCCCGTCGAGCTCAGGGACTTCGCGGAACACCGCCGGCAGGTCGTCGATGTTCGTCGACACGAGATGGTTCGGGACGACACGCTCCGTCCGATCGAACCAGAAGCTCGAGATCTCGGTGAGCACGCGCCCCTTGTCGGGGATCGGCGTCGGCAGGACGACGTCGAACGCGGAGAGGCGGTCGCTCGCGACGATGACCAGGCGGTCGCCGCCGGCCTCGTAGACGTCGCGGACCTTGCCGCGCCGGTAGAGGATCGCGCCGGGGACCGAGCTTTCCATCAGCGTCTTCACTCGGGCAGGACTCCCTTCAAACGCTCGCGCCAGGTCGTCGCGACGTCGCGCGCGACGTCGGCGGCCAGTCCGCGGTAATCCTCGGGACGTTCGAGGATGCGCCGCTCCTCAGGCGAGAGCTTGGTGAGGTAATCGCGCAGATCGGTGTCCTGCGCCACGACCTCGAGCAGCGAGCGCGAGCCGCGCTCCGCTTCGAGCGTGAGCCGGCGTACCGCCTCGTGCGCGTCGGGATGGCCGTACTTCGCGAGAAGCACGTAGAGCGGCTCGGCGACGATCGCGCCGCGCGACGTCGCGAGGTTCGCCCTCAGGCGATCGCGGTCGACGCGGATGCCCTCCAGCGAGCCGGCGAGCCGCCCGGCGGCGTACGCCGTTGCGGCGATGATCTCGCCCAGGAAGCGCTGCGACGCGGAGTTCGTGAGATCGCGCTGGTGCTCGCTGATCTGGTCCATATAGGTCGTGAGCACGCGCGGCGCCATCGCCTTCCAGATCGACTTCACGTTCTCGAACGACACCGGGTTCCGTTTGTGCGGCATCGTCGACGAGCCGACCTGCTCCGCGCCGAACGACTCCGCCACCTCGCCGATCTCGGTGCGCTGCAGGTGGCGCATGTCGTCGGCGAGGTTCGCCATCACGCCGAGCGCGGTGACGCACGCATGCGCGAGATCGGTCCAGCCCTCGGGCTCGACGATCTGCGTCGAGCTCGACTTCGGGTGGAGACCGAGCGAGGCGAGGAAACGCCGTTCGAGCGCGCGCGGGTCCGCCGTCAGCAGACCGACGGCGTTGTACGCGCCGACCGCGCCGGAGAGCTTGCCGGGCAGGCGTCGCGCGATGGTGCGCAGCATCTCGACCCGGTCGCCGAGGCGCGAGACATACTCCGCCATCGCGAAGCCAAAGGTGATCGGCTCGGCGTGCCGGCCGTGCGTGCGCCCGATCTGCGGCGTGTCGGCCTCCGCCTCGGCGATGGAGATGCAGCGCGCGACCAGCGCCCCGAGCGCGGGCACGACGACACGCTCGACGCATTCGCGGTACCGCAGCGCGTTCGCGGTGTCGACGATGTCGTACGACGTCGCGCCGAGATGCACGAAGCGCTTCGCGTCCTCGGGGACCTTGCCGCGGATGACGTTCACCAGCGCACGCACGTCGTGGCGTGTCTTCGTCTCTTCCTCGGCGACCTCGTACGGGGTGACGAGATCCGCGGCGCGCGCGATCGCGTCGGCGATGGAGCGGTCGCAGATGCCGGCGTCGGCCATCGCGTGCGCGAGCGCACCCTCGACACGCGCCTGATAACGGACCTGTGCCGCGGCGGAGAGATACGGCTGCAGCGACTTGAACAGCGCCGGGTCGCCGCCGTAGAAGCGGCTGTCCATGGGCGAGATCGTGTCGAAGCGGTTCTGGATGGTCATCCCGCGAGCACCTTCGCCGCCATGCCTTCGCGGAGCATGCGCAGACGTCCCGCGAGGTCCTCGTCCGCCGTGGCGAGGATCTCGGCCGCGAGGATGCCGGCGTTGGCGGCTCCCGCCTCGCCGACGGCGACGGTCGCGACGGGCACGCCGCGCGGCATCTGCACGGTAGAAAGGAGCGCATCCAGCCCGCCCGCGACCGCGTTCGGCGCGACCAGCGGGACGCCGATGACCGGGCTCGTCGTGAGCGCGGCGACCGCGCCCGCGAGATGCGCCGCGCCACCCGCGCCGCAGATGAACACCTTCACGCCACGCGCGTTCGCTTCAGCCACCCACTCGCGCAGCGCGTCGGGCGTGCGGTGCGCGGAGAGGATGCGCATATCGCAGTCCACGCCGAGGCCGCGCAGCGTCTCGACCGCCATCTTCATCACCGTCTCGTCGGACGATGAGCCCATCAGCACGCTGACCCTCAAAGTCATGCCACCGCCACCCCACCCTGCGCGATGTCCGAACGATAGAACTTGCCGGTGAAGGTCACGCGCTCCGCGCCTTGGTATGCGCGGTCGCGCGCTTCGGCGACGTTCGACCCGCCGGCGACGATGTGTATGACGCGGCCGCCGGTCGTGATGAAACCGCCCGCGGGCGTCGCGGCGGTCGCCCCATGGAACGCGTACACACCGTCGGGGAGCTTGTCGAGGCCCTCGACCTTGTCACCGACGCGGGGCGAGCCGGGATACCCCTCGGCGCAGAGCACCACGTCGACGAACGCGCGCTGGCTGAAACGCACTGGATTCTCCGCGACGTACTCGCGAAGCCGTCCTTCGCCGAGCGCCATCATCAGCTTCGCGAAATCGCCGCCGATGCGCGGCAGCGTCACCTCGGCCTCGGGATCGCCGAAGCGCGCGTTGTACTCGAGGACCTTGAATCCGTTCTTGGTGCTGATGAGCCCGGCGAAGATCACGCCGCGATACGGCGTCCCGCGCGCGGCGAGGGCGCGGGCGATCGGCGTGATCAGCTCATCCGCGACCCGCTGCGCGTCCTCATCCGGCAACACGGTGGTCGGCGAAGAGGCGCCCATGCCGCCGGTGTTCGGTCCGATGTCACCATCGCCGACGCGTTTGTGATCGCGCGCGGGCGGCAGCGCCACGACCGTCTCCCCGTCGACGAGCGCCTGCAGCGACGCTTCCTCGCCTTCAAGGACCTCTTCGAACACGACCCGGCCGCTGTTCGTCGGCGGGGTGGCGAGCGCGACGAGGGTCTCTTCGAGCGTCCGGCAGATCGTCACGCCCTTTCCCGCGGCGAGTCCATCGGCTTTCACGACCAGCGGCGGCGCCCACTTGTTGCGATCGAGCGCGTTCCGCGCCTGCTCGGACGTCGTGAAGGTCTCCCAGCGCGGCGTCGGCACGTGGGCTTCGCTCATGAGCTCCTTCGCGAACGTCTTGCTCCACTCGATCTTCGAAGCCTCTTTCGATGGCGCGACGACCGCGACGCTCGCGCGCCGCAGGTGATCGCCGACGCCCTCGGCGATCAGCTCGTCCGGGCCGACGATCGCGAGATCGATCGCCGACGCCGCGAGATGCTGCTGCAGACGACCGACATCGTGCGGCGAGAAGTCGAGCACGCGCGAGAAGAGCGCGACGCCGCCGTTGCCGGGCACGACGTCGATCGTGGCGACGCTATCGCAGCGCGCGAGACGCCACGCGATCGCGTATTCGCGCCCGCCGCCGCCGAGCACGATGCAGTTGAGCCCAGGCGCGCCGAGCGAACGTCCGGGGCTGCGCTGCTTGCGCTGCTCCTGGATGAGCTTCTGCACCTTCTCGCCGTGCCGGAAGTAGTCCCGGATCTGCTTCAACTCACTCCCATTCGATCGTTGCCGGCGGCTTCGATGAGATGTCGTAGACGACCCGGTTCACCGCCGCGATCTCGTTCACGATGCGCGCCGACGCGCGCGCGAGCACGTCGTACGGCAGGCGCGCCCAGTCGGCGGTCATGAAGTCCTCGGTCGTAACGGCCCGGAGCGCGACGAGCGCGCCGTAGGTGCGGAAGTCCCCCATGACGCCGACGCTTCGCACAGGAGTGAGAACGGCGAAGGCCTGGGCGACGGTGCGGTAGAGGTCCGCGGCGCGCAGCTCCTCGAGGAAGATCGCATCGGCCTGCCGCAGCGTGTCGAGCGCCTCGCGATCGATCGGACCGAGCACACGCACGGCCAATCCGGGTCCCGGGAACGGGTGACGCCAGAGGATGTCCTCCGGGATGCCGAGCTCGGCGCCAACGCGGCGGACCTCGTCCTTGAAGAGGCGCCGCAGCGGCTCGACGACCTCGAGGGACATCACCTCGGGCAACCCGCCGACGTTGTGATGCGTCTTGATCCGCGCGCTCGTCTTCGACTCGCGCGAACGCGACTCGATGACATCGGGATAGATCGTCCCCTGCACGAGGAGGTCGACGTCGCCGACACGGCGCGCCTGCTCCTCGAAGCAGCGGATGAACTCCTCGCCGATGATCGTGCGCTTCTGCTCGGGATCGCTCACGCCTTCGAGCCGCCGAAGGAAACGTTCGGACGCGTCGAGGTGCACGAGACGCAGCCGCGGACCGAAGGTCGCCACGACCTCCTCGGCCTCGTTCGCGCGCAGGAGCCCGGTGTCGATGAAGACGCACGTGAGCCGATCACCGATCGCGCGCGCGACGAGCGTCGCCGCGACGGCCGAGTCGACGCCGCCGGAGAGCGCGCAGATCGCGTGACGATCGCCGATCGTCCGTCGCAGCTCGGCGACGGCCTCCTCGATGAACGCCGCGGGCGTCCAGTCACCGACGCAGCCGCACACGCGATAGAGGAAGTTGCGCAGCACCTCGGCCCCACGCGGCGTGTGCATGACCTCGGGATGGAACTGCACGCCGAAGCGGTTGCGCCCATCGCTCATCGCCGCGAGGGGCAGCCGATCGGTACGCGCGATCCCGTGGAAGCCGGGCGGAAGCTTCTTCACCGTGTCGCCGTGGCTCATCCAGGCGCGCTCGTGGTCGGACAGGCCCTCGAACAGGCCACCAGACTCGGCGATGTCGACCATCGCGGGACCGTATTCGCGCTTGCCCTCGGGCGCGACCTCGCCCCCGAGGACGTGCGCCATGAGGTGCATGCCGTAGCAGATCCCCAGGATCGGGAAGCGGCCATCGAGGATGGCGGGCTCGATCTGCGGCGCGTCCGCGTCGTACACGCTCGACGGTCCGCCGGAGAGGATCACGCCCACGACATTCCGTCGCTCGAGCTCTTTCGCGGTCACGTCGTGCGGAAAGATCTCGCAGTACACGCGGGACTCACGAACGCGGCGCGCGATGAGCTGCGTGTACTGGGATCCGTAATCGAGGATGGCGATCGTCGCGCGGCGCTGCGGGGCGGACTCCCCCTCCGTCGTCTGGAGGCGGCTGTCCGGCGCGCTCACCTATTGATTATCGCGTAGGCGATCGCGTCGATGCCTGCTCGCACGGCTGCCGCACGCGCGGTGCCTGAAAGCAGGGGCGATCGGGGCTAACCTGTGCGCGACGAAACAGGGGAGGCGCAACATGGAGCCCAAAGTCGGCGACGTCCTTCACTTCGAGATCAACACCAGGGACCCGAAGCGCGCAAAGACCTTCTACACGAAGATCTTCGGCTGGAAGTACAAGGACTCGGAGATCCCGGGGATCGAGTACTACATCATCGACGGCGTCACCCCCGGTGGCGCGATCAATCCGATCGCGGAGGCCTCCAAGGTCAAAGCCCCGACCGTCTACTTCGGCACCCACGACATCGACTCAACGCTGAAGAAGGTGCGCGACGGCGGTGGCACCGCCGATGAGAAGCAGCCGATCCCGGGCCAGGGCTGGTTCGCGGCCTGCACCGACCCGGACGGCAACTCGTTCTCTCTCTTCCAGAACGACCCCAGCGTCACCATGGAGACGGAGGCGGCTCACCAGGAGGCGCGCGCCTAGCCGAAGAGCGCGAGCACCCGCCGCAGCGAACCCGCGAGACCACCCGGATACGTGTCGATGACGCCCGGGTAGGCTCGGGCGACCGCATAGAAGGTCAGCGTTCGCGAGACCTCGCCGATGCGGCGCCCGAGCCCCGCGGCGTCTCGCAGCTCCCTCATCGAGGCGCGGTCGCTCCACGGCTCGAGATACGCGTCCCGAAGCGACAGGATCTCCGGCACATCCACCGCGCGTCCGGTCTTCTGCGCCGCGAAGCGCAGCGTGACGGCCAGCGTCATGAACGGATGCGACACGCACGCGTCGCCCCAATCGAAGATGACCATGCGGCCGTCGCGCACGAGCACGTTGTGTTGATGGAGGTCATCGTGCTGCAACGTGTCCTCGATCCCGACTGCTGCGAGCGCGCGCAGCGCCTCGGCCAGCCTCGGGTGCAGCGATCGCAGCGCTTGCCGCTCCTCGGCAGTCAATCGGTCCGAGCGCTGACCCGAGACCGCCGGCTCATTCGCCACGACCTCATCGAAACCCGCGAGCAGCTGCGCCGCGCGGCGATCGGGCGTGCCGAAGGCGATGATCTCGTTCGTCCGAGGTGTGATGTCCCGTTGCAGCTGCGCGCAGCGCGGGAGGATCTCGCGCCAGGCGCGGAGCAGGTCGTCACCGTCGAACACATCGCCGAGCTTCTTCCCGCCTTCCGCGACGAGCATCCATGGCTGCGTGGGGTGCAGTGCGAGCACCGCGGGGACCAGACCCGGGAACTCGCGATGGAGGAGTGCCGTGAGCTGCGGCTCATGGCGCTGCGTCGGTCCGCAGCACTTCACGTAGACGGCACCGCCCGTCGTTGGGACGCGGAACACCGTGGACCACGGGCGCACGTGCACCGCTTCGATAGGCGCGACGTTCGCGATGCCGAGCGAGCGACATACCTCGCGCGTCCAGTCGTGGGCTTCAGCGCTGTCGCGGCGATTCAGTCCAGTGGGTGGCGCCATTTGAGGCCAGGGAAACGCGAGTAGTCACGATCCGTGGTGATCCACTCACTTCCGCTCTCGATCGCCAGCGCGGCGAAATAGGCATCTGGGACGAGGTCGCCTTTCACACCGGTCTCACGACAGAGTCGGCCGAAGATCTCCCAGTGGCGCTCAGCCGGCGATACCACCACGCAGTTCGGCCGCGAGCGCAGGGCTTCAACGGCCGCAAGCGCACGTTCGATCGGCATCGGCGTGTCGAAGGCGCGTGGGTTGGTCACCACACGAAGGAAGCCGCTCAGGACGAGGTCGGACATGCCGTATGCGGATTCGGATTCCACCATCTGACGAAGCCAATCGCGGTGCTCGGGATGCCGGGGTGCGTCCTCCGCATGTGCGTAAACGAGAACGCTAACGTCGACGAGGAGCAGCCGTGCCCTCCATGAGATCGAGGAGCGCCGCACTGTCGTCAAGATCGACGCCTGGGCGGAGCCGGCCCTTGAACGTGATCACCCGGAACGGTGCAGCCTTCGGGCGGCCGTCGCCGGCAACCGTGCGCGCGAGGAACTGGCGCACGGCGTCTTCGATCACCGCGGTCAGCGTGCGGCCACGGCTGGCTGCGTGCTTCTTGAGCTCTCGCAGGAGGCGGTCATCAAGGCGGATAGTGGTCCTCACACATCAAAGCATCAAGATTGATCATCAATATGTCAAGAGCGCCTCTGCCTAGTAGCGAGTAGCCCCCGTGAACGTGAAGGCCGCGAGATGGAGCGCGGGCACGCGCTGGCACGACGCCGTCAGGCCGAACTGCTCGGCGGCCACGAGCAAGCGCAGATCCTTGCCGATCGCGCGCACCCCGCTCCACGCCTCGTGATACGACTGCGTGAATCGCAGGTTCTTGATCGGATACGTGACCTCGCCGTTCTCGATCGCGAAGGTCCCGTCTCGCGTCATGCCGGTGACGATCGTGCGCAGCTGGTGCACCCAGCGCGTGTAGTGGAAGCGCGTGACCAGCAGTCCCTTCTTCACGCCCGCGACGAGCTGCTCGTGCGATGCGTCGCCTGCCTCGACACGTGCGTGCATCGCCGCCGCCGGCATGAAGGGGTTCGGGGGTAGGGCGTGACCGGTGTTCTTCACGCCGGCCCGATGTGCGGTGCCCGAGTCGTACACGATCGCGCGTGCGATGCCGCGCTCCAGCAGCGTGACGCGGTCGCTCGGCTGTCCTTCAAAATCGAATGCGCGCGGGATCCCCTGCGGATCGAAGGGATCGTCCACGAGCGTGATCGGTCCGGTCACCTGCTCACCGAGCTTGCCGCCGACGAACGACCGACCTTCCTCGACCGCGAGACCGGTGAAGTGGCCACCGAGGAAACCGACCATGTCGCGCACCGCGTACGGCTCGAGCACGACCTCGTACGTGCCGGGCTCGGCGTCGCGTGGATGCTGCGCGCGAACGGCCTTGGTCACGGCCTCGTGTCCCGCGCCCTCGACGTCGAGTACGGAAAAGTCGGGCGCGACGCGGTGGGCGAACGCGGAACCGTCGTCTCCGATCGCCGCGATCTGCACTTCGGCGTGGGTCTGCGGCGAGTACGCCCACGTCCCGGTCGTGCTCGCGACCGCGACCTCCTGCACGTTCGTCGCGACGAAGCCGGCGGCGACGAGCTTCGCGGCCCGCGCCGCATCGCAGAGGAGCTTCACGGCGCGGGCGCGATCGAGCGGCGTGGCCTCGGCGGTCCGCTCGATGTACGCCGAGGGCGCGGGCGGGATGGGTCGCGGCGCGGGCAACCCGCCGAACGTCGGATCCTCCGGGGCGCGCCGGGCCAGATCGCTCGCGGCCGCGGCAGCGCGGCGGAGTCCCTCCTCATCGAGCCGGTTCGTCGTCGCGCTGGCGTAGCGCTTTCCGACGACGACGCGGACACGGACCTCGGCCTCGCGCGAGGTGACGTTCTGGTGGATCGCGGCGTTCGCGTATCGCGTGAGCGAATTCGTACGCCCGATCACGATCGCCTCGGCTTGATCCCCCTGCGTCGCCTTGAGCGCGCGCTGCGCAACGTCGCGCAGCTCCGACTCGCCGAAGAGCAGCCCGCTCACTTGATCACCCCGACCTTCACGTCGCGGAACCGTGCGGGGGCGGCGCCGTGTCCGGTGTGCGCGCCCTGGCCGGGCTGACCCTTGCCGCAGTTCGGCGTTCCCCACATGACCCACTCGCTCTCGGAGCACACCGCGTCGCAGCTGCCCCAGAACTCCGGCGTGATCCCGGTGTAGGTGGGATTGCGGACCATGTCGCCGCGTTTGCCCTTCTTGATCTCCCAGCCGATCTCGGTACCGAACTGGAAGTTGAAGCGCTTGTCGTCGATCGACCACGAGCGATTCGTGTCCATGAGGATCCCGTCGTCCGTGTCGGCGATGAGGTCGTCGAGCGTTCCCGCGCTCCCGGGCATCACCGAAACATTGGTCATGCGGATGATCGGCACGCGCTGCCAGCCGTCGGCACGCATCGTCCCGTTGGAGCGCGTGCCGAGCGCCGCCGCGGTCTCGCGGCTCATGAGATACCCGACGAAGACGCCGGCCTTCACCGCCCAGCCCTCCGACGCCGGGACGCCCTCGTCGTCGAAACCGAACGTGCCGAGGCCGCCCGGCGACGTCGAGTCGATGCGGATGTTCACCTGCTCCGAGCCGTAGCGGAACGAGCCGAGCTTGTCCGTCGTGAGGAACGACGTCCCCGCGAAGGCTGCTACGCTCCCGAGCGCGCGATCGAGCTCGATCGGATGGCCGCAGCTCTCATGGCACTGCAACGACAGCTGATTGCCCGCGAGGATCACGTTCGTCCGGATGTCCTGTGGGCACTGCTTCGCCCGGAGGAGCGCGAGCGCCTCGTCGGCGACACGCGGCGCGTTGCCGACCAGGTCCCACCTAGTGAGGACCTCCCAGCCGCCGGAGTTCTGATATCGGAGGCCGTCCGGATAGGTGCGGATCTGAAGCTCCCCGTCGCCGACCGCTTCTGCGGCGATGCCACCGCCGACCTCACTGAGGCGTTGCTGGATATCAGCGCCCTCGGTGGAAAGGAAGAGCTTGTCCTCGCGCCAGATCGCGTACGCGGCGCGCGTCGTGCGCAGACCCTTGCGCTCGCGCAGCTTGGACTCGGCGGCGACGAGCAGACCAAGGCGATCGTCCACAGTCATCGCGAAGGGGTCGATCTGGACGGGCGTTGAGTACGTCGCGGTCTTCGCCTCCAGCGGTGCGAGCTCCGCGTCGCGCTGCTTGGTAAGGGCCGACGCCTTCGCTATCTCGACCGCGAGCGCCGCGACGCGGTCCGCTTCGTCGGCGGTCACGACCTGCGAGGCGGCGAAGCCCCATGCACCGTCGGCAATGGCGCGCACGCCGAACCCGAACGAATCAGCGCGGTCGGCGCTCTCGAGGCGCCCGTTCTTCACGAGCGCGTTCTCCTCGTCGCGGCGGACGAAGCGCACGTCGGCGTAGGTCGCGCCGCGCGTTCGCGCCGTGTCGAGCGCGCGCCGCGCGAGATCGCGCTCGACCGCGAAGCTGCTAACGGTCACGCTTTGATTCGGTAGTTCGGCGGTTCGGTCGTGATCCGCACGTCGTGCGGATGTGACTCGCGTAGTCCCGCGCCCGAGATCCGCACGAACGTCGCTTTCGTCCGCAGGTCCTCGATCGTGGCCGCTCCCGCGTATTTCATTCCCGCGCGCAGGCCGCCGACGAGCTGATGGAGAAAAGGCTCGAGGGGACCGACACACTTGACATGCGCCTCGACGCCCTCCGGAACGAGCTTCGAGAACTCTCCGATGTCCTGTTGTCCATAGCGGTCGCGCGACGCGCCCGTCTTCTGTCCCGCCCGCGCCTGCATCGCGCCCATCGAGCCCATCCCGCGGTACGACTTGAAGCGCCCCTCGGACGTCTCGGTCACCTCGCCGGGCGACTCGTCGACGCCCGCGAGCAGCCCACCGAGCATCACGGTCGACGCGCCGGCGCCGATGGCTTTCGCGATGTCACCGGACTGCTGGATCCCGCCGTCGGCGATGATCGGGATGCCCTGCCGGTCGGCGGCTTCGGCGCAATCGAAGACCGCGGTGATCTGGGGCATCCCCGCGCCCGCGACGACGCGCGTGGTGCAGATCGCACCCGGTCCCACGCCCACCTTCACGCTGTCGGCGCCCGCGGCGATGAGCTCCTCGGTGCCCTCCGTCGTCACGACGTTCCCGGCGATCACCTGCACGCGATGTCGTGCCTTCACCTTCTCGACCATGCGGATGACGCCGGCCGAGTGGCCGTGTGCGACATCGACGACGATCACGTCGACCCCGGCGGCGACGAGCGCCGCGGTGCGCTCGTCCGCGTCGCCCGACACGCCGACCGCCGCGGCGACCAGCACGCCGGCAGCCTTGGCGAGCTTCACCTCGCGCACCTGCTCGTCGATGGTCAGATTGCGGTGGATCACACCCAGGCCGCCGAGCCGCGCGAGCGCGATCGCCATGCGTGACTCGGTCACGGTGTCCATCGCGGCGGAGAGGATGGGGATGTCGAGCGCAATGCCCTTCGTGAGCTGCGCCTTTGTGGAGACCTGAGAGGGGAGGACGTCGCTGCGGGCGGGGATGAGGAGGACGTCGTCGAACGTGAGACCCTCTTTGGTGAAGCGCTCCCCCACGCGGCTCACGTGGGACGCAGTGTACCTGTGTATCGGAGGTGGAGGATCAGCCCGCGACCGCCGGCGTTAGCGCTGCTGTCGGGACCTCGCGAGACGCTCGCCGTACGCGGTGCCGCCCTGCGCCCAGAGATTGAGCATCTCGATGCGCTGCTTGGTCCACGAACGAGCGCGCCACCAGAAGACGCCTGCCGCTGAGAGCGCGACCAGGCAGGCGCCGGGGAGGACGACCGGCTGCAGCTCCATGAACAGGTCCAGCCGGTGCGCGACGATCGCGAGCGCGACGAACACGAGGGCCTCGATCTCGCCGAGCAGGATGAGGAAGATGAGCGCGAACGAAGCCGCGCCGAAGCTGCGCTTCGTGCGACTCGGAAAGGCGATATCCAGGAGACCGCTCATCGACGGCGGATTCTAGAGCAGCGTTGCGCTGCGCTCGGGTCCGATCCCGACCATTCCGACCGGCGCGCCAACGGTCGCCTCGATACGCGCAAGATACGCACGCGCCGCCCCCGGTAGATGCGCGCGGTCGGCCACGCCGGTGAGCGGGTCGCACCAGCCGGCGAGGTTCTCGTAGCGAGGCACCGCGCGCTCGAGCACCGCCGTCGGTGGCATGTCGGTGGTCATCGCGCCGTCGACCTCATAGCCCACGCAGAACGGGATCTCGCGGTACGCGCCGAGCACATCGAGCTTGGTCACCGCGAGCTCGGTGAAGGCGTTGAGGCGATGCGCATGGCGCGCCGCGACCGCGTCGAACCACCCGACGCGCCGCGGACGGCCAGTCGTCGCGCCGTATTCGTTCGCCCGCTCGCGTAAGGCGTCTCCCTCGCCGCCCGCCATCTCCGTCGGGAACGGACCCTCGCCGACGGCGGTCGAATACGCCTTCACCACGCCGATCACCTTTGTTATGTAGCGCGGCGGGATCCCCGCGCCCACCGCCGCGCCGCCCGCGAGCGGGTTGGACGAGGTGACGTAGGGATAGATGCCCCAGTCGAGATCGCGCATCGCGCCGAGCTGCCCCTCCAGCAGGATGCGAGCGTCGGTCTGGATCGCGCGCTCGACGAGAGGGAGCGTGTCGACGATACGATCGCCGAGCGTCGCCGCCGCGGCGAGCACCTCGTCCGCGACGGCCTTCGCATCGAGCGGTGCGTCGCCATAACGCCCCAGGACCTTCTTCTGCCGCTCGAGCTCATGCGCGACACGCTTACGGAAGCGCTGCTCGTCGCGCACCTCGTACACCTGGATGCCGTGACGCGACACCTTGTCCGCGTACGCCGGCCCGACGCCCTGACCGGTGGTGCCGAGCTTCTGCCGGCCGCGCTCGCGCTCGTCGAGGCGGTCGATCGCGACGTGCCACGGCATCAGCAGGTGCGCGCGATCCGCGACGCGGAGGTTTCCGGTGCGGATGCCGCTGCGCTCGAGGTTCGCGAGCTCTTCGCACAGCACCTGGAGATTGACGACCGTGCCCGGTCCCACGATGCACAGGGCGTTCGGATTGAAGATGCCCGACGGCACGAGATGCAGCTTGAACGTGCCGTGCTGATTGACGACGGTGTGGCCGGCGTTGTTGCCGCCCTGGAATCGGATGACCACGTCCGCCTCCTGCGCCAGGAGGTCCGTGATCTTGCCCTTGCCCTCGTCGCCCCATTGGGCCCCGACGACGGCGGTCACTGGCACGTATTAAGACGATACGCGCGCTGCCGTCATCGCGTCTGGCTGAGGTAGACCGCGCCGAGCTTCACCAGCTCGAGCAGCGTCCGCGAGCGAAGCGGCTCCTGTCTCCACCACAGGAACGCGTTCCACTCGGGGTCACTCGCCGGATGATTCCGGAAGACGAGGCCGCGCGACTCGAACGCGCGATGGAACTCGAATGCCGCCCGACGCTGGTGGTAGGGGCTCGTCACGAGGATCGCGGAGTGCAGCTTGCGTTGGACCATGAGCTTCGCGACCTCGGCCGCGTTCTCTTCCGTGGTCGTTGAGGCGGGTTCGACGAGCACCGCGCTCTCGGGCACACCTTGGCGGAGCGCCTCGCGCCGCATGATCTCGGCGGAGCTCACCGATTCCGGGTCGATCGCCGCACCCGAGAACACGATGATCGGCGCCCAGCCCGCCTTCCACAGCGTGACCGCGGTGTCGGCTCGTGCGCCGGTATCGCCGGAGATGGCGACGATCGCGTCGACCTTCTGGAGCGGATCTTCCACCGCCAGCCAGCTGCCGAGCAGAAGGAATGCGGTCAGGCCGCTGCCGACGCTGAGCAGGATCCCGACGAGCACGCCGGCGAGGAATCTACGCATGACCCGAGGCTATCGCGGAAATTGGGACTTGCGCGTCAGGCGGGCGGCGCGGCGGCGGGCGGTGGCGCGTTGCGGTGTGCCTCGAAGCACTCCGAGCAGTACACGGGTCGGTCGGTGCGGGGTTCGAACGGCACCTGCGCCGCCTTGCCGCAGTTGCTGCAGATGACGTCGTGCATGTTGGCGGCCCTCGCGGCCGCGCGCTCGGCCTTGGCCTTCTTACGGCAGTCGGGGCAGCGCTGCGGTTCGTGCAGGAGCCCCTTCTGCTGGTAGAACTCCTGCTCCCCCGCCGTCCACACGAAGGCATTGCCGCATTCGCGGCACGTGAGCGACTTGTCGGCGAAGGCCATGGTCATGGCGTCGGCTTCCGGGCGGAATCGTAGCGCGACCGCGCAACGGCGAGGCCGGGCGACTCGCCCGGCCTCGCCAGGAACGGGCTATGACGAGGGCGTCACGTGCCGAAGCCTCCCGGATAGAACCGGAGCTGCAGCAGCTTGAGGCCCTGGTTGTCGTAGTTCCAGAAGTAGTTCTGGAGGCAGCCGTTGAATAGAGAGAGCGTCACGACCGATGTCGACGTGACACCAAGGCAGGTCGCAAGGGTGGTGTTCGTCGTGGGGTCGACCGTGATCGCGATGAAGAGCAGGTCACCCGAGACGTTCGTGAAGGTCTGCTTCCCCTTGGTCCGATCCAACGAGAGCGTGCCCATCGAGCAGATCACTTCGTCGTCGGCGGTGCCGAGGATGAGGTCAAGCCCCGCGGTGCTCGCGCAGGTGGTCATCTTGGCCTTTCCGCCAGGCGTACCCAACGCGCGGCCCCAGACCGACCAGGTGGCCGAGACGTCTGAAGGAAGTTGGAAAAGAGCTCCGTTGTTGTCGGTCGCGTTCGCGTCGAGTACTTGGAAGCTTTCACCGGCCGGAGCGGCTTGCAGGAGGATCTTGTTGGCCTTGAGGAGCTGGTTGCTGAGCTTGCCGTTGAGGCTCACCGCATCTTCGCCGCCTTGCAGCTGCACGAATATCCGGTGCCCATCGCCGGTGGTCATCGCGGCTGTCTTGTCCTTCGGCACGCCGATGATGTTCAGGTTGTAGTGCGAGCCGCTTGGCGCGCCGTTGCCCGTGGTGGCGACCGAAGTGGTCGAGGTCGTCGTGGTGGTCCCTTGTGTGCCCGTTGTCTTCGCTGGAGTCGTGATGGCGGATGTGGTAGCGCTGCTCGATGTCGTGGGTGAGACGCTGTGGCTGCTCGCCACGAATAACGTCGTCGATGCCATCGCCAGCGCCGCGAGCGCAGACAGGATCCGCAACATTGGTATCCCTTTCCGCCCCTCTCCTCCCCCAAGGAGAGCCGTTCGCTCGCCGTTCTCTTTACGCCTCCTTTCAATGCGACCTTCGACTCGCCGATGTAACGCTCGACCAGTAGGCAGAGCGGGGGGACTGTCGAACAAGGGCGGGTGGGACCTTCTTCTGAAGCGTTCAGCGCCGATTCATCGGTGCGTTCCGCGCAGCCAGCCTCAGGCGGTCGCCCCCCGGAACAGCCCATAGAACGCGGCGGCCTGTATCAGGTGGTAGGCGTCGTTGTGGTTCCACGGCTTGCTCCGCCGGAAGCCGCTGCGCTGCACGAGCGCGCCGACCGTCGCGAGCACCCCGCCAGCGACGATCCAGCTCGCCCCGGGCTCGGCGAGACGCGCGATCTCGACGAGCAGCACGACCGCGATCGCGACCGCCGAGTCGTATATGACGACCCGGTACTCGGGTCGCCGCCACGCGAGGGCGACGGCGAAAGCGCACTTAGCCGCGGCGAACGCCACAAGTAGGGGGACCAGCGCTCCGGGAGCGTGGTCGATCGTCACCGCAAGCAGAAGCAGGCAGTTCGCGCCCACGGCGGCGAGCAACGTGGCGCGCCACACCTGCGCGGCGAGCCGGGCCGAAAGACGAGGGCCGAGCCCGTGCGAGGTGCCGCCAAGCGCCGCCGCGACGGCGGAGGCGATGAAGCCGGCCGCCCACAGCACGGAGGGCCACGCCGGACTCATGAGAGGCGTGAGAACGCCGAGAACGATGAGGAGCATGGAGAGCGCGTAGTCGCCGAGCGTCGTGACGGGTTCGTCGAGCTTCACCTCTGGAACGCGTCGCGGTAGTGGCGGTACCAGTCGCTCTGGAACACCTCGTGCGGATCGTGCGCACGTTTGCGTCGCAGGAATTCCGGGAAGCGTGGGTAGCACGCGAGCACCTGGTCGGGACGCGCGAAGCGGTGGTAGGTGAGGTAGAAGCTGCCGCCGTACCGGATCGCCATGTCGATCAGCCGCTGGAACGCGGCGGCGGAGTGCGCGATGCCGTCGGCGGTATGCACGGTGTGGAGATTGAAGATCACACCCGCGTAGGCCTCGCGCGCCCACGGAATGACCGTCTCCTCGTCGCGCTCGATGATCCGGATCGTTCCGTAAATGAGGTCGACGCCCTTGCGCTCGAAGTCGTCTCGCGCTTCGCGCAGGAACTCGATGAGCCGCGGGCGCGGGACGTACAGCTCTGTGAGCAGCTCGCTCGCCGGCGCGGTCGCGCCGAGACGGCGATCGAGATCGACGTGATAGCCGTCGAAGTACGGGCTCAGCTGCATCGTGTCCGACCAGTAGAGCTGCCCGTTCGTGGCCAGGTAGTGACTCGCGTACGCCTCGAAGGCCTTCACTTTGTCGGCGTGCGCGAGATAAATGAGGTCGCGCCAGTTGGCGTCCGTCAGGGCGCGCTGGTCCTGCGGCACGGGCCGCTCATCGTCGACCGGGGCATAGGTGCTGAAGACACCCCGCTCGAGGCGATGGTCGAACTGGAAGTCGCCGTAGAGGTGACCGGCGGCGACGCGACGCTCGAAGCCCGACGCGAGACCAGAGACCGGCAACAGCTCGACATCTCGTCGCAGCTTCACTCGCGGCGCGAGGCGCAGCGTCGCCGAGACGATGACCCCGAAGAGGCCGTACCCGCCGACGACGAGGCCGAACAGATCTGCGTTCTCGTTACGGTCACACCGCCTGAGCTCCCCGTCCGGACCCACGAGGACGAGCGACTCGACATCGCCGATCATCGGCCGACGCGTCAGCACCCGGCCGTGCGCATTGGCCGAGATCGCGCCGCCCAGGCTCATGCGATCGCCGCCGGTCTGTTTCTGCCAGATGCCCCACCCTGGAGAGCCGCCCTGCGCCTCGCGAAGCCGCGCGACGAGCGCGGGCCATTGGATCCCCGCTTCGAACTCGACCGTGCCGCGATCGGGATCGAACGCAAGCAGCCGGTCGAGCCGGGAGGTGTCGAGCAGGACGCCATCCGACACGAACTGCTGACCGCCCATCGCGTGCCGTCCTCCCGCGATCGCGACCGCCTCCGCACGCGACGCTGCCTCGCCGATCACGCGGCGCACCGCCTCGAGGTCGGTCGGCTGTTCGATACGGCGCACGCGCGTGCGGTTGATCTGTCCGTGCACGTCGTTCACCCAGAGCTCCGCGGTCGTGGCCACGCCTAGCTCGCCCGCAGGTGCCACAGCGCGAACGTCAGAAGGTAGGACGCGAGCACGAAGTGGAACGCCGTGGGGATCGTCCCCGCCTCGTACCAGCGACGACCTTCGCGCCGGCGGATGCGCAGCGACGCGCGCAGGATCATCGCGGCGAAGTAGATCGCGCTCGCCACCGCGAGGACCACGCCGACTGCGCGCCGCGGCTCGACGAATGGACCCTCACCGCGCGCGAAGTCCAGCGTCACCGCCGCCATGACCGCGGCCAGCGCGATCTGCGCGGGCAGGAGCGCGCGATAGGGCAGAAGGCCCGAGTACCAATCGACCATCGGCGGGAGCCACGGTACGTGATAGGCGACGACCGCAAGCTGACCGGCGACGCGCAGGAGGAAGAGCACGAGAAGCAGCGCCAGGATCGCGGCGTAGGGCGCCGTAGCGCGGCTACTCGCGTCGTCGAGCATCGACTGGCCGCAGGAGCACTGCGCCGATCAGGTAGTACACGACCGCGAACGCGTAGGCCACGCGCGGACCGAGGGCGAAGTCGATCGCACCGATCCTGTCCATCGCGATGCCGCCCACCCCGAGCGCCAACGGCCCGGCGGCGGCGGTCACGACGTTCGAGATCCCCATATACCTGCCGCTCGTGGCCTTCGGAATGATGTCGGTCATGAGGGCCCAGTCGACGGCCAGGAATGCTCCGGCGGCGACGCCCACGAGGACGGCGAGCGCGATCGCGACGATGACGTTCGGCGCGATGCTGACCCCGGCCATCGCGACCGCGCCGAGCGCGCACGTGAAGTAGATGAGTGTCTTACGGCCAACGCGATCCGAGAGCCGCGCCGCCGGGAAGGTCGTGAGCGCCGTCGAGACGGCCAGCACTGCCGTCGCGACGTTGATCCAGAGGCCGACCTCCGAGTCCGTCAGACCGAGAGAGCGGCTCATGTAGAAGAGCATGAGATCGGTCAACGTGACGGTGCCCATGAGCACGAACAGGCGCGAGCCAAGAAGCCACACAAAGCTCCGCTCTCGCAGGATGTCCAGACCCCACGCGCCACTGGCGATCGTGAGCCACGAGCGGCCCTCGCGCGGCGGGGCCTCGCGGCCCTCATCGACGGTCACGACGGTGACGAGAGCGGTCGCGAGCTCGAGCAGGCCGAGCCCGATCGTGGAATAGAGGAAGTCGCCGGTGAACAGCCCGACCGAGGCGACGGCGACGCCGCCGATCCGCCCGAGAATGATCATGAGGCCCATGAGCCCGCTCGCGGTGCCCACCTGCGCCGCTGGCACGAGGTCCGGGACATAACCCTGGAATGGCCCCTGCGCGAAGTTCGACGAGATCTGCAAGAGGACGACGAACGCGACGACCGAGAGGTAGGTGTTCGACACCGCGATCCCCACGAGGAACACGACGTCGAGCGCCGCGCCGATGATGATGTAGGGCTTTCGGCGGCCCCAGCGGGTCATCGTGTAGTCGGAGATCGAGCCGACCGTCGGCTGGACGATGATCGCCGTGATCGCACCGAGGGCTGTGAGCAGCGCGATCCCGGTGCCCGCGTTCTCGGGTCCGACGAGCGCGTCCATGCGTTTCTGGAGGATCACGTTGTTGAGCCCGCCCCAGATCGCGTTGATCCCGAACCAGTAGATCGAGAGTTGAAAGATCTGGAACCACGGAAGCGCGCCAGCCGGGCGGCCGGCCGCGCTCACCTGAGGCGCTGCGACGGTCACGGCGCGTAGTATCCGACCGCGCTGCGACGTGAAGCCGCTAGTCGACGACCATCGCGGATGCCGTGCGGCGCAGGCCGTCGAGCAGCGCGGTACGTAGCTGCCAAAGGCCGTCGCGCTTCGCGCGCGTGGCGTCCACGCATGAGCGTTGCGTCTCGGCGGGCCGCTCGGGGGCGTTCGTGATGCCGGGCGGCGGCCCCAGGATCTCGGAGAGCGCGACGATGAGCTCGTTCACGCTCGTCGCGACGCCCGTCCCGATGTTGTAGACGCCCTTCCACTTGCCGGTGAACGCGGCGAGGACCGCATCAACCACGTCCCCAACGTACATATAGTCGCGTTCCGCGGTGCCGTCGCCAAAGAGCGTCAGGTTCTCGCCGCGGCGCCACCGTCCGAGGAAGATCGCGATGACGCCGCCCTCGAGATCCTGCCGCTGGCGCGGACCGTAGACGTTGGCAAGACGCAGCGTGATGTTCGGTATCCGCGCCGCAGCCACGATCTTCTCCGCTTCGGCTTTGAATTTCCCGTAATTCGAGGCCGGATCGACGGGCACGCTTTCGCTCGCGCACGTGGGCGTTTCGCCGTAGATCGCGCCGCCGGTCGAGATGTTGACCAGGATCTGCGCATGCCCTTCTTCCGCCAAGCGGACGACGTTGCGCGTGCCCTCCACGATGACTCGTCGATACAGGTCGGGCTTCTCCATGGACTCGACGACCTTCGTGCGCGATGCGCAGTGCACGACAGCGTCGAAGCTCTCGCCGCGCACCGCCTCGCGCAGCGCCTTCGCATCCGAGACGTCGGCAACGCGGAGCGCGATGTCCGGCGCGAGGTTCGCGCGGTCGCCGGTGGAGATATCGTCCACAACGACCACGTGATCGCCACGCGCCTTGAGCGCATCGACGATCGTGCTGCCGATGAAGCCGGCGCCGCCGGTTACGAGAACTCTCATTCGTCCCTCTCTCGCCTGTCCACTTATCCACGTGGAAAGGACGTGGACGGGCGGTGGATATCCATTGACGCGTCCGCCACGGTGTTCCCCGGGAGGCGGACCCTGCGCCAGAGCGACTCTACGTTCGCGTCGCTCACGGTGCTGCCGACGTTCTTCGCGAAATCCCTAAAGAAATTCCGGGGTTGATTCATTATGAACATTTGTTCTATTCTGG
>DASYUC010000094.1:0-28383 GCA_036001645.1 Candidatus Limnocylindria bacterium
CACCGCAGTCCACCGCCATGTCCGTGCCGGCTTTCACGGAGGAGCCGCTCGCGACATCCAGCGCGCAGCCCGCGAAACCGATCCCCGTTGCGCAGCAGGATCCGATCGCCGTCTCCCTCGCTCCCGGGCCGTTCCCGGTCCTCCCGTCGATGGCGTTGCACCTCGCCGCGGTGACCACTTCGGACGAGGAGAGCGCACGCGTCGGCGTTACTCGCTACCTCGAGGGACTGGACCGCTATCGGGAGACCGGCCAAGGCCTTCCCGTCAGCGGTCGCTTCGGCGCGGCCGTGGCGTCGGGTCTCGCATCGTCCGCGACGCCCGGCGTGACACGCACGTTCGAGCTCGAGTCGCTGCGTATCGAGCGGCTGTGGAAGAAGCCATGGGGCACACCGGCCTTCGCCGAGGTGCGCGTGACGATCGTCGACAAGGCGGTCGCTGGCACCGCCCCGGACGAACGCGAGACAGGAAGCCTGCGTGTGGTGGGCGACCGGCTCCTGCAGGTGTTCGATGGATGGGACGCCTCCACCGGCAGTTGGTTCAACGGGCGGCTATCGGACGACCCCGCTGCGCTGCGCGAACCGATCGCGAACGCCATCGGCAGGCACCTGCAAAGCGAGAGTTGGGTCCCGGGCTCCGCGGTGCAGACCTATTTCACCGGTCCGGATGCGACTCCATACCGCACTGCGCGGGTCGCGTACATCCAGTCACTCGATCGCGCGGCGGTCCGGGCGCGGACCTTCGCCGACGTGCGCGCGACGGTCGAGCGCCTGGACGCGTTCGCCGAGATCGGCGGCGGCATCGCGACCGTTGAGATCGCTGCCACCGTCGTCGCCACGGATGCGTCAGGCGTCGTGCATCGCGAGCCGTATGCGCGGCGCGTGAAGGTCTTCTTCGGCAATTGGATGCCCGAGGTCGCCGACGAGGAGATCGCCACCGGTGTCTGGCGCTCGGGGGGCGAGCTCGCGCTCGAAGCGCTCGACATCAATCGTGCCTGATGACCATACGACCGGCGGTCGCCGGTCTCAGGAGGCCCGGTCCTTCGCCTGCTTCTGCAGCGCGTCCGCGAGCTGCGTGATGCGGAGCTCCGCGGCGTCGAGCCGTTTCGCGCAGCGCTCGTACAGCCGCAACCCCTCCTCATAGAGACGAACGGCCTCGTCGAGATCGAGCGACGGGTCCTCGAGCCGGTCGGCGATCGTCTCCAGCCGCGTGAGGGCTTCTTCGATGCTCGGTTCGGGCTCAGCCACTCTTCTCGACCCCTTCCACCGTCACGTCCGCGCGCCCGTCGCGCATGCGCAGTCTCGCGCGTTCGCCCGGCCGCAGCGTCGTCACCGATGCGCGCACCCGGCCGTCGGCGCCCTCGACGATCGCGTAGCCGCGCCCGAGCACCTTGAGCGGCGACAGCGCCTCCAGACGTCGATGCGAACCGAGCAGGCGCTGGCGGCGCGTCGGCACGAGACGCGAGACGGCGCGATCGATCTGGCGGCGACCCTCGTCGAGCCGCTGTCGAAGCGCTGCCACCTTCGCCGGCGGCGCGCGACGCTCGACGAGGCGGCGCGCCTCCGTGAGACGGCGCCGCCGTCCCTCGAGTGCCTCGCGCATGCGCGTCGCGATGCGTCGCCAGAGCCGCTCCGCGGAGATCTGATGGCGAGCCGAGTCGGGCACGACGAGCTCCGCCGCGACCGACGGCGTCGGCGCGCGCAGATCCGCGGCATGATCCGCGAGCGTCACGTCCGTCTCGTGGCCGACGCCGCACACGATCGGCCGAGGGAAGCGTGCGATCGCGCGCACCAGCGCCTCATCGTTGAAGGCTGCCAGGTCCTCGCTGGGACCGCCGCCGCGCGCGATGATCACGACATCGAGCTCGCGCAGCTGCGCCAGACCGTCGAGCGCGCCGATGAGCGACTCCACCGCGCCGACCCCTTGCACCTGCGCGGGAGCCAGGATGAGCTCGATGCGCGGATCGCGCCGTGCGACCACGGTCTGCACGTCACGCCACGCGGCGCCGATCGGGCTCGTGACGACACCGACGCGACGCGGCGTCGGCGGGAGCGCTCGCTTCTTCTCCTGCGCGAACAGGCCCTCGGCGACCAGGCGCCGTTTGAGCGCCTCGAGCCGCAGGAACGCATCACCCGCTCCGGCGGGGCGGACGTCGTCGACGCGCAGCTGGCACCGGCCATCGCGGTGATAGAACTCGACCCACCCGTGCGCGAGGACCTTCGTGCCGTCCCGGGGCGTGAGCGCGATCTGCGCAGCCTGGGAGGCGAAGAGCACGCACTGCATCTGTCCGACGTTGTCCCGGAGCGTGAAGTAGACGTGACCCGCCGGCGAGACGCGCGCCTGGAACACCTCGCCCTCGACCCACAGATCCTTGAACTCGTCGCCGGACTGGATGTGCTCGGCCAGCCGGATGGCGAGCTGGCCGACGCGCAGGACGTCGCTAGGCGCGCTCGAGATATTCACCCGTCCGCGTATCGACCTTGATCTTGTCCCCCGCCTTGACGAACAGCGGCACGTTGACCTTGAGACCCGACTCGAGCGTCGCGGGCTTCGTCGCGCCGGTCGCGGTGTCGCCCTTGAGGCCGAAGTCGGTCGAGGCGACGGTCATCACGATCGACGCCGGCATGTCGACGCCGATGGGCTCGCCCTCGTACTCGTTGAGGGTGACCTCCATGCCGTCGGTGAGGTAGTTCACGGCGTCGCCGAGCTGGTCCGCGTCGAGCGCGATCTGGTCGTACGTCTTCGTATCCATGAAATGGAAATGCGTGCCGTCCTTGTACATGAACTGCACGACGCGGTGGTCGAGGCGCGCGCGCTGGAAGCGCTCGCCGGCCTGGACCGTCTTCTCGATGAGGTCGCCCTTGCGGACGTTGCGCAGCTTCATCCGGACCTGGGCGCTGCCGCGTCCCATCTTGATGTGCTGGAACTCCACGATCTGATAGAGCTGCCCGTCGATCTCGACGGTGATGCCGCGCTTGATCTCCCCGGTGCTTATCACGACTGCTTCCTCGTCTCCTCGATGAGCCAACGGAGCGCGACCTCGTAGCCGACGACGCCCAGGCCGACGACCTGATTCGCGGTCACGTCCTTCAGATAGCTATGGTGGCGGAAGGCCTCGCGCTTCGTCACGTCGCTGATATGGACCTCGACGACCGGGAACTTGCAGGCCGCGACGGCGTCACGCAGCACGACCGACGTGTGAGCGAGTCCTCCAGGATTGATGATGGCACCATCGGCCTCGGCTTGCTGCTGCAGGAAGTCGATGAGCGCTCCCTCGTGGTTCGATTGGTGCGCCGTGAGCGTTGCACCCGCGTCGCGCGCGATGTCCGTGCAGCGCGCCACGATCTCGTCGAGCGTCGTCGTGCCGTAGATCTGCGGCTCCCGCGTACCCAGCGTGTTGAGGTTGGGCCCGTTCACCAGCAGGAAGCGCGTCATGCGGCGTGACCCTGCAGCAGCCGGGCAGTCTCGCGCAGCGTCCGGTCACCGACGTCGGTCACCTCGCTGAAGAGGCCGACGCGCCGCGGCAGGATCCAGCGCACCTTCCCGGCACGCGCCTTCTTGTCGCGCTGCAGGTAGGTCCAGACCTCGCGCGTGAGCTGCGCACGGATCGGCAACCGCGCGCGCGTGAGGAGCCGCTCGACATCGATCCGGAGCGAACGCGGCGCGAGACCCAGCGTCTCTGACAGCGCCGACGCGAACACGAGGCCGATCGCCACGGCCTCGCCGTGGGTGACGCGGTAGTCCGACGCGGCCTCGTAGGCGTGGCCCAGCGTGTGGCCGAAGTTCAGCAGCTCGCGCAGCCCGCTCTCACGCGGGTCGAGCGTCACGATGCCGGCCTTCACCTCGGCCGCGAGGGCCACGGTCGTGACCTGCGGACCGATCTCGCCCCGCAGCACCGCGTCCAGCGAGCGCTCGACGTGGGCGACCGCGTCGCGATCCGCGAGGAACGCGCTCTTCACGACCTCCGCGAGACCCGAGGACAGCTGACGCTGCGGGAGCGTCGCGAGGATGCCGGCGTCGGCGAAGACCGCGTCCGGCGGATGGAACGCGCCGACCAGGTTCTTTCCTTCCGCGATGTCGATCGCGGTCTTGCCGCCGATCGCGGCGTCGACCATCGCGAGGAGGGTCGTCGGGACGTGCGCCACGCGCACGCCACGCAGGTACGTCGCGGCCGCGAAGCCCGCGGCGTCGCCGACCGCGCCGCCACCGAGCGACACGATGCCGCCGTCGCGACCGAGCCCGGACTGACCGAGCTCGCCCCAGAGCCGCGCGACCGCGCGCACCGATTTCGCGCCCTCGCCCGTGGGCAGGCGCAGCGCCACCGGATCGAGGCCAGCGTGTTCCAGCGAACGCACCAGGCGCGCCTCGTAATGCGCGGCTGCGGCCGGCTCGCTGACGATCGCGACCCGACCGGACCACCCGAGGTCACCGAGATGGGTGCCGACCTGGTCGAGGAGCCCGGCGCGCACCAGCACCGGATACGGATCCTCCCCGCCGACGTCGATGCGGATGCCGCGGGCGGCGACGAGCCACGCCGCGATCGCGTGCGCGGAGTCCTCGCCCGTGGCGTCGCGGTCGACGTCGAAGGTGACGTCCGCGTCGGCGTAGGCCACCTTTCGCTCGCGCAGGACCGAGCGCGCGCGGTCCCCCGGCGCGACGTTCTGATCCGGTCGCTTCGCCATGGTCGCCGCGATGCCCGCGGTCACGCGCCCCAGCGAACCGCGAAGACCGATGATCAGACCGAGCTCGCGCATCCGCTTGCGATTCTCCTCGCGGATCGGCGCGCCGCCGCCGGTGTCGACCACGATCCACGCGGGTGTGGGGCGGAGCGACGCGATCACGCGTGTCTCGAGATCGCGGAAGCGTTCCATCCCGTCCTGCTCGATGACGTCCTTGTTGCTCTTGCGTGCGCGGCGCGCGATGGCACGGTCGGTCTCGACCACGCTCGCGCCGAGCTTCTGCGCCAGCAGCGGCGCAATGGTGCTCTTGCCGATGCCCGGCGGACCCACGAGGAAGAGATGCACCGCCCCTATTTCCTCTGGTCGATCGGACGGAGACGAGCGCGATAGCGCTCCACCGCGGCGACGAGATCGTCGGCGGTGTCGCAGCCGAACTTTTCGACGAGCGCGTCGGCTAAGACGAACGCGAGCATGGCCTCGGCGACGACGCCCGCCGCCGGGATCACGCAGACATCGCTGCGCTCGACGTGCGCCGGCGAGGGTGCACCACTGCGCAGATCGGCCGACGGAAGCGGCTTCATGAGCGTCGAGATCGGCTTGAAGGCCACCTCGACGAGGATGTCCTCGCCGTTGCTCATGCCACCTTCGAGGCCCCCGGCGCGGTTTCGCGTACGCGTGAAGTGCCCGTCCTGCACGGTGATCGGATCGTGGACCGCGCTGCCGCGCTCGCGCGCGGCGGCGAAAGCGTCCGCGAACTGCAGTCCCTTCGCGCTCTGGATCGACAGGAGCGCCTGCGCGATGCGCCCGTCGAGGCGACGATCCCACTGCGCCGAGGTGCCAAGGCCGGCGACCACGCCGCTCGCGCGGAGGGCCACGATCCCACCGAGCGTGTCGCCGGCCTCGCGCGCGGCAGCGATCGCGGCGACCATCGCCTCCGACCGCGTGCGATCCGCGCAGCGCACCTCGCTCGCCTCGACCGCTTCGGTGTCGAAGTGAGGCTCGCTCTCGACGTCACCGATCACTTTCGTCTCGCTCCGCACCTGCATACCGATCAGCTTCAGGACCGCCTTCGCCACCGCGCCCGCGGCGACGCGCGCGGCCGTCTCGCGCGCGCTCGAGCGCTCGATGACGTCGCGCACGTCCTCGTGCCCGAACTTGAGCGCGCCCGCGAGGTCGGCGTGCCCCGGCCGGAGCCGGGTGACCGCGGCGGGTGGCTCGGTGACCGGCTCGACGCTCATGACGCGCTCCCAGTTCACGGCGTCGCGATTCGCGATCTGCAGGGCGATCGGCGCGCCGGTCGACCGTCCGTGCCGCACGCCGCCGGTGATGTTCACGGCGTCGCGCTCGATGCGCTGTCGCGCGCCCCGGCCGTATCCGAGCTGCCGCCGCCGTAGATCGCTGTCGATGTCAGCGGCAGCGATCGGAACACCGGCCGGGACGCCGTCGAGGATCGCAATGAGCCCGGGACCGTGCGACTCGCCGGCGGTGATGAGCCTCATATCGCGCGCGGGAGGGCGGCGCGCATCACCGCGAGCGGCGCCTCGCGGCCCGTCCACAGGGTGAATGAGCGCGCCGCCTGGTACAGCAACATCGACAGTCCGTCCACGACCACGACATTCTTGACGGCTCGGGCCTTCTTGACGAGCGGCGTCACCGCGGTGGTGGGCACGAGGTCCACCACGGCCCCGGGCAGCTCACCGAACGAGAAGTCGGCGAGCAGATCCTCGCCGTGCAGTCCGATGGGAGTCGCATTCACCAGCACGTCGATGCGCGCGGTCCGTCGGGCGTCGGCCCAGGGCATGGCGCGGACGGGCTGGCCGGCCGCGGCGGCGAGCGCGCTCGCCCGATCGAGGCCGCGTGCCGCGACGTGGACGATCCGCGCCGCACCGAGCGCGGCCACACACGCGCGGGCGGCTCCACCCGCACCAAGGACCATCACGTCCTTGCCCGTCACGTCGACGCCGGCCGCCCCCAGAGCGCGGGCGAATCCGAACCCATCGGTGTTGTCGCCGATCAGCCGCGACGAGCGGAGCACGATCGTGTTGACCGCGCCGATCCGCCGCGCTTCGTCGGCGAGCTCGTCGACGAGACGGAGGACCGTCTCCTTGTGCGGGATCGTGATGTTCGCGCCGAGCACGTCGTCCCGACGAAGCGCCTCGACGAAGTCGGCCAGCCGTTCTGGCCCGACGTCGCGCGCCTCGTAGCGGTGCGGCAGGCCGAGCGCGGCGAAGGCGGCGTTATGCATCGCCGGGGAGAGGGAATGCGCGACGGGGTGCCCGAAGAGGTAGACCGAGCTCACTTGTTGCCGTATTTAACTCTGTTCGCCTCGTGCTCCTCAACGGTGATCGCGAAGGCGTGGCCGCCGGTGCCGTCGCTCTTCGCGACGAAGTAGAAGTAGGGAACGTCCGCGGGTTTCGCGGCGCCCTCGAGCGCAGCGACGCCGGGATTCGCGATGGGGGTCGGCGGCAGCCCCGCGTTGAGGTAGGTGTTGTAGGGGGAATCCAGCTTCAAGTCGTCGAGTGAGAGCTCGCGCCATTCGCCGAGCGCGTACTGGATCGTCGGGTCCGCGTCCAGCTTCATGCCGATCCTGAGGCGATTGGTGTAGACGCCGGCGATCGTCGCGCTCTCTCCGCGATCGCGCGCCTCGCGCTCGATGATCGACGCGAGCTTCACGATGTCGTAGATCGCTACTTTGCGCTCCGCCGACGCGGCCCGGAGCGTCGTGCCGACCTTGCGCTCGAACGTATCGAGCAGCACCTCGACGATCTGCGGCGCGGTCGTGTCCGGCCGCATGAAGTACGTGTCCGGGAAGAGGTAGCCCTCGAGCGGCGCCTTCGGGTCCATCCCCGCGAGCACGGTGTTCTTCCGATCCCCCACCACCGCCGCGGCGGTGAACGTCTCCTTGCTGATCGACGGGAACGCCTTGTTCACCGCGGTCGCGACCTCGGTCAGGCGCCAGCCATCGATGATGCGCAGCACGATCTGCTCGCCGGGTGCCTTCTCGAAGAGCTTCGCCAGCTCGCGAGGGGTGAGCGCCGCCGAGACGGTATACGTGCCCGACTGCAGCGCGTTCTCACGCTCGGTCTCGTAGAGGACGAAGTCGAAGGCGAGCGCCGAGCGGATGATGCCGTCCTGCTGCAGACGCTTCGCGATCTGACCGGCGGTCTCGCCGCGCGTGATCACGAACGGTCGGTTATCCGCGCGGGTGTCCTTCGCGAGGTCGACCTCGTTGCGTACGCGATCCGCGACGAAGCCGCGCACGAAGTCTTGCCGCAGCAATGTGTCGTGCTCCGTCACGTACGCGACGGCCGCGTCTTGCGCGAGCGGCAGCGCGACGACCCAGAGACCGACGACGAGCAGCGCGACGCCCAGCAGGAACGCGAACGGCCCGAATGACGAGCGCTGCCGCGGCGGATTGTGTGAGGAGCGACCGCGCGACTGCGACATCAGCCCCGGCGTCGTCGCGATAGGAAATCCTCGAGGAGGACCGTCGCCGCGCCCGCGTCGAGGTCGGGCGCGCGACGATGAGCGGCCTCGGCGGTGGTGAAGCGCTCGTCGTAGAGATCGACGGGTAGCCCCAGGGCCGCGCACGCGTCGGCGAAGCGCCGGACGCGCTGCGCCTGAGGTCCATCCTCGCCGCGCAGCGTCAGCGGCAGACCGATCACCAGGGCATTCACCTCCTCCTTCGCGATGAGGTCCCGGAGGCTCGCGAGGTCGGCCTCGAGGTTGCGTCGCGCCAGCGTACGGAGCGGCCGCGCGAGGCCGAACGCGTCATCCCCGACGGCGAGCCCGATGCGGCGATCGCCGACGTCCAGGGCAAGATAGCGCACGGTCAGGGCGACGCCGATGTCACGGGGGTCTCGTTGTCGACCTCGATCTGCAGGCGCGAGTCGAAGAACGGGAACCGCGGCCACCAGCCGGGCCAGACGACGATCCGCCTCAGCTCGAGGCCCTGTCCCTCGACCACCTTCGCCGCGTCTTCGAAGATCAATTCACGGCCCGCGAGCGCGGTCTTGAGCGGCGCGTCGTGCACCGTCGGGAACTGCGATGTCCGACCGCGAACGCGCCAGGTCACGCCGTTGTCATCGAGCGTCGCGTCGATGATCACGTCCACCACGGCGCCGACCTTGTCGATGTCGTAGTCGGGATCGGCGAGCGCCTCCAGCTTCGTGATCGTCGTCGCCCGCGGCTCGGTCTCGGGTACCTGGAAGCCAGTCGCGGTCCCGGTCACGGTCAGATCGAACAGGTTGCTATCTTTCGGCTCGGTACCGACGACGCTCGCGGATGGCGTGAGGCTGAGCACCTTCGTGACGGGGCCATAGACCACCTTGCCCTTGGGCGCTGTTCTCTTCCATTCGTTGACCTTCGTCACGCCGGCCTTCTTCAGCTCCTCATCGGCGCGGCCGGCCGCGAGGCCGTAATCCGAGGCGGTGACGACCGCGAACTTCTTGATCTCGCCCCCGCTCGTCGCCTGCGGATTGTTCACGGCGTAGTCGCTCCGATCCGTGATCGTGATCGCGTTCGCCGCGACATTGCCCGACGCTCCGGCCTCGACCGCCTCGATCGGGATGTCCACGGTCCCGACCTTGACTCCGGGGATCGGGAATATCTCGATGGTGCTGCGAGGGATCACCTTCTCATCGGTGGTCGCGAAGCGCACGTTGTCGCGGGTGCGCACGATGGTGCCCTTCAATACACGCACCTCCTGGGTATCCCGGTTCGAGAACCGAGCGACGCCCTTCGCCTTGAGCGGTTCGAGGCGCTCGCCGGTCGCGGTGTGCGTGTATTTCTGCGTGAGATCTTTCGCGATCAGCGTCTCGACCGCGGTCGTGATATCACCCTGCGGGCCTGCGCGAAGATTGAACTCGACCGGTCCGAGTGCCTTCGGCGTCCGCGCGACGACGACCGTCGCGGTCGGGCCCAGGACGACCATGAGGACGAGCGCCGCTGTGAGAAGGCTTCCCAGGATCCCGAGGATCCGGACCGGCGACGCGCCGGCGGCCCGCTTGATGCGCACCGGCCTCGCGAGGGCGGCGCGGCGCGCGGTCGTGAGCGGCTCCGTCGCGTCCAGCTCCTGACGGTCGAGCGCGGCGGTGCTCGCGAATGCGGGCAGGTGGACCGCGGACGCCAGCGCGCGAGCGCGCGCATCGGGGGAAACGATCGCGAGACGCCGAGTTGCGGCCGCGCGTCGCGCGACCTCGAAGAACACCGCGTTGCGCGCCGCGGGCGCGCCCGCCGCGATGGAGAGCACCAGGTCATCCGCTGCCGGCGCCGCCGCGATGCGCTCGACGGCCTCCAGCACGCTCGCGCGCGCGCCAAGCTCGATCACCGTCCGGCGAGCGGGCTCCGGGGGGTTCTCGGGGGGCGCAGCCCCCCGGTGGCTCGTCACGACGCGAAGATCCCCGATGCGATCGCTGCAGCGCCGACCGCGACGAGATCGTCGGCGCGCAGCTGGACGTCGCTATAGGCGCGGCTCGCGATCCCGACCGACAGCGGCTGGATGTCGACCGTACCGCCGCGCACGCCGCCGACGGCCTCCCCCAGAGCGCGCGGCAGCGCGAGCAGCGACTCCGGCACGCCGACGAACAGCCAGCGTGCCGGCGGCAGGCCGTCGAGCGTATGCAGCGAGGCGACGACGCAGTCGGCCCATACGCGCGCATCCGCCTCGAGACGATCTGGCCGCGACGCGATCGCGATCCGGCCGAGACCGAACGCGCGCGTCGCGATGACGCGTCCTTCGCGAAGGACGGCGAGCGCGGTGACGTCGGCGCCGAGCCGCAGGACGCCGGCGTCGAGCACTCCGGACTCTGTCAGCAGACGTCCGAGCGCGTAGGCACCGGGTACGACCGAGGCGCGACGGCGTGCGGTGTCCAGGACGCCGCTCACCGCTCCGGACAGGACGAGCGGCGCGACGCTGACATCGCTCCACACCTCGACGAGGCCGCCGCGCTGGCCGACGAGCGTCGCGAGATGACGGCCGTCGAGCGACAGCGACGCGACGTCCTCGTGCAGCCGTGCGGTCGGCACGCCGCGAAGCGCGGGATCGTCTTCGGCGTTCGACGCCGCGGTCTTGGCCGTGACCGTCGCCGCCTCCCGCGTCGCGCGGGAGATCTCGTTCGCGGCGACCGGGGCGGCGGACGACTCGCGCTCGAACGAGGTGGAGAGGTGATAGGTCCGCACGTCGTCGCCATCGATCGCCACGACCGACCGCTCCACGCGCTGCCCGCGCTCGGCGGCGCCGAAGGCGGTGACGAGCGCCGCGGCGACCGACTCGCGGTCGACGACCAGACCGCCGGTCACGGCGCCCTCCGCCAGACCCGCCTCGCCGCGGCCCGTGATGCGTAGTCGCGTGTTCTCGCGCGTCGCGACGATCACCCGCGCGATGCCAGCCGAGAGCTCGACGCCCGCGACCAGCGGGCCTCTCGGTCCGGCCACGCGGGCGTCGCGCGGGTTAGTTGCGGCCACGTCCCCCATCCAAACGCTCGCGCACCGTTTCCCGTGCCGTTTCGAGCATCTCCGCCAGGCGAGAAGGATCCTTTCCCCCGCCCGTCGCGCTCTCCGGACGACCGCCGCCCTTTCCCTCGACGATGGGCGCGAGCACCTCTTTCACCAGCGCGTCGGCGTTCACCTTCGCCGACAGGTCTTTCGTGACGTTCACGACGAGTGCGGCGGTCCCGTTGCGCCTGGCGCCCAGCACTACGACACCCGAGCCGATCGTCTCGCGGATCCGATCGGACAGGGCGCGAAGCTGACTCACGTCCCCGTCTCCGACATCGGCCGCGACGAGCTTCGCGTTCCCAACGACTTCCGCCTTCGCGAGCAGCGCGGCCGCAACGCTGTCGACGCCACTGCGCTGCAGCGTGGCGAGCTCCTTTTCGAGACGCTCGCGCGACTCGATCAGCTGCGCGACGCTCTCCGGCACCCGAGCCGGCGGGACGCGCAGCGTGGCCGCCGCGCGCGACAGCCGATCGCGGACGTCGCGCACCTCGCGCAGCGCTCCGACCCCGGTCACGGCTTCGATGCGCCGCACGCCCGCGCCGATGCTCTCCTCCTTCGTGATGAAGAACGGCCCGATGTCGCCGGTGCAGTGACAGTGCGTCCCCCCGCAGAGCTCGCGGCTCGGGCCGGCCTCGATGACACGGACCTCGTCGTCGTACTTCTCGCCGAAGAGAGCCATCGCCCCCGACGCGAGCGCTTCGCTGAGCGGCATCACGCGCGCATGAACGCTCGCGTTGTCCAGGATCGCGCGGTTCACCTCGTCCTCGACCCGCTGGAGCTCCTGCGGCGTGAGCGCGCGGCCGAACGTGAAGTCGAATCGCAGGTTCGGCGCATGCACGAGCGACCCCGCTTGGTGCACGTCCTCGCCGTAGAGGTTCCGCAGCGTCGCATGCAGCAGGTGCGTCGCGGTGTGGTTCCGCATCGTGTCGCGTCGGAGCTCTTCGTCGACCGCGGCGCGCGCCGGCGCCGACACGCGCAGGACCCCGTCGACGACCTTCGCGCTCATGACGATCACGCCGGGCGCCGCGGTCTGAGTGTCGGCGACCATCGCCTGCCCCTCGTCCGTCGTGATCGTGCCGCGGTCGCCGACCTGACCCCCGCCCTCCGGGTAGAACGGCGTGCGGTCCAGGACGATCTCGACGTCCTGGCCTTCGTGGGCGGCCTCCACGCGAGAGCCGCCGACGACGAGCGACACGATCGTCGCGTCCGTCGCGAGCTCGTCGTATCCGGTGAACTCGCTGCGGAGACCCTGGGTCTCGCGGAGCCCCGAGTAGAACTGGCCGAAGCGCATCGCGTCCTGCGTGAACTTCGCGGTGGCACGGCTGCGGCTGCGCTGTCCTTCGAGGAGCTCGTTATAGCCGCGCTCGTCGACGGTGAGCCTCGAGCTCGCGGCGATCTCCCTCGTCATCTCGAGCGGGAAGCCATATGTGTCTGAGAGCCGGAATGCGGTGTCCGCGTCGATCCACTTCTGGCCCTCGGCCTTCGCGCGACCGATCGCTTCGTTCAGCATGGTGAGGCCGTTCGCGAGCGTCTTCTCGAACTTCTCCTCTTCGTCCGAGATCACCTGCGTGATCCGATCGCGCGCCTTGGTGAGCTCGTGATAGTGCTTCTGCATCGTCTTCACGACCTCGCCGCCGAGCGTCGCGAGGACGCCGGTCTTGAGGCCGAGCCGCCGCCCGTGCAGCGCCGCGCGCCGGATGAGCCGGCGGAGCACGTAGCCGCGGAACTCGTTGGACGGCACGACCCCGTCGGCGATGAGGAACGTCGCGGCGCGTGAGTGCTCGGCGACGATGCGGATCGACACGTCGGTCTCGCGGTCGTCGCCGTACCGCTTCCCCGAGAGCGATTCGATCTTCTTCACGAGCGGCTGGAAGAGGTCGGTCCGGTACGTGTCGCCCGGAACGCCCTGCAGCACTTGTGTGATCCGCTCGAGCCCCGCGCCGGTGTCGATGTTCTTCTTCGCGAGCGGCACGAGCGTCCCGTCGGCCTTGCGGTCGTACTGCTGGAAGACGAAGTTCCAGATCTCGACATAGCGGCCGCAGTTCTCGCCGGGGTTGCAGTCGTGCGGCGGCACCCCAAGCTGCGGACCTTTGTCGATGAAGACCTCGCTATCGGGGCCGCAGAGTCCCGTCGGTCCGGGCGCCCAGAAATTGGCCTCGTCACCGAGGCGGAATACCTTCTCCGGTGGGAGGAGCGCCAGCGTCTTCGTCCAGATCTGGTACGCCTCATCGTCGGTGTGATGGACCGTCGCGACGAGCTTGCCGCCGTCGATGCCGAACACCTTGGTGAGCAGCTCCCAGCCCCACTCGATGGCTTCCTTCTTCCAGTAGTCGCCGATGCCGAAGTTCCCGAGCATCTCCCAGAAGGTCTGGTGGTAAGCGTCCTTCCCCACCTCGTCGATATCCGTCGCCCGGAAGACCTTCTGCACCGCGACGATCCGCTTGGCGGGGGGCTGTTTCTTGCCGAGGAAATAGGGCACGAGCGGCTGCATCCCGGCGCTCGTGAAGAGCACGCTGGGATCGTCCTTGAGGATCAGCGGCCAGCTGGGCATCCGCGTGTGGCCCTTCTCCTCGAAGAACCTTATGAATTTCTCTCTGATCTCAGAACTCTCGACGGTTCTTCTCCCTTTGACCCCTACTCACTTCGCTGGCTCCGCCTGCTCCGTTCTTCGGGGCCGGGTACGGAAGGCTCGGCCTCTGCTCGCAATTTCGCGCCGCCAAAAAAAACGCGGGGCGACCCCACGGTCAGCTCCCCGCGTTCCCCTGTCCTGATGTGAAGTCTAACGTCAGGACTTGGCGGTGGGACCGCCTTTGTCGCCACGCGCGACGCTTTCGCCGGCGCGCTGGCCGACCCCGGAACGGTCCCACTGCCGCTTGGCTTCGTCGACGAGCTCACGCCCCTTGACCTGAGCCTGCTGCGAGAGGTCGTTCGCGATCTTCTGCAGCTCGTCGGCACGGCGTTTCAGCTCCTCGCTCCGCACGCGAAGCTCTTCGCGGGTCATGTCGCCCGTCTTCGGTGCGTACAGCAGCGCGACGACCGCGCCTGCGAGCAGACCGATCAGGAAACCCATGGCATTTCTCCCCTATTTCATTGGTTCACAGATGACCTTAATCCCTGTGGTGCGGTTCCGCGATGCTTACGGCGAATGCGGCGATCGCGGCCCCGACGGCGGCGAGAAGCAATTGAGCGTCTCCCAGCACGCCGAGGCGCGACCCCGAGATCTCGCCGGCTGCCTGCGCCAGCGCGACCGCCGCCGCCGCGAGCACCCAGGCCGCGCCGAGGGATCGCGGACGCCCGAGGGCCGCCCGAAATGCGGCGGGGACGCCGAGCGCCACGAGAGCGAGGGGGATGAGCGCCGGCGGCACTAGGCGGCGCGCCGGCGCCGCGCGAGGAGGGCGAGGCGGCGCGTCGGGAGCGCGAAGAGCGTGAGCGCTCCGGCGGCCTGCGCGCGCGCCGGTGTGATGTCACCCAGGGGCATACGCGCGACCGCGACGGCGGCGAAGAGCGGGATGAGGAAGAAGTACGAGAACAGGCTCCGCCAGGCGAAGAAGAGCGGCACCAGCGCGAGGACCACGCCGAGCTCGGGGCTGGTACGGCGCGACCGCCACGCGACCGCGAGGCACACGACCGCACACAGTCCCTCGAGCGCGAGATACGCGACCGAGGGGAGGAGCGGCAGTCCGCCGTTCGTGCCGAGGAAGATGATCCCCGCGCCGCGCGGGAACATCGGCTCGGAGAGCGGAGTCGCCACGCCCTCCAGCCAATCGGCCGGGTGCGCGAGGATGAACGGCAGGTTCGTCGCCGCGAAGACCGCGACGGCGATCGCGCCGCGGCGCACGCCCTCACGCCATCCGTGGAGCGCGACGACAGCGATGAGGTAGAAGGGCGCGAAGAACCACGCCAGCTGCTTCGTCGCGGCCGCGATCCCGTACGCGAGCGCGCTCCACCGCCGCTCCCGCCAGAGCCAGGCCGCTGCGAGCGGAAGCACGTACAGCAGGTCGGCGCTACCGCTCACGGTGAATGCCGCGAGCGACGCCGCGCCCAGCACCGCCGTGAGCATGAAGGGACGAAGGCCGACCGGCGTGCGTATCACGACGAGCGCCATCGCCGCGATGAGGCAGAGCACGTAGAGCCGGTTGGTGTCCCAGCCGAGCGCGACGAACGGGATGATCAATAGGAACGACAGCGCCGGATACGAGGGGCGCGAGACGAACTCGACGTTGACGCCTTCGCGAGAACGCAGATCCCACGCCGCGTCGAGCTGGTCGTCCGTCGGATAGACGGCGACATCCGCGAACTCGCCACGTTTCAGCGGCGTGGTGCGATCGGCACCGATGCCGAGCTGCGCGTAGCAGTCGAAGATGTCGAGCGACGCGTAGGGGTCACGGCCCCCCAGCACCAGCCGCGCGGCGCAGTCGTTCAACGCGATCGCGTCGTTGTGGTACGGCGTCCAGTCCCACGCGCGCTGCCGCGGCACGTCGGAGATCCACGCGAGCGACACGAGAGCCATGACGCTCGCGAACAGCCAGACCGCGCGATGGAGGCCCGTATGCGCGGGCGGCGTCAGCGCGTCACCGCGTCCGGTCCCACGGACCGCCGCGATGAGCACCACGAGCGCCGCACCGATCGCGACGACGACCGCGACCGCACCGGGACGCTCGGGGCGCTGGACCACGATGCTGTTGAGGAGCCCGGCGTAATAGAGCGCCGCACCTGCGACCGCGATCGCGGCCATGCGGAACAGCGCGCGCATCGGCGGGGTCTAGCCCGGGCTGCCGGCGCGGACGATACCGCCTCCCACGACCTCGTCACCCTCATACCAGACCACTGCCTGACCGGGTGCGACGAGCGCGGGCGCGGCGAGGCGGAGACGCGCGCCGTCAGGGATCATCTCGACCACCGCGGCAAGGGGCGTGCCGCGGTATCGCAGCACCGCCGATGTCTCGAAGGCACTCGCGGGCGGGACGTCATGCGTGAAGCGGACGTCTCGTAGCTCATACGTCGTGCGGGTGATCTCCTCGCGCGTGCCGACGACCGCCGCCGATCGCTCGGGCTCCAGCCGCAGCACATACAGGCGCTCGCCCGTGGCCACGCCGGTTCCGGAGCGCTGTCCCACCGTCAGCCCGCCGATGCCGGCGTGCTGACCGACGACGCTGCCATCGGCGCGTTCGACCGGCCCGGCCTGGAAGGCAGCCGGCGCGCGGCCCCGCACGAGGTCGCGATAGTCGCCGCCGACGAAACAGATGTCCATGCTCTCCGCCTTCGTCGCGGTCGGAAGGTCGAATCGCGCCGCGATCTCGCGCGTCTCGGCCTTGTTCGCCAGCTCCCCGATCGGGAACACCGTGCGCCGCAGCTCGCGCTGACCGAGCATGTAGAGGGCGTACGACTGGTCCTTCGTCGCGTCGCGGGCACGGAGCAGGCGCCGCGTTCCGTCGGCGGCGTCCGCGACGCGCGCGTAGTGCCCGGTGGCGAGTCGCGTGCCACCGAATTTCGCGACCACGTCGCGGAGGAGCGCCTCGAACTTCACGTGGTGATTGCACGATACGCACGGGTTCGGCGTCTCGCCGGACGCGTACGCGTCGACGAATCGATCCACGACCTGCTTGCCGAACACATCCGCGTAGTCGAGCGCATAGAAAGGAATGCCGAGCATCGCGGCGGCTCGCCGCGCATCCTCGCCTGCTTCGTCGGTCCCGCAGCAACGCGGGGCATCCGTGTCCACGCCGCCGGGCACGAGGCGCATCCACACGCCGACGACGTCCTCACCCCGCTCGAGCAGGAGCGCAGCGGCGACCGACGAATCGACCCCGCCGCTCATCGCGACGAAGACCTGTCCGCTCACACGGACACCGCCGAAGCTTCGCGCAGGCGCGCCACGATGGGCGGCAGCGCGGCGAGCAGCGCATCCACGTCCGCGTCGGTCGTCGCCCGGCCGACGGTGAGACGCAGCGAGCCCTGCGCGACGTGCCGCTCGAGGCCGAGCGCGAGCAACACGTGCGACGGCTCGGTGTCGCCGGACGTACACGCGGAGCCGCTCGACGCCGCGAACCCCGCCAGATCGAGCGCGACGATGAGCGACTCCCCCTGCGTGCCCGGGAAGCAGAACGAGGCATTGTTCGGCAGGCGATCGGTCCGGTGTCCGGTCAGCACCGCGTCGGGCACGCGCGTCATGACGCCGTCGATGATCCGGTCGCGCAGCTGGGCCTGCCGCGCCGATTCCGTCGCGCGGCGCTCAGCGGCGACGCGTAATGCGACGCCGAGGCCCACGATGCCGGCGACGTTCTCGGTCCCGGTGCGACGCCCCTTCTCCTGCCCGCCGCCGGTCTGCATCGTCGCGAGCCGCGTGCCCCGACGGACGTAGAGCGCGCCCACCCCCTTCGGGCCGTAGAACTTGTGCGCGTTCACGGAGACCAGGTCGACCGGGAGCTGACTGACATCGAAGTCGAGCGCGCCGACGGTCTGCACCGCGTCGGTGTGGAGCTTCACGCCGCGGTCGCGGCACAGCGCGCCGATCTCGGCGATCGGCTGGATCGTGCCGATCTCGTTGTTCGCGTGCATGACCGACACGAGGGTCGTCTTCGGCTCGATCGCGGCCGCGATGGCCGCCGGATCGACGCGACCCTCGTGGTCGACGGCGACGACGGTCAGACGCACGTGCGCGCTCGATTCCAGATCCCGCGCGGTGTCGAGCACGGCATGGTGCTCGATCGCCGTCGTCACGAGGTGATCGCCGAGGCCACGACGCGCCTTCATCACGCCTCGGATGGCGAGGTTGTCAGCCTCCGTGCCGCCGCTGGTGAAGACGATCTCGGTCGGCTGGGCCCCGAGGACGGCGGCGACCTCCTCTCGCGCCCGGTCCACCAGCTCGCGCGCGGCCCGCCCCTCGGCATAGATGCTCGATGGGTTGCCATGCGTGCCACGCAGCACGGCCGCCATCGCGTCGGCGACCTCGGGGTCGACCGGCGTGGTCGCGGCGTGATCGAGATAGACACGCTTCACGTGTGTAAGTCTAGGCGTGATGTGGCCCTTCTTCGCGGCGATCGGTCTCTTCCTGATGCTCGTCCTGCTCTGGCTTGGAGAACGACTCGCGGACCGTACTGAAGGGCGCCCGCGCTCTTCGCGTGGCCGACTACCGCCGGGCGGGCGGCGCACGTGAGCGAGGTCGACATCAGCCACCGCGCGGCGCGGCGACTCATCATCGACGCGCAGCTTCTGGGCGCCAAGCGACAGAGCCCCGATCGCCGCGGGATCCTCGCTACCGTGGATCAGCTGCTCTGGCTTCAGCTCGATCCCACGAGCGCCGTCGCGCGCAGCCACCTCCTCGTCCTGTGGAGCCGCCTCGGCCGGTACGACCCGAGCGACGTCGCGCGGCTCATCTACAAGGACCAGCGACTTTTCGAGTGGCGTGCCTTCCTCTATCCGACGCGGCAGCTCCCCTTCTACCGCCTCGCGATGCGCAGCACGTCCACGAAGTACACGAACTTCCGACGTCGCGCGAGGTGGATGCGCGCGAATCCCGCGCTGCGACGGCAGGTCCTTTCCCGGCTGCGGCGCGAAGGACCGCTTGCGACCAGCGCATTCGATGGGCGCGAGGCGGTGTCGTGGCATTCGACCGGTTGGACCAACGACCGCAACGCGAGCCAGATGCTCGAGTTCCTCTCCGCCGAGGGCCGCGTCCTCGTCGCGGGCCGGGCCGGTCAGGAGCGGCTCTGGGATCTCACGGAGCGATGCGTGCCAGCCAAGGCGCTGGTGTCGTCAGCGACGCCGACGAAGCTCATCCGCGACGCGACGATCCGCGCCCTGCGTGCGCTCGGCGTCGCGACGACGAAGCAGATCTCCGAGATGCTTCCGGGCGCGGTGCGCGAGCTCGTGCTCAGGGCGATCGCGTCGCTCGTGCGGTCCGGCGAGTTCGTTCCGGCTCGCGTCGTGACGGATGACGGCACGCTGAAAGGCACCTGGTACGTGCTCGCGGCGGATGCGGAGCGGATCTCGGCACTCGAGCGGAGCTGGAGCGGCCGCACGACCCTGCTGTCACCCTTCGACACGCTGATCCGCGACCGTGCGCGCACCGAGGCTCTGTTCGGCATGCGCTACCGCATCGAGATCTACGTACCGCCGGCAAAGCGCCAGTACGGATACTTCGCGATGCCGATCCTGCACGACGACGAGCTCATCGGGCGCATCGATCCGCGCGTCGACAGCGAGGGGGACGCGCTCGTCGTGAACGCTATTCATCTCGAACCTGGGCCGAAGCGCGATGTCGCGACGGGACGCGCGGTCGCACAGGCACTCGGCGATCTCGCGGAGTTCACGGGGATGTCGCGTCTGATCGTCCCCGCCGGTGCCGGCCTCCCCGGCCTTCGATTGTCGCGCGGCTAAAAGGTGCTGTCGCGGGACGAGACTGCTAGCAGGACCACTTCCTTCACCAGCAACGCGGTGGCGCGCTAAGCGTCCGGCTTCTTCACCACGCGCAGACCGAGCTCCTCGAGCAGCTTGTCGTCCAGCGCAGCGGGCGCCTCGAGGAGCGGGTCGTAGCCGGTCTGTGTCTTCGGGAACGCGATCGTCTCGCGTGCGTTCGACAGGCCGGCGAGGATCATCACCGTTCGGTCGATGCCGGTGGCGATACCGCCCTCCGGCGGCGCGCCGTACTCGAGCGCGTCGAGCAGCGCGCCGAAGCGCTCCGCGGCTTCCGCCTTTGACATGCCCATGAGCCCGAAGACGCGCTCCTGCAGCGCGCGATTGTGGATGCGAACGCTCCCGCCACCGAGCTCATTGCCGTCGACCACCAGGTCGTACTGCGTGCTGCGCGCTTTCCCCGGATCGGTCTCGAGCAGGCGGGCGTCCTCATCGGTCAGCGGCCCGGAGAACGGATTGTGCGAGAAGGTCCAGCCGCCCTCGGGCGTCCGCTCGAACATCGGGAACCGGTGGACCCACAGGGCGTGGTGCGTCGACGCGTCCGCGAGGCTCAGCTGCTGTCCGAGATGCGAGCGCACGGTTCCGATCGACACGCTCGCGGTGTGGTGATCCGCGGCGACCGCGAGCACGAGGTCGCCGTCCTTCGCACCCACGGCGCCGCGGAGGCGCGAAAGCTCGTCCGCGCTCAGGAACTTCGCGATGGGCGAACGGACCTCGTTCCCGGCGAACGCAAAGGAGACGAGGCCCTTCGCGCCCCGGGTCTTGGCCACGCCCGTCCACGCGTCGACCTCCTTGCGCGAGGCGTCGGCCTTGCCCGGAACGACGACAGCGCGCACGGTGCCGCCGCGGTCGATGGCGTCCTTGAAGACGGCGAACGCGGTGCCACGGAAGTGGTCCGTGAGATCGACGAGCTCCATGCCGAAGCGCGTATCGGGACGATCGCTCCCGTACCGGCGCATCGCGTCGTCGTACGTGATGCGCGGCCAGGGCTTCTGGTGCAGAGGCTTCAGCGCGAACCGCTCGAAGACGGCGGTGTAGCACTCTTCGACGATCGACATGATGTCGTCCGGCTCCGCGAAGCTCATCTCCACGTCGAGCTGTGTCAGCTCGTAGATGCGATCGGCGCGCGGGTCCTCGTCGCGGAAGCAGCGCGCGATCTGCACGTACTTGTCGATGCCGCCGACCATGAGGATCTGCTTCAGCTGCTGTGGCGACTGGGGCAGCGCCCAGAACTTCCCCGGGTAATAGCGCGACGGGACCACGAAGTCGCGCGCCCCGGTGGGGTCGGAGCGGATCATCAGCGTCGTCTCGATCTCCCAGAAGCCGCGCTCCACGAAGAAGCTCCGGATGAAATTCGTCATGTCGCTCCGGAGATGCATGAGCTCCTTCGAGCGCTCGCGCCGCAGATCGATGTAGCGGTATTTCCAGCGGAGGTTCTCGTCGACGGGTGTTTCCTCGTTCACGTAGAACGGCGGCGTCTTCGCCTCGTTGAGGACGACGATCTCCTGTGCCGCGACCTCGATGTCTCCGGTCGGGAGCTTGGGGTTGCGCGTGCCCTCGGGCCGCGGACGGACCGTGCCGCGGACCTGGAGCACCCACTCGCTGCGCGCATCCTTCAGTGCGGCGTGCGCCTTGGACTGCTCGCTCGCGTTCGCCACGATCTGCGTCTTGCCGTAGCGGTCGCGCAGGTCGATGAACGTGACGTCGCCGTGGTCGCGGCGCCGGTCCACCCAGCCCGCGAGCGTGACGGCCTTTCCGGTGTCCGCGGCGCGCAGCTCGCCCGCGGTGTGCGTGCGCAGCATCAGTCGCGCGGGTCCGTGAGGAACGGTGCCTCGCCGGCCGCGCCCGGCTCGTGGTCGTCCGGGTTCGTCGGCGGCTTCCACAGGGTCGGACGCGGGTGCGGCGACACATGCCGACCGACTTCGGTCACGACCGCGGAGAGTTTCGTGACGCGCTGCTCCTTCTTCATCAGGTCGCGCACGATGACGTGACCGCCCCGCGCCTCCGGCGTGCCACGGATGATGGCGACGCGCGCGCCGTGCTTGATCGCGCTCTCGAGCTGCCTCTCGAGCGGGCGCCCGGAGTAATCGATCGCCACCGTAAAGCCCTTTTCGCGGAGCGGGTTGGCGATCTGCGTGCGGTCCGCGAAGTCGTCCGGCTGCCCCGACACGACGTAGACATCGGCCTTTGGCTCCTCAGCCACCGTCACCCCTTGCTGCTTCAGCGCGTAGTACAGGACGTCGACGCCGCCCGCGATGCCGGTGCCGGTGAGATCAGGACCGCCAAGCTTGCGCACGAGGCCGTCGTACCGGCCACCGGCCGCGACCGCGATGTCGCCTGCCTTGCGGTACTCGGGGTCGGTGAGGATGAACTCGGACACGGTCCGCGTGTAGTAGTCGAGCCCGCGCACCAACGTATCGACGACCTTGTACGCGATGCCGAGACGCGTGAGTCCGTCCTCGACCTCCGCGAAATGCCTCTTGTCCTCTTCGCACAGGATGTCCTTCATCTTCGGGGCGCCGGCGATGATCTCGCGGTCCTGGGGCTCTTTCGAGTCCAGGACGCGGAGGACATTCGTGTCGAGGCGGCGCTGTGACTGTGGGCTCAGCGCCTCGCGGTGTTTCGAGAAGTAGTCGCCCAGCGCGACCTTGAGCTTCACCTGGCACGCCTCGTCGCCGATGGTGTTGACCTCGAGCTCGAAGTCGGTGAGGCCGACCTCCGCGAGCAGACCGTTCGCGAAGTCGATGATCTCCACGTCGGCGGCCGGCTCGGGCGCGCCGTAGCACTCGAGGCCCCACTGCCAGAACTGACGGAAGCGCAGGAGCTGCGGTCGCTGGCCGCGGAACATCGGCTCGTAATAGAAGAAGCGGATCGGCTGTGGTGACTTGTGCAGGCCGTTCTCGAGCAGCGCCCGTGTGACCGCGGCCGTCCCCTCCGGGCGAAGCGTGAGGCCGCCCTCACCGCGCTGCCCGACCTCGTACATCTCGTAGCCGACGATGTCGCTCCCCTCGCCCACGCTCTTCACGAAGACATCGCGGTTCTCGATGATCGGTGTGCTGAGGCGCGGATAGCCGTAACGCAGGGCGCGCGCCTGCACCACGGCCTGGAGCGTGTCCATCGCGGCCGCTTCTTCGGGGAGCAGGTCCCGCGTCCCGCGGGGCCGCTGATACGTCGGCATCGGGAGGATGACGATATTCGCACGGCTACGCCGTGCCGCGCCGGAGCGTCTATCGTCGGAGGCGATGAAGCGTCGCTCGGTCCTGCACGCGATGGCCGCCGGCATCGCGCTGGCCGCCTGTGGCTCGACCGCGCAGAGCGGCGGCACGAAAACAGGAGGAACGACCACGGCCACTCCAACACCCGGCGCCAAGGCGACACAGGCGACCGTCGAGCTCGCGAAGGGCGGCTCGTTCACGTTCACGCTCCGACCCGACAAGGCGCCGCAGACCGTCGAGCGGTTCGCGGGCAAGGCGCGAAGCGGCTTCTACGACAACCTCACCTTCCACCGTGTCGAGGACTGGGTGGTGCAGGGTGGCGATCCCAAGGGCACCGGCACGGGCGGCGACCGCGTGCCGAGCGAATACAACGACCTCTCGTTCAAGCTCGGCGCCGTCGGGATCGCGCGCGGTCAGGACGCGGCGTTCAACAACGATTCCCAGTTTTTCATCGTCAAGAAGGATTCGACGTTCCTCGACAAGCAGTACACGAACTTCGGCCAGGTCACGGCTGGGATGGACGTTGTCGCTGCGGTGAAGATCGGCGACAAGATCAAGACGATCAAGATCGGGTGACCGGCGGTCGCGCCGTGAGGACGCGGCGATGAGCGTGCGCGGCTCGGTCACCTACGCCATCGCGTTCGCGATGTTCGTCGCCGTCGCGCTGCCGCTCGATCGCGCGACCTCGGTTCTCGAGCAGTCCGCGCTCGGGCTCACGGCGTGGGTCTTCCTCGCGATCGCGCTCTGGCGTCAGCCGCCAGCGCTGCGCCTCCAGGTCGCGGCGCTCGTCGTGCTCGCGACGTTCCTCGAGATCATCGGCTCGATCGTGTGGGGCGCGTACCGGTACCGCCTGGAGAATCTGCCGCTCTACGTCCCCGCGGGCCACGGCCTCTTCTATCTCGCGGCGCTCCGGGTCGCGTCGCTGCCGCTCCTCGAGCGTCACGCGCGCCGCATCGTGATCGCCGTGACCGCCGGCGCGACGCTCTGGATGCTGTATGGGATCGCGCGAGCGCCGCTCCCCGACCTGCTCGGCTTCGTGACCTGGGCGATCTTCATCCGCTTCATCGTCCGCGGTCGTTATCCGCTGCTGTACGCGGTGAGCTTCGCGATGACGACGGCGCTCGAGCTCTACGGCACTGGTCTGGGGATCTGGCGCTGGGCACCGGTCCTTCCGGGACTGATGCTGCCGGCGGGCAATCCTCCGACCGGCATCGGCGCCGGCTACGCTGCGATGGACGCGCTCACGCGGCGCATCGTCGGTCGACTGCGCGCACGCCGCAGCGTCGTGCCCGAGCTCGCCGAGGCGGTGTGAGGCTCGCGCTCGTCGCCCTCGCGGCCTTGCTGATCGTTTCGTGCACCTCGTCCGTCCCGGCGATGCGCATCACGCGCTTCTCGACCTCGCCCGCGCACCACTACGCCGCATTTGATCGGTCAATCGTCGATCCTTTCGTCACACGTCGGGTCTACGACGCCGTGCGCGCGCTTCCGCCGGCACCCAACGTGTGCTTCGCTGAGACAAGCTACGGCCTGAGCTATCGACTGAGCTTCAACGACGCCTCGCGGGTGATCCTTTCGGTCGTCGTAGAGGGCGACGGCTGTGTCCAGGTCACCTTCTCGGATGCGGACCGGCGCGCCACCGATGACGCCTTCTGGGACCTTCTCGCGGACACCCTCGGTGTGAAGAAGACGGAGATCCTCTTCGTGTTGCCGGATGAGGTCAGGCGCTAACGGACCACGCGCGGCGGATAATCGCGACGATGCGCGCCTTCGGTGTCGCGTTGGCTCTCCTGATCGGCAGCTCGTGTTCGGCCCCGACCATACCCGTGCTGCGGGTCGTCCGATATTCCGAGATGCATCCCGTCGCGGCCTTCGATCGATCGGTCAACGACGCTGCGGCGGCCCAGCGGCTGCACGACGCCCTGATCTCCCTGCCGGTCGCACAGCTCCGCTGGTGTGCGATCGGGTACGGCATCGGGTATCGACTTACGTTCAGCGACACCAGCCGAACGACCCTCGTCGCGACCGTCGAGAGCGATGGCTGCCGCGAGGCCATCCTCCCCGGGAACGATCGCCGCGCCACGAACGACGCGTTCTGGTCGATCTTCGCGGACACGCTGGGCCTCGACGCGCGCAACACCGATCAGCTCTTCCCACAGCCACTCAGCCTCAAGGGTGGAACGGGACAACATGCTCCTGTTCTTCGGGATCGTTTCGCGCCACGACGGCTATGACCGGCTCGTCGTACGGGTTCTCGGGGTAGTGCGGCACGCCAGGCGCGACGAAGAGGAAGTCACCGGCCTCCGTCTCCATCGAATGCTGTAGCCGATCGCCCCAGTGGTGGATCGCCCTACCGCTGATCACGTAGATCGCGCTCTCGAACTCGCTGTGCGAATGCGGCTCGGCCTTTCCCTTGGGGGGCACGACAACGAGGTTCAGCGACAGGTCCTTCGCGCCCGCCGTCTTTCCCGAGACACCGAGGAAGTACGGGATCTTCTGCTTCGCCTCGAAGGCCACCGTGCTCCGCACACGCACCGATCCGCTGTGGCCGTCGATCTTCGGTCCGGCGGTCACTGCACGCCACCCCTCGTCATCGGCAGCGGATCGAGGACCTTGCGTAGCTTGTCCTCCGGCATCACTTTCTCTTCGAGCCCGATGTCGAGAAGCGATCGCTTCTGGGCCAGTGCTTTGGTCACGAGCTCGGCGGACTTCTTGTACCCGATGTGCGGCGTGAGGGCGGTGATGATGAGCGAGGGACTCGAGTCCATCAGCTCCTTCACGCGCTCCTCGTCGACACGCATGCCCTCAACTGTCTTGGTGCGGAGCTGGCGAACGGCGCTCGCGAGGATCGTCGCGGAGAAGCAGACCGCGTAGTTGATGCCCGGCATCATCACGTTGAGCTCGAGCTGTCCCGCCTGTGCGCCCCACGCGACCGTCGTGTCGTTCCCGATGACCTGGAAGCAGACCTGGTTCACCATCTCCGCGATCGCGGGATTCACCTTGCCCGGCATGATCGAGGAGCCCGGCTGCACCGCCGGGATGACGAGCTCGCCGAAGCCGGTGCGTGGCCCGGACACGAGGATGCGGATGTCGTTGCAGATCTGCGAGAGCTCGATCGCCGCCGTGCGCATCCCGCTCGAGATGCGGACGAAGGGTGCCATCGACTGCATCGACGCTACGAGATCCTTCGCGGGCACGATGGGCTCGCCGTACCACTCCGCGAGATAGCGGCACACGCGCTCGCGGAACATCGGGTCGGCGTTCAGTCCCGTGCCCGCGGCGGTGCCGCCAATGCCAAGCTCGCACAGCTCGGTGCGTCCCGCGTTCAGGCGCTGCGCCGCGCCATGCATGCGGTGCGCCCAGCCACCGATCTCCTGGCCGAAGGTGATCGGCACCGCGTCCTGCAGATGCGTACGTCCAGGCTTCACGACATTGGCGTACTGCGCGGCCTTGTTCGAGAACGCCACCGCGAGCATCCCGAGCTCCTCGACGACGGTCCTGGTCAGTTCGAGATGCGCTAGCCGCATCGCGGTGGGCGTGACGTCGTTCGTGGACTGGCCCATGTTCACGTGATCGTTGGGGTTGACGTGCTCGTAGGTGCCCAGGCCGCCGCCGCAGATCTGGTTCGCGCGGTTGGCGATGACCTCGTTGACGTTCATGTGGAACGACACGCCGGCGCCGGAGTGGAACACATCGACAACGAACTGATCCGCGTTCTTTCCGGCGAGCATCTCGTCGCACGCCGCCACGATCGCGTCCCGGCGCTTGGGCTCCAACCGACCGGCCTCGGCATTCGCGAGGGCTGCGGCGCGCTTCACGCGCACCATCGCGCGCACGAACGCGGGAAACGGCTTGTAACCGGAGATCGGGTAGCTCTCGATGGCTCGCTGGGTCTGCGCTCCCCACAGCGCGTCGGACGGGACGTCAATCTCGCCGAGCGTGTCTTTTTCCCGACGCGCCGCCATCGCGGCTTACAATAGGTGTTCCGAGTGCAGAAGAATCGGCTCACCTGGATGATCGGCGGACCCCAGGGGAGCGGAATCAACGCCTCCGCCGAGGTATTCGCAAAGGCCTGTTCGCGGGCCGGCCTACGCGTTTACGCGAACATCGAATACCACTCGAACATCATGGGCAAGCACTCGTTCTACCGAGTGCGCGTCGACGACGAGGACATCCGTTCCTACCGCGACACCGCCGACATCCTCGTCGCACTCGACGACGAAACGCTGTCCGGCGACGGACATCATCGCCGCTGGCCGACGCATTTCGGCCATCTACACGAGATCAACGAAGGCGGCGGCGTCATCTACGACAGCGAGATCGAGTTCCAGCCGAAGGACAGCGGCCGCGCCGACCTGCGCTTCTATCCGGTCCCGTTCATGGAGATCATCAAGAAGGCGCTCGAAGAGGTCGGCAAGGGCGAGCAGGCGCGGCGCTACGAGGTCATGAAGAACACCGTCGGCCTCGGTGCGTCGCTCGCGCTCTGCGACTACCCGTTCGATCTCGTCGCCGAGGTCATCCGCAGCCAGTTCAAGGGCAAGCGCTCCGAGGTCGGCGAGCTGAACGTGCGCGCCGCGCGTCTCGCGTTCGAGCACGTGAAGCAGAACGAGAGCGCGAAGGACTTCCCGTACACGCTCAAACCCGGTGCCGAACCGAAGGCCCGGATCCTCGCGAAGGGCTACGAGATCGCTGCTATCGCGAAGCTGAAGGCGGGCTGCTCCTTCCAGACGTATTACCCGATCTCGCCCGCGACCGACGAAAGCGTCTTCCTCGAGCGACATCAGCGTGACTACAACCTGCTCGTCGTGCAGTGCGAGGACGAGATCAGCTCGATCAACATGGCGGTCGGCGCTGGGCACATGGGCGTGCGCGTCGCGACGGCGACGAGCGGACCCGGGTTCGCGCTGATGGTCGAGGGCATCGGCTTCGCGTCGATCACCGAAGCGCCCGGTCCGGTGCTCGTCCTCTATCAGCGCGGCGGCCCGTCGACCGGTCTGCCGACGCGCCAGGAGCAGGGCGACCTTCAGTTCGCGCTCCACCCGGCGCAGGGCGACTTCCCGCACATCGTTACGGCGCCCGGCGATCTGCGCGAGACCTATCAGGACATCTTCTCCGCGTTCAACTGGGCCGAGCGCTACCAGATGCCGATCATCGTCATGTCGGACAAGAAGCTCGCGTCGGTGTACACGACGATCGACAAGCTCGAGCTGAAGTACGACACGATCGACCGCGGCGAGCGCTTCACCGGCACCGAGTGGACGGCGATGGACGCGAAGGGACCGAACGACAGCGCGAACGGGCACGACGGGAACGGCAAGCCCGCCGACGTCAAGGAATACCTCCGCTACGCCCTCACGAAGGACGGCATCTCGCCGCGCAGCCGGCCGGGCATCCCGGGCGGCCGCTTCTGGGTGACGTCCGACGAGCACGACCCCGAGGGGCACATCACCGAGGGCGTCGAGATGCGCATGGCGATGATGCACAAGCGCATGGGCAAGCTCGCGCTGGCGCAGAGGGCCATCCCACAGGACCAGCAGTACGCGCTCCACGGTCCGGCTGACGCCGACCTCACCGTCGTCGCG
>DASYUC010000095.1:0-11306 GCA_036001645.1 Candidatus Limnocylindria bacterium
CGCCTCTTCGTCGCGCGCCGCCTGGACCATGTCGCCGAGGACGCCGACCGCCTTGCTCACCGCGGCGGCGGTGAAGAACCGGCCGAATGACTTCCCGAAGCTGTCGGCCTGCTTATCGATGTCCTTCTGGGTCTCGGTTAGTTCCTTGCTGACCTTCTTGCGCGCGTTCTTCAGCCCCTCTTCTAGAGGCTTGTCATTGGTGTGGAGCTCGAGGTCGGCATCTCCGAGAGGGAGAGTCGTCACTTCACTGCGATCCCGAGACGACGCAGGTTTTCCGGCGTCGCCAACCTACGTGGGGGCGTGAAGCCTGCCTGGCGGAGCAGATCGCGCCATGCGGCAGCGTGGTCTCCCTTGCGCATGTTGCCCGAGCCGAGCGCGGTCGCGCGTGTCATGCGCAGCGTCTCGCGCGCGGCGAGCTTGGGGATCCGCTCGTACAGGGCCCGGAGGAGCGGCATCGGCACCTCTAGCCAGACCCGCGGGTCGCAGGGGTAGGACCAGACGAGATCGGCGATGATGTCGTCCCAGTCGAGCGGCTCGGCTGCTGCCGTTCCTGAAAGATCATCGACAGCCTCGGGTTCGCCCTCGCCGCCTCCGCGAAAAAATGCAGCGCCAAGTCGGCGAGCTCGCCGGTCGGGAGCTTTTGGAGCTTGGCCAGCGGGGCATCCGGTAGAGCCTTCGCCGCGACCTGGATGAGACGATCGCGGTACTCGTGCTCCTGCTCTGCGGTCGGCTCGAAGTCGTCGGCATCGGCGAGCGTCTCGAGTTCGGTGATGCGGTCCATCGCGCGCCAGATCGCGCCGCCTTCTTTGAGCCCGAAGTGCGCCGGATTGGCGAGCTCATACGGGACGTCGTCGATCGAGACGTGGCTGACGATCTCATCGGCCCGCGTGGTAAGACGCAGGACCGCTCCACTGCGGCCTGCGCCGTTAGACCGCTTCTTCTCTGTCGCTTTGACCATGACCATTGGCCTCCGTCACAAGCTGAAATGTGATGTGGTTCGCGATGCAGAACCTCTTCAGCTCCGCCATGCCCTCGCGAGCGCGCCGGCGATGCCATTCCTGCAGGCGTTTGTGTTCACGCGCCTGCTCATAGATCGCCAGCGCCTCATCGATCTGCTGCATTAGGCCGCGCGCAGGACCGCCACCGTGAAGCCGGTCGCTTCGCTGATTGACCCGGTGATCTTGCCGGTGTCGTCGTTGTAGAGCTCAGTTGGGAACGGTCCGATCATGGCTTCGCTGTTCGCGCCGATCGCTATGACGCTGTCGGCGACCGCGCGGCCGCGGTAGAGCTTCGCGGTCACGAGCGTGAGGTTCGAGCCGCCGGCGCCGTGCTTGACGTGCAGGAACACCTTGCCGTCGTTCGGGAACGTGAAGGTGTCCGTCGCGAGAATGCCCGACTGGTATGCCGGCACGATGCCGTTCTCGACGATCTGCTGGGCCGCGTTGAGTGGAACGACTGCCATTTCCTTTTCCTCCTGCTAGATCGCCGGCGCCGTCTGGCCGACGTAGTGGCCCTTGTTGCCGCTGCTGTCGTCCATGACGAACCAGTCGAAGTCGAGCGCGACCGGCTCGCCCTTCGTGTACGCGGTCTCGGGGTGGCCCATGTTGTAGGCACGCGGGAATTCCCACTGGGCCGCCATGCCGTCGCCGTACGGCGACTGCAGGACGCGCACGAGGAGCGCCTTCGTCGCGATCGCTCCGCCGGGCATGGAGATCTCGATCTTCTTCGTGCCTGGGGTGCCGGCGCCGGCGGCCGTGGTCGTGATCGCCGCGCCGTTCATCGCCGCCGAGTAGGCCTCGACGGTCGCGTCCCGGACCTTGAAGCGGACGTGGACCTCCTGCCGGGTGCGGAAGCCCTTGCGCGATCCGGTGCCGCCGAGCGAGTAGACCGGTTCCTCGGTGCCATCGCCGCTGATGACCACGCCGTCCTCGGGGATCTGAAGCGCGTTGGCGATCCGGGTCCAGCCGGCAGCCGGCGCCTCATCGACGTCGGGGAATGCAGTGCCGTCGGATGCGGTGTAGATATCGGCCGGTCCGGCGAGGATCTCGAACGGCTCGCTGTTGATTGCCATGTGCTCGTCCTCCCTAGCTCAAATTCGACGCGATGCGTCTCACGAGGCTCCTACCGAGCCGCTCGACTGCGCGATTGACAGTTCGATCGCCGGGATGTCCGCGGGTTGTGAACTCGAGGAAGAAGCCGCGCGCGATGCCAAAGCCGACCGCACCCTTGACGCCGCCTGCGACGATGCGAGCCGGGACTGCACGGAGCGAGCGCTGCGCTTGGCCGGTCCGGTTCTGCCATCCCGGGTGGTCATGCATCGCCGTCTCAGCTGCGGTCGCGGCGAAGTCATCCATGCCCTGGACCGTCGCGGCGCGCACGCGCTGCAGCACCTCGTCGCCCCTCCAGTTGAGCCTCAATGGAATTCCACATCGCGGCGCGTCGCGCGCATCGGGATGAACAGCGCACGGAGGAACTGGCCGCTCTGCGGGAAGGTGCTGCCGTAGTCGATCTCCTCGCCCTTGAAGACCAGATCGAAGTTCCGGCCAGCCTGGAGGAACGCACTGTCCTTACGGCGCTCCGCGAGGGTCTCGAGCAGACAGCGGGCATAGCGGTCCAGCAAGCGCGCGAGGTTCGCGCGCGCGACGTCCGTGACGAAGAGACCGAGCTCGATGCGCTTCTCGTGATCCTGCCAACGGACGTCCTCATTCAGCATCGGCAGACGGACCGGGTCCACCTGCACCACAGGAAACCCGCGCAGGAAGTCGGAATGGCCGTAGACATACTCGGTTGGCACCGGCATCGGCAGGACCGGCGTGAACGTCGGCTGCAGCGTCGCGATCTTGCCCGGCAGATATGCCGCGAGCTCATCGAGGATGGCCTGCGCGACGGGCTCGATCATCGTGATCGGCATCTACACCGGGCCTACCACTTCTTATCGCGGGTGAAGACCGGGTCGTTTTCGTTTCCCGGCGTGCCCGCGAAATCCTCGGAGAAGCTGTCGGGATGCGAGGTCCAGAAGCTGCGCGGCAGGCCGCCCGATGTGTTCAAGAGGACGCCGTCCGGGATGCCCTCGCCATTGCGGAGCATGTCCAGTCCCGCGTCGTAGCGGCGCTGCAGCCACTCGTGGAACGTCGTCGACGCAGGACCGGCGGCCTGCGGAAACATCGCGGCGACCACGCGAGCGGCCGCGCCAATCGCGTTGAGCGCCTTGAGTCGATCGAGGAACGACGACGGCGCGAGAACCGGCACCGCGACGCCCTGACGCGATAGCACGGCATCGATTTCGCCGTGGATGTCTGGGATGGTCCGCTCCGTCACCTCGGTGAGGCTCGGCGTCGACGTCGCTGTCAGGCCGATGGCGTACGTCCCCATCTCGCTCTGGACGTCCGCGATCCCTGCGTAATTCGGCACGCGTTAGTCCTTCAACGCGTCGGCGATCTTCTTCGCCGTCGCCTCACCGATGCCGGGGATCTCGGTCACATCGCCTGCGTCGCGGAGCTGCGCGTAGGTCCTGATGCCGGCGTCGGCGAGCTTGTCGCGTCCGGGGAAGTCATCGGGCAGTGGACCAGACTTCGCGGTGCCGCCGGTGCTCGCGGCGGTGCCCTTCGTCGCATGCCCTAGCTCGAGCAGCTGCGCGGCGGACTCCTCGGTGGTCTCAAAGGTGTCGCCCGGCTCGGCGAATTGATCCGGCGCGTACTGAATGCGCTCGACCGCGGTGAGCTTGACTTGCTTGCCCATACGGGTCCTTTCCTTCGTTCTTAGCCTGGTGCCGGGGGCTGCAGTCCCCCGGTCCATGGCACCTTGCGGTCGTTTACGCGATGGCCGCGGAGACCAAGTAGCCAGCGTCGATCGCGACGAACTTCTCGTCGGTCTTCTCGTTGGGCTCGAAGAAGTCGGTGTGCTTGGGATCCTCACGCCAGCGGTAGACCGTCGGCTCGCCCCAGCGGAACGTCTTGCCGAAGCTCATGCCGCCCAGCCCTGCGCCGTCTTCGACGTAGGCGATGACGCAGAACTTGCCCCAGATGTCCGCCATCACGGCCGTCTGGCCTTCGTTCGCGGTGTTCTTGATGGTCTGCGCGATAGCGATCTCGTCGATGCCCAAGTACGTCTGGAGGAGCCCGACGGTGGCGACCCCCAGGTTCGTGTACTTGATCGCATCGAGAACTTTCGTCACGAGCGCGACCTTTTGGAATACGGCGAACGGCATGATCGACCGGTTGGCGATCCGCTGGACCGCGATGCGGATCGCGCTCTTCGCCGTGTCGAAGACGCCGCGGGGATCCGACGTTGCGTCGGACCACTGGGTCGCACCCGCCAGCGTCTGTTTGTTCGCGGCTGAATACGAAGCCGCGGTCGTTGCCTTCGTGGCGATGCGGTCCTCGCGCGCGACGATCATGGTGTCGAGGGCGGTCTGCGTCGCGCGGGTGTCCGGGCTGATGGGATCGTCGGCGTTGGCCCGCTCGTCGTCGTCAACGCCCGTGTTGACGGCGTACGACTCGCAGAAGTAGGTGTCGGTCCCGTTCGACCACTCGACGGTGTTCGATCGGCTCCGCGGCGCGCGCCGGACATCCCGCACGCGGAACGAGTCCTTCGTTGGGTCGAGGATGTCGAACTTGTTGCTCTGCTTCGTGACCGGCACGAAGGGGAAGAGCCTGTCCCCGACCGCCGCGAGGTTCCGGTAGGCGATCGAGAAATTGGTCATCAGCGCGTCGATGTGAAGGTCCTGTGGTGAGGGCATTTATCTGCCTCCTTCCCTTCGTTCTCTACGAGACCGCGAGGTTGACGACGAGTGGTCGGATCAGCACGGAGATGAGATCGCCGGCGGCACCCGCCGCCTCGAGCGCCTGCCCGAATACGAACACCTGGACGCCGGCGGCCTCGCCGGTCTGGGTGATGAGGCGCGCGGTCGCGTCGACCTTAACGAAGTCGCCCTTCGCGATTGCGGCCCCTGCCATCGCCTTCGCGACTCCGACGACCTGGACCTGCGCGGTACGGCCCGCCGCGCTCGGCTTGTTCGTGAGCACGCCGTAGGCGCGCTCGTTGAGAGTGGTGCAGAGCGCGACTCCCGTCGCACTCTGCTTGACGAGCTTGTACTTGTGCGTGGACAGGTCGGCATCCGCCGACTCGGAGACGGTGAGGAGGTCGACCTCGCCTTTTGAAGTTGCCATCTGTTACCTCCCTCCCTTACGACAGGCGCACGGCGGCGCCGCGCTGCTCTTCGACGTGCTTGCGCGCGAGCTCGGGGTGTGCCCTCGAGACGGAGGCAAGCGCGTCCGCGTAACTCGCGGTCGGGTTGGCCCTCTTGAACTCGACGATCTTGTCGTTGATCTCGTCGGCCGCGGACTTCGCGGGCGGGGCGTCCCCGTCCGATCCTGCCGTGCCCGTGACGATCGCCGGCGCCTTCTCCGCGAAGGCGGCGAATGACTTGGAGTCCGCGAGCGCGAAGGCGATCATCGACTCCCGGTTCGCGGGAGCGATCTTCTTCGCGCGGATCGCGGTGTCGACGGCAGAGGCGGCGTCGCGCTCGACGTCCTTCCTCTTGAGCTCCGTGACCTCCTTCTGCGTGGTCGAGAACTGCTCGGCTGTCGGGCGCGCGGCGATCGCGGCGACGATGTCCGCTTCGGTCGCGGTTTCCGGCAGGCCGAGGGCGAGTGCGATGGTCTTCACCTGCTGCTCCTTCCTTTTTGCCTCTGTCATGACTGGTGCGGGTTCGTCGCTCGCGCTCGCGGGGATCCAGGTCTGCACGACCTCCGTCGGCTCGCCGAGGCCGATCGTCCCGTCCTCAGCGCGCGTGTACGGAACCGAGTAGTAGCTGTCGCCCTTCTGGACGACGACGTGGTCGTCGAAGGTGTTGACGATCCACGCGTAGCCATCCATGCCGCCGTAGCGGTTGTCGATGGCCTCCTGCAGCGAGTCGCGGACTGCCTCGTGCGAGACGTCCGCCTGTGCGAGCACCTGACGCATCCGACCCAGCGCATCCTCGAACCGTGCGCGCAGGCTGGTGCGCTTCGGTGAAATTGATGTCTTCTTGCGCTCAAGCACGATCGTCTGGATGCGGGACTTTGGGCCGACCGTTAGGGCAACCTTCGCGCCGTAGAGCTCGATGATGTCGTCGAGCGTCGTGACCGCCGGTGCGTCCTCACCGAGGAAGGCCACACCCATCAGCAGCGCGGCGAAGTTCTGCGCGCCGACGGTAACGTCATGCCAGATCTCTGCGGAGACCTTGCGATAGCCGCCAGCTTCGATGAGATCCGCGACTTTCGCCGGGACCTTCGCGAAGTCTCCGCAGAGCTTGGTGCCCTCGACGTATAGGCGCTCGAGCCAGCCTGCGGCCGGGTAGCCGTCCTGCTGCAGAAGACGCTGGCCTTGATCGTGTCCGAGCTTCGCGGGGATCTTGAGCGTGTCCTTCGTCGCATCGAACGCCGAGACGTATCCCGATAGATCGGCCTCGGTGACGGTGAACTCGCCCGTCGATGTCTGCCAAGTCCCAATGTCGAGGATCTCGACGCCCTTGAGGTTGCGTGTCTCGAGCTCAGGCATTGGCCTCTCCTTCTGGGTTCTCGGATACCGAGGTCGTCGGCGCGGTTTCGGGTTCCAGTTCTGGCGTGGGTGTCGGCTCGGCCGCGGGTGTCTGCGGAGCGCCGTTCGCTCCCTTGAGTGCGCGCGCCGTCGCCGGGTCGCGCTCAGGCAGTTCGGCGAGATCGCGCAGCGCGTCCTCGAGCCGGTCGTCCGCAGTAATGATCCCGGCGTTCACCGCCGGCGTGAGCGCGTTGAGCAACTTCTCGATGTCGCGCGTCTCAATCGCGCCGATCGTCAGCTTCGGGTAACGCGTGACGCCGGAGAAGTTGAAGTTCACGAGCTGGGGGATGAGGTAGCGGTTGTGTACGTCGAGGATGTGGTCGGCGATGGCCCTCATCGTCAGCATGAAGAAGGAGTCCTGTCCCTGGTGCATCGCGAAGCTGCCCTGCGAGTTCTCGCCGAGCGCGAGCTGCGGCGCCAGCACCGATACCGCGATCATCCGGTCGTGGTGCTGGATGATCGGCAGGAGGTTCATCGCGCGCCCCTCGCCCATGCCGGTGACCTTGAAGACGTAGCCGAACGGCACGACGACGTAGCCGCGTTCATGAGCCCGGACACCCATGAGGATGTCCTCGGCACGGTCCATGTTCTCTGTGTCGCTCTTGCCTTCGGGAAGCTCCATGACCGGGATGCCGACGCCGTGACGCTCGGCCGCGATCGCGTCGATGCGGTAGAGCTGGTCCTTGATGAACCAGTGCTTGTATGCCGGACGCAGGACGCTCTTCCCCGTCCAGTTCGCGCCCTCCTTCTCATTGACGAAGACGAGCAGCTTGTCGACGGGGATCTCAACCTGCTTGAAGCCGCTGCCCTTGTAGACGGCCTGCTCGATACTCTGCAGCCCGCCGTCGTCTGCGAGGTTCCACTTCTGGATCGTCCGCTGCAGGCGTGGCGCGAGCTTGCGGAGCACGAACATCGGCTTGTCGAAGAGCACCTCGCGTCGCGCGAGCGCGCGCGTGTCCGCGTCCTCGCCCATCGCCGACACCTCGGCCATGACGCGGAGGTCCTCGCGCACCTCCCAGACTTTCTCGCAGATGGCGTAGCCGAAGTCGAGGTGCGTCAGCGACTCGCGAATGTGGTCGATGAAGCTCGTCGTCATGCCCTCGAAGAGGTTCCAGCGGACGAAGTTCGCGATCGTCGCATCGGACTCGTCCTGGCTGGCTGGCTGGATGCCGTACTTCGCGCGGAGGATTGGCTGCTTCATGCTGCGGAGGCTTCCGGTGATCATCCCGTCCGAGCGCCGCATGCGCTCGAACGTTTCGAGTCCCTTCTGGCCGGTCAGCTCTGGGACGTACTCGTCGGTGACGAGGAAGCCGCGGAAAAAGTGATTGCCCGGCGCGCCGAGCTCCGGAAGATCCGGTTTGGCTCTCGGCTTCGCCTGCTCCAACTGGACGACGTTCCCGCTCAACGCGTGGTGCCGATTTCTTCGCTCACTTGCGCCGAAGTTTGCGGGGCTGCAGCGCTGCTATGTGGCTGGGAACGCCTCGCTTGTAAACATCTTGTTTACATTTCCGCGCGGCTTAGAACTTCGACACCTCGAGCTCGAACCAGCCCTCGAGCGAGCGCTCAACGAGTCCGGTCGCTTTGTACTTCCAGTACCAAACCCCGGGCTTGTATTCGACGCCGTCGAGCGTCATCTCGAACTCCGAGCGGCCGGTCGGGAGTCCGCCGGACGGTGCGGTCGTCGCAGCGCGCAGCTCCGGCGTCGTCTCTCCCGGCGCGATCGTATTGAGTGTCACCGTCGGGTTTGCTGGCGCGCCGAGCTTGTCCTTCCAGTCGGCGAAGATGAGGATGCGGTCGCCCTTCAGATAGTTCTTCATGTCGTGTCACCACCATCGGCGCGTCCGACCGAGGCGGTTCCTCCCACGATCGAGCCGACTGCAGCTGTGCCGCCGGTGGCAAGACCGACCGCCGTGTCTCCACCGGTGACCGACCCGCGATGGACAAGCGCTCCGGGCACCGCGCCCCATGAGAACGGGTTGCCGTCGATCCACATCAGTTCGTGTTCACCTCAACGATGTGCACGGCACCAGGATCGGTCGTGACCGCCTGCGTGCCCGCCGTGGTCGTGTCGTCTTCCTCGTAGATGGTCAGTACGCCAGCCGCGATGGCAACGCGGTTCGCGAGCTTTCGTGCGGCACCGAGTAACGAGCGGATGGCGACCGCATCGCCGTCGGCCGAGGCTGCGGCTGACGCGAGCGAGCGGCGCAGGGTGTGATCCGCGAGCTTGTTCGCGGCGGCTCCGGTGATGCCCGCCCAGATGTCCGCGACGAGCGTCCCCAAGGAGGTGAGCGTCCGGACCGCTGATCCCCACACCTTGTCCGCGGCCGCCTGTGCGAAGTCGCCACCGGCCAGCACCGCCGAGTCCACCTTGTTCGCGTTGGTGAACGTCAGCTGATCCGTCTTGGCCTTGATGGCGCTGACCTCCGTATCGACGAAGTCGTCGATCGTGTCCACGGAGGTCTGCGTGGCCCGCGATGACACCGTGGCATTGAGGTTGTCCACGATGAGTTTGCCCACCGACCCGGCGGTCGTGAGTGCCGACGTCGCGCGGTCCCAGATCTCCTGCACGAGAGATGCGCCGAGTGAGGTCAGCGTTCGTGTTCCGCTGGCCCACACTGCCGTCGCGACCTCGGTAGCGAAGTCCGTCGCCGTCGCCGCCGCCGTGAGCACATCGGCCGCCATCGCCCCGACGGATGAGTCCATCCGGCCGCCGACCAGGGCAGCCGGAAGTCGCGTCTGGATGTTGTCCGTATCGGCCTGCACAGCACTGACTTCGGCCGATGTCGCGAGTCCGGCCTGCAGTTCCGTTGTGAGGTCGGCGGCCGCAGCCGCAGCTGTCATGACATTCGCCGCCATCGCGCCGACGCTCGCGTCGATGCGCCCGGATACCAGCGCCGCAGGGAGACGCCCCTGGATGTCATCCGTGTCCGCCTGCACGGTCGCGAGAGCCGCAGAACTCGCGTGGTCATCCGGCAGGTTCGCGTGGACGCGGAACTGCATGTTCACGCGCTTGATCGAGGCATGGCTGAGGGAAACCGTCAGTAGTCCGAGTGTGTCGGTGTGCGCGGTGGAGACCGGGATTGAGTACCAGCCGTTCTCCATCTCAGTCACCGTCACCGTCATCGCAGCGAAGGCGCCACCGTTCTTAGAGATCCGCTTGGTGAAGCCACCATCAACGAGTCCGGTAATACCGTCACCGTTCGCGTCGTGGGCGAAGAACGGGACGGTGATCGCGGTGCTCTGCTTGAGCGGATACACCTAGTTCACCCGTCCGAAGATCCGCGCGAAGAGTGGCCGGTGGATGCCGCGGACTTGCGCGATCAGAGTCGCGCCACCCGCTGCGGTCGCGAGGATCCCTGAGTACATGAACGCGACGGCTTGACGATCCCCCTGCCCGATCGCGCCGTCCGGCGCCGGCAGTTGTGCGCGCCAGGGCATCGTGACAAACACGGCCGAGCTGCGCTTGTTGCGCGTGTCAATCGCCACTACGGACCGCTCACGATCTCGCCGCGGTCGAAGGTCGTCGCGTCATCCGATACCGTCGCCTTCTGATCGACGGTCGTCGCGTCATCGGCGTAGACGCTGAGCGTGGTCGCGGTCTGGGTGTGGCGGTTGCGCAGGAACTTGAAGAGATAGCCGATCTTCTGGATCAGCGTGGCCGTCGCCGGCGGCGCGCCCTGGGCTGGCTCGGCGAAGGTGTCGACGTTCAGCACATCGAGGACCTCGGTGTTCACCTGGGCGGGCGTGGCGCGCGAGCTCACTGCGGCGTCCAGGTTCGGTGCCTCGCTCGAGCCGATGGCACCCGCCGCGATCGACGCGGAGGTGATGACATCGGCGGCCATCGCACCGACCGAGGCGTCGATACGGCCGGACACGAGGGCCGCGGGAAGACGTGACTGGATGTCGTCCGTGTCGGACTGGACAGTCGAGAGAGCGGCTGAGGTCGCGAGTCCGCTCTGCATCTCGGTGACGGCATCGGCGGCGAGCGCGGAGGCGGTGAGCGTGTCGGCCTTCATCGCATCGACCAGCACCTCAGCGAACTCGTTGCGCAGGATGATGTACGTGTCGGCCGCAGCTGCGGCGTTGGGCAGCGCGGGCGAAAGAGTGAGCGTGTCGGTCGCGGCGTTGAAGGCCGTGATGCGACGGACGATGCCGATGTTGCCGCCGCCCGTGAAGTAGATGACCGAACCCTTCCAGTAATCGGTCGCGGCCTCGGTGCGCTCGGCGTCGATGATGGTCGTGGTTGAGCCGGAGTCGACGGTGCCCGAGACGGCCTTGTTGATGTTGTCGTACTCGGCGGCCGCGAGCGCGAAGTTGGCCTTGTCCGTAAGCGCGCGCGTCGCGCTGCTCCAGATCTTGTCCGCCGCAGCTTGTGCGAATTCGGCCGAGCCGATGGCGTCGGAGGCGATTGCGTCCGCGTCGATGGCTGCGGTCGCGATGGCAGCGGCGGTGATCGCGTCCGCTGCGATGGTGCCCACCTCGACCCCACCCGTGGTATCGACGTCGATGCTCCGGCCGCTCGTCGTCGGATAGGCAAGGTCGTCGATCTGCCGCGCTGCAGTCTGAATGTTCACCAGGAGATCGCACCACTCCGCGCCGGCGGCGTCGATGAACGAGACGGTGACGTTGTCCGCCGTCATCTCGGTGGCCGAGAGCGTGACCTTCACGAACACGCCCGAGGCGGGCGTGACGGTGGGGAGCGTCGTGATGTTCGCGGACGCACCGCC
>DASYUC010000096.1:0-39979 GCA_036001645.1 Candidatus Limnocylindria bacterium
GATCGAGGACGGCAAGCTCGCCGCGGCGACGCCGCGCGCCGGATGGCTCCCCTACCTCGAAGGCGTCCTCTCAGCGAGGACGCCCGTTTGTGACGGGAGGCGACGGCGGGAATCGAACCCGCGATGAAGGTTTTGCAGACCTCTGCCTTACCACTTGGCTACGTCGCCCAGGAGGCACGCACCGACGGCTTCGGCGCTGCTCGGGTAGTCCAAGTTTACTGATGGAGCAGCAAAGCTGCTCCAGAAAGCCGGAGCGAAGCGGAGGTCACTGATGGAGCAGCGACGCTGCTCCAGAAAGCCGGAGCCGTAGGCGCAGGTTACCGGCCAAAGTCGGCGGGGCAGGCGACGTGCATACTGCCGCGGCATGCTTCCCATCGGCGATCAGGACGAGCCGGGCGGCCTCCCGATCGTCAACGTCGCCATCATCGCCATCAACGTCCTCGTCTTCGTGCTGCTCCAACTGCCGAGCGACGCCTTCACGATGGGCTTCAGCACGATCCCCAAGGAGATCACCACCGGCATCGACCTCGTCGGCCCGGTGCCGATCACGCTCCCCGACGGCACCGTCGAGACGATCGTCGAGGCGCCCGGTCCGAGCCCGATCTGGCTCACGCTCTTCACGTCGATGTTCATGCACGGCGGATGGGCGCACCTGGGCGGCAACATGCTGTTCCTGTTCATCTTCGGCGACAACGTCGAGCGGCGGCTCGGATCGTTCCTGTATATCGCCTTCTACGTCATCTGCGGCATCGTCGCCTCCGCGGCGCAGATCGCGACGGACGTGAACTCGGTGATCCCGAGCCTCGGGGCTTCCGGCGCCATCAGCGGCGTGCTCGCCGCGTATCTCGTGTACTTCCCGCAGAACCGCGTGCGCGTCCTCGTCGGCTTCCGCTATGTCACCGAAGTGCCGGCGCTGCTGATGATCGGACTGTGGGCGTTGATCCAGTTCATCTCAGGCATCGGCTCGATCGCGGTGACGGATCAGACGACCGGCGGCGTCGCGTACTTCGCGCACATCGGCGGATTCGTCGCCGGTCTGGTGCTCGCGCTCCTGCTCCGCGCCTTGGGTCGCGGGCCGACACAACCGTTCGCCACGGCCTAGGTGCGGCGCGCGCTAGAGGATGCGGGCGATCCGCTCCACGTCCTCGGCGACGTCGTTGCGGCCGTCGAGCCGATACGCATGGGACAGCAGGTGGCACTTTTCCTTCGCGGTGTCGCGGCGACCGATCGCGCAGTCGATCTCGATGAGAAGCCGCTGCGCTTCGCGATCGGTGAAGCCGTGCGCGATGTAGTCGAGGAGCAGGTCCGAGGCTGACTGGAGCTTCCCGAGGGTGAGGAGCCGGCGCGCCGCGTCCAGCGTCGCCTCGTTCGCGCGCTTGTCGCGCATGCCGATCAGGAGGGTCGCCTTCGTCGCCGCCGTGTTCGCGGCATCGAGGTCGTTTCCCTTCGGGACCAGCGCTTTGATCTGGGACTCCATATCGAGCGGTGGGCGCGGTGCGCGTGGGGCGCGCGCCGGCGCGGCGACGGGCTGTGGCGTGTGGCCGTTCGACGCGAAGCCAGCGCGTGCGAGCAGGTCGATGGGCCCACCGAGATCGGTGGCGTGCGTGACCGTGCTCGCGCCTTTGAGCACGACCGTCGTCTGGGACGCGGACGGCCGCGTCGTTTGCTCGGGTGCGTGCATGCGCGCGCCGAGCGGATGGCTCTTCGCGGCGGCGGCAGCGGCGGCGGCAGCGGCGGCGGCAGCGGCTGTGGCGACGGTCTTCGCCGGTTCGGTGCGAAGCGCGGCCGGCTCCGGACGGAGGGCCGGCGGCTCGGGTCGCAGCGCGGATGGCTCGGACTTGTGTGTGAGCGCCGTCGGCCGCGACATCGCGATCGGAGATGGAACGTGCGTCTTCGCAGCCGGCGGGCGCGGTGCGAGCTCGGATCGCGCGATGATCGGCGGCACCTCGCCGATTCGCGGTGCGGGACCGGCTGAACCACCGGACGCGGCCACGAGACGATCGACGATCGCGCGCAACCCCGGGAGATCCCCGAGCGTCTCGCGTCCGTACGTGAGCTCGAGCCACGCGCGCCGCGTGTCCTGCTGCGCGAGCGCCATATCGACGAAGCGCGCGTACTCGCGGATCGCGCTCGGGAGGTCGCCCTGATTCGCGAGCGCGGCCGCGAGACGGCGGTGCGCCGCGAGATCGGACGGTGCGATCGCGACGGCCTCGAGCAACAGCGCGACCGCGGTCGCGCGATCCCCGCCTTGCGCGAACCGCGCCGCCGCTTCACGCAGTGTCGTGAGCGCGGCGCCGACGTCCTGCTGCGCGGCCTGCGCCCGCGCGAGCCCGCAGTACGCCTCGATGTCGCCGTGTTTGTCGACCAGCGCGCGGTACGCGACCTCGGCGGGACGAGCGCGACCGGCCGCGAGAAGCTTCGCCGCCGCATCGCTTGCGAGGCGGTGACCGCCGTCGGCCGCCTTCTGCACCACGCCGCACGCGGCGAGGGCCGAGGCGAGCTCCGCCGCGCGTTCGTCGCCCATCGCCCGCGCGGCCTTCATGCGCACGCGTGCGACGAGAGCCTCGAGCTGCTCGGGACCGATGGTGTTGGCATTCACACCAAGCGCGTGGAATTCGGCGGACAGGAATGTCTGCGTAGCGGGCCCGAGGTAGCCCTTGGCCACGCCGAGCAGCTGCTGCGCAAACGCGTTCAATCTTCGCCTGTGGTCGCGTCGTCCGACAACGCGTAGAAGCGGAGCGCGTTCAGCATCCGATCGAAGGCCGACGCGACCTCGCGTGTGATGTCGTCGCCGGAGCGCGTGTCGAACTTCGCAAAGCGCAGGTCGACGTCGCCAGTGGAGACCATCGTCGCCTCACCCACGAGACGCCGCAGCGGACGCACCAGCGAACGCGTGAGCAGCACGCCAATGACGAGGGACAGGAGCAGGCCGACGAGGACCATGCTCATCGCGTTGAGGGTCGCGTCGTCAGCCGCCTTCGTGTACGTGGCGATCGGCACGGCGAGGATGTAGGCCCAGGGCTTAGCCGTGAGCCGCGTCACGACGCCGCGCTGCTCCGTCGAAGCCGAGCCGTAGGAGAACTGCGCCGAGGTCGTGATGCCACGCGGCAGCTTGTCGAGCGCGATCTTGAGGGTCGGGAGCGGATCGACGATGAGCTGCTCCGGCGTCTTCTGTCCGAAGCGCTTGTCCGCGACGAGCTTCTTCACCGTCTCGTCGTCGATCGTCGCGATGGGCTTGTAGATGAGCGATTCGGCCTGCGCACGATTGCCCTTGGTCTCCGACACCGCGAGCCGGATGCCGTAGTCGTCCACCAGGAAACCGTGAGCGCCTTCGCCGACCGCGCCGAGGTCGCCCTCGACGACGTCCCAGATCGCGGCGAGGTTCACGCGCGTGCGGACGACCGCGACGACCTTGTCGCCGGCGACCACGGGCGAGGAGAAGAAGAGCGCGGGCTTGTTCGTGATCACCGAGTAGCTCGGGTCGCTGATGTACGGCGTTCCCTTGAGGGCCGTGATGAAGTACTCGCGGAACTTCACGCTGGTGCCTTCATCCGTCAGGATCGACGCGGCGACGATGTTGCCCTCGGGATCGACGACCGCGACCGACTCGTATTCAGGCGAGCGGGCGGCCGCGGCGGAGAGAGCCACGCGCGCGGCCGCCTTCGCAGCGGGGTCTTTCAGGTTTTGGCCGAAGCGAACGATGTCGGGGAGCTTGCCGACGAGGACGATGTCACCGAGTCGGCTCTGGAGATACGCATCGATCGCGCCGGCGGTGGAGGTCGAACGCTGTTGGATGTTCGTGACGCCGAGGGTCGTGAGGTCCTGGCGGGTCGTCTGGACCGAGACCATGCTCACGAGCGCGACGGGCACGATCCCGACGCAGAGCAGAGCCCCGAGCACTTTCTGCCAGAAGCGGATCCGTAGGAATCCCATAGCTCCCCCAGCCTCTCCGCGGGCCACCTCTCAGTGCCACACCGCCTGGGGGAACTGTGGGCGCGCTGGCACACGGCGGGAAGTCAGGTCCGGATAAACCGTAGGTACCGGAAAGGGACTAGTACCCGTATCGGGGGACGTGACGGTCCGGCGTCAGCGCGGGACGCGCTGCGAGCGCCTCGCATCTCGCATCAGACCGCGCAGCAACCGCTTGGATTCTTCGAGTTCCGCCCGATCCGAGTCGCCGAGCCCGCCTCGCTGCGGATCGAGACGCCACCAGCACTCGAAGCCCCAGAGGCGCTCCTCGGCGACCCGCAGACGCGGGATCCCGGTCCCTGCGCGCCGCAGCTCCCCGGTTTCGAAGTCGAAGAAGCCTTCGAAGCTCGCGGCTTGCCCGGTCCGATCGGGCTCGCCTTCCCGGCAGTCGAGCAGGATCACGCACGGTGTGCCCGGGCGTATGTCGTCCGCTGCGCGCACCGGTCGGCCTCGCACGCCGCGGCGCGCCGGCCGCCGGTCCGCGCGCGTATCACGCGCAGGGACGCGACGCGGATCGCGAAGTGCTGGGGTGCGCTCCGGCTGGGCCGGAGCCTGTTGCGGACGCGCGCCACGGCGTCGTCCGCCGCGCGACCTCCGTCGCGGTGATCGAGGCTCGTCCGGCATGCCGTCAGTGTGGCATGCCTGGGCTTAGTCGATCGTCACGACCACTCGCGCCGGTACACTTTGATCTCGGATGCACGAAGTCTTCGACGAGTTCAAGCGGCAGCTCCCCGATATCGATCCGGCCGAGACCGATGAGTGGATCGAGTCTCTCGACGCCCTGGTCAAGCAGGCAGGCCCGGAACGAGCGCGTTTCGTCCTCTACAAGCTGCTCAAGCGCGCGCGCATGCTGCAGGTGGGCCTCCCGCCCCTCACGCAGACCCGGTACATCAACACGATCTCCCCGGAGCAGGAGCCCGACTTTCCCGGCGACGAGGAGATGGAGCACCGCATCCGGCAATTCATCCGCTGGAACGCGGTCGCGATGGTCGTCCGCGCGAACCACCACTACGAGGGCATCGGCGGTCACCTCGCGACGTACGCATCGTCCGCCACGCTCTACGAGGTCGGTTTCAACCATTTCTTCCGCGGAAAGGATGACGGCGCCGACGGCGATCAGGTCTTCTACCAGGGACACGCATCGCCGGGCATCTACGCACGCGCGTTCCTCGAAGGGCGCCTGAAGGAGAGCCAGCTCGATCACTTCCGGCGGGAGACCAAACCCGGCGAGGGCCTCTCCTCATACCCACACCCGCGCCTCATGCCCGACTACTGGGAATTCCCCACGGTGTCGATGGGTCTCGGGCCGATCACCGCGATCTACCAGGCCCGCTTCAACCGCTACCTGCAGAACCGCGGGATCAAGGACACCACCGCGCAGCGCGTGTGGGGATTCCTCGGCGACGGCGAGTGCGACGAGCCCGAGTCGCTCGGCGCCCTGCATCTCGCGGCGCGCGAGGGCCTCGACAACCTGACCTTCGTGGTGAACTGCAACCTGCAGCGCCTCGACGGTCCGGTGCGCGGGAACGGCAAGATCATCCAGGAGCTCGAGTCGGTGTTCCGCGGCTCCGGCTGGAACGTCATCAAGGTGATCTGGGGACGCGAGTGGGACGACCTCCTCGCGCGCGACGTCGACGGCGTGCTCGTGAACAAGATGAACGAGACGACCGACGGCGAGTCGCAGCGCCTCACGATCGCCGACGGCGCGTACATCCGCGAGCACTTCTTCGGACCCGACCCACGCCTGCGGAGGCTCGTCGAGCATCTGTCGGACGCCGACCTCATGAAGCTCCGGCGCGGCGGCCACGACTACCGCAAGGTGTACGCGGCGTACCACGAGGCGGTCCGGCACACGGCCGCACCGACGGCGATCCTCGCGCAGACCGTGAAGGGCTGGGCGCTCGGCCCCAACGTCGAGGGCCGCAACATCACGCACCAGGCGAAGAAGCTGTCGTTCGAAGAGCTGAAGACCTTCCGCGACCGCCTCGAGCTTCCGATCAGCGACAAACAGCTCGAAGACGATCCGCCCTACTACCACCCGGGGATGGAAAGCGCCGAGGTGCGCTACATGCTCGAGCGCCGCCGCGCGCTCGGCGGCGTCGTGCCGAAGCGCGTCGTGCGCGGGAAGCCCCTGGCCGTGCCGGGCGACGCCGCGTTCGCGGAGTTCCCGAAGGGTTCGGGCAAAGCGGCCGCATCGACCACGATGGCGTTCACGCGGCTGCTGCGCAATCTATTGCGGGACGAGGGCATCGGTGCGCGCGTGGTGCCGATCATCCCCGACGAGGCACGCACCTTCGGTATGGATCCGCTGTTCAAAGAGGTCGGCATCTACTCGTCGCTCGGCCAGACCTACGAGCCGGTCGACGCGGAGACGCTGCTTCCCTACCGGGAGGCGACGAACGGTCAGGTGCTCGAGGAGGGCATCACCGAAGCAGGCTCGATGGCGAGCTTCACCGCCGCCGGCACGAGCTACGCGACGCACGGCGAGGCGATGCTGCCCTTCTACATCTTCTATTCGATGTTCGGCTTCCAGCGGACGATGGACCAGATCTGGGCCTTCGGCGACGCGCGCGGTCGAGGATTCCTGCTGGGGGCGACCGCCGGACGCACGACGCTCAACGGCGAGGGACTGCAGCACGAGGACGGACACAGCCAGCTCCTCGCCACGGCCGTCCCCAACGTCCGCGCCTACGACCCGGCATTCGCGTACGAGACCGCGGTCATCGTGCGCGACGGGATCCGCCGCATGTTCGTCGACAACCAGGACATCTTTTACTACCTCACCCTCTACAACGAGAACTACCCGATGCCGCCGATGCCGCCGGGCGTCGAGGACGGGATCCTGCGCGGCATGTATCTGTTCCGAAAAGGCGAGGAGGGCCGGCGCCGGGTGACCTTGCTCGGCTCGGGCCCGATCCTCATGCAGGTCCTCCGCACGCAGGAGCTGCTGCAGGAGAAGTACGACGTCGCCGCCGACGTGTACAGCGTCACGAGCTACCAGCAGCTGCGCAACGAGGCTCTCGAGGTCGAGCGCTGGAACCGGCTGCACCCCACCGAGACCGCGCAGGTCCCCTACGTCGCCCAGGTCCTCGGCGGCGCGACCCCGATCATCGCCGCGAGCGACTTCATGAAAGCGGTCCCGGATCAGATCTCGCGCTGGCTCTCGCAGCCCTTCGTGCCCATGGGGACGGACGGCTTCGGGCGGAGCGATACGCGCGAGGCGCTACGCCGTCACTTCGAGATCGACGCCGAGAGCATCGCGGTCGCGTCGCTGAGCGCGCTGGCGCTCTGCGAGCAGTACACACCGCAGGACGTCGCGAAGGCGATCGCGGACCTCGGCATCGACCCGAACAAGCCGGAGCCGCGCACGGCCTGACGCGCGACTACGCCCGCGTGAGTGGCCGATATCTGATGCGATGCGGCTGCCAGTCGGCGCCGTGCTCCTTGCGCATGAACTCCTCGTACGAGTGGTAGTTCCCCTCGAACCAGCGCACGCGGCTGTCGCCTTCGAAGACGAGCAGGTGCGTCGCGACGCGGTCGAGGACCCAGCGGTCGTGGCTGATCACGACCACGCACCCCGCGAAGTCGAGGAGCGCCTCCTCGAGCGCGCGCAGCGTGTCGACGTCGAGATCGTTCGACGGCTCGTCGAGAAGGAGCACGTTCGCGCCGGACCTGAGCATCTTCGCGAGATGGACCCGGTTGCGCTCGCCACCGGAGAGGTCGCCGACGCGCTTCTGCTGATCGGCACCGCGGAAGTTGAATGACGCGACGTACGCGCGCGCGTTGCGGCTCCGGGCGCCGATCTGGATGTTCTCCTGTCCCTCGGCGATCTCCTCCCACACGTTCTTCTTCGGGTCGAGCGCGTCGCGCGACTGCGAGACGTAGCCGAGCTTCACGGTCTCCCCGATGACGAGCGATCCGCCGTCGGGCTTCTCCTCGCCGGTGATGAGTCGGAACAGCGTCGTCTTGCCGGCGCCGTTCGGTCCGATGATCCCGACGATGCCGCCGCGCGGCAGCGCGAACGTGAGGTCGTCGAAGAGGAGGCGATCTCCATACCCCTTGCGCAGCTTGTTCGCCTCGATCACGACGTCGCCGAGGCGCGGCCCCGGCGGGATGCTGATCTCGAGCTCGCGCTCGCGCTCATCCGGCGACTCCGCGAGAAGCCGCTCGTACGACTCGATGCGTGCCTTGCTCTTTGCTTGCCGCGCGCGGGGCGACGCCTGGACCCATTCGAGCTCGCGCGCAAGGGTGCGCTGGCGCGCGGACTCCTGCTTCTCCTCGACCGCGAGCCGCTTGCGCTTCTGATCGAGCCACGAGCTGTAGTTGCCCTCGTACGGGATGCCCGCGCCCTTGTCGAGCTCGAGGATCCAGCTCGCGGCGTTGTCGAGGAAGTACCGGTCATGTGTGACCGCGACGACGCAGCCGGCGTAGCTGGTGAGCGTGCGCTCCAGCCAGGCGACCGAATCCGCGTCGAGGTGGTTCGTCGGTTCGTCGAGCAGCAGCAGGTCGGGGTGTGAGAGAAGCAGGCGGCAGAGCGCGACGCGCCGGCGTTCGCCGCCGGACAGGGTCTTCACGTCCTGCTCCCCGGGCGGCAGCCGCAGGGCATCCATCGCGACGTCGATCTGGCTGTCGAGATCCCACAGACCTCTTGCCTCGATCTCGTCCTGTGCCTTCTGGAAGTCGGTGTTCAGCGTGTCCATTTCACCGTCCGAAAGGGAGTCGCCGAACCTCGCCGAGAGCTCCTCGTAGCGCTTGAGGACCGCACGCTTATCGGCAACGCCCTCTTCGACGTTGCCCCGGACGTCCTTGCTGGCGTCCAGCTGCGGTTCCTGGGCGAGGAGGCCTGCGCGGTAGCCTTCGGTGATCCGCGCGTCGCCCACGTACTCCTTGTCGACGCCCGCCATGATGCGAAGCAGTGTCGATTTGCCCGCGCCGTTCGGGCCGAGCACGCCGATCTTGGCCGTCGGGTAGAAGGCCAGCGTGATCCCCTTCAGGATCTCGCGCTGGGTGCCGGGCGCGATCTTCTTCAGCCCGTACATCGTGTAGATGAACTGCGGCGGCATGTAAGAACCGTATCAGCGCGTGACGCGATACGCTTCCGCGTCAAGCATCGCCGGGGAGGCCTGATGAGCGACGAGGCGCGCAATTTCCGTCTGTCCAAGGACGTCCTGCCAAGCAGATACGAGCTCCGATTCGAGCTCGAGTTCGACCGATGGACCTCCAACGGCTGGGAACGGATCGCGCTCCGAACGTCGCGGCCCACACGCGAGATCGTGCTACACGCCCTCGAGCTCGACATCAAGAAGGCGTCGATCGACGGGGCGGACGCGCAGCGAACGACCTATGACGTCGAGGCGCAGACCGCGACGCTGCGTTTCGAACGCGAGATCCCGTCGGGCCAGCACATCCTCGAGATCTCCTGGACGGGCGACATCCGCGAATCGCTGCGCGGCCTGTACCGCTCGCTGCGCGGCGAAGAGCGTTACGCGGCGACGCAGTTCGAGGCGGCCGACGCCCGGCGCGCCTTCCCCTGCTTCGACGAGCCCGAGTTCAAAGCGCGCTTCGCGGTCGAGCTCATCCACCCGGCGGGGAACGCCGCCATCGCGAACATGCCGGTGACCTCGGGGGAGCCCGTTGACGAGCGGCGCACGCGGACGGTCTTCCGGGAGACGCCGAAGATCTCCACCTACCTCGTCGCATTCACCGTCGGGCCGTACGAATTCACCGAGGTCGCGAAGACGCCGTCAGGCATCCCGGTCCGCGTCTGCCTTCCCCCCGGCCTCGCGGCGCAGGGCATCTACGCGCGCGACGCGCACGTGCGCTCCGTCGAGTGGCTGCAGGCCTACACCGGGATCCCCTACCCGTACTACAAGGTCGACGCGATCGGCATCCCCGACTTCGAGGCCGGCGCGATGGAGAACCCTGGCGCGATCACATATCGCACTCGACTTCTCGCCGCGGACGAGCGCAACGCATCGATCCAAACGCTGAAGGGCGTGTTCAGCACCGCGGCGCACGAGCTCACGCACATGTGGTGGGGCGACCTCGTCACGATGCGGTGGTGGACGGATCTCTGGCTCAACGAGTCGTTCGCATCCTTCGTCGGCGAGAAGGCGACCGCCGCGCTGAATCCGGAGTGGCGCTACTGGCGCGACTTCGTCGCCGAGAACACGAGCGCCTTCAGCCTCGACGCACTCGCCTCGACGCACCCGATCTCCGTCGAAGCGAAGAGCGCCGAGGAAGCATCGCAGCGATTCGATGCGATCTCGTATACGAAGGGCGCGGCCGTGCTGCGGATGATCGAGGGCTACCTCGGCGAGGACGCCTTCCGCGAAGGCGTCCGCATCTACCTCAAACGGCACGCGGAGGCGAACGCGTCGGCCGACGACTTCTGGCACGCGCTCGACGAGTCTTCGGGTCAGGACGTCACCGCGATCGCGAACGCGTGGATCAAAGAGCCGGGTCACCCGCTGGTCGACATACGCGCGCGCGAGACCGACGGCGGTCTCGAGCTCGAGCTGGCGCAGACGCGCTACTTCTCCGACACGGACGCCGCGCCCACGAAGCAGCGCTGGCCCGTGCCGCTCGTCATCAAGTACGGCACCGCGCAGGGCGTGCGCGAGCATCGCTCCGTCCTGAGCTCGGAGCGCGGGACGGTCCAGCTTCCCGGAGCGAAGTGGTTCTTCCCGAATGCGGGAGGCCGCGGGTTCTACCGCTTCCGCTTCGCCAGCGCGTTCGAGGGCGACCGCCTCGACGCCGGCATCGCGCATCTCGCGGCGGAGGAACGGCTCGCGCTCGTGGACGACCTCTGGGCGCTCGCGCGTCACGGGAAGGCGACGCTCGCGATGTTCCTCGCGCGTCTCGAGACGCTGCGCGGCGAAGAGGACCGCGCGGTCCTCGCCGCGATCGGCGACTCGCTCTCGTGGCTCGGCAACTACGCGGTCCGCGACGCGACCGAGCGTCCGTTCGCGCGCCTCGTCGACGAGCTCTACCGCCCGATCCTCGAGGCCGCGGGCTGGACGCCGCGGGACAGCGACGACGTCGACGTGCGCGAGAAGCGCACGCGCGCCATCGGGATGCTCGGATTCCACGCCCGCGCGAAGGACGTTCGCGACGAGGCGCAGCGCCGCGTGCAGGGTCATCTCGATGGCCGCGAGCGGCTGCATCCCGACGTCGCGGGGACCATCATCGCGGTCGCGGCGACCATCGGGGACAGCACGCTCTGGGACCGCTACGTCGCCCGCATGCAGCAGGCTCAGGCCACCGACACGCAGGAAGAGGCGCGCTTCCGACAGGCGCTCATCTACTTCGAAGATCCAGAGCTCGCGCAGCGCACGGCCGACGCGATCTTCTCGCCGCTCATCCGCGTCCAGGACCGCGGCCTCATGCTCATCCCGATGATGCAGTCGCGTCACACGCGACTCGCCGCCTGGCGGGCAGTGAGGGCGCACTGGGACAGCGACGTCGCCGGGACCGACATGGCGCCGCTCCTCAAGCAGGGCTACGTGACCGCGATCAGCCAGCTGACGCAGCGCGGCCTCGCCGACGAAGCGTCGGCGTTCCTCGCGGCAAAGCGCACGCAGGACATACAGGAGACGGTCGCGCAGAGCCTGGAGCGTCTCCGCACCAACACCGCTGCGGCGGAGCGCCTCGCGGACGAGCTCGAGGACGCGCTGCGGGTGCCGACGCCGAGCTGAGCCGGGCGCTCATTGCGACGGACATGAGCGAGGGCCGGCCCCACGGCCGGCCCTCGCTTAGCTACTTGGCGCGGCTTTCTACTTCGCGAATGTGTACAGGACCGCGTGAGCGATCTCGCTGCCTCCAGCCATGACGCGGAGGACTGCCTGGTGGTCGCCGCGGCTCGCGCCCTTCGCCGCGTTCATCGTCACGGTGATGGTGCTTCCCGAAACCGTCGCGGTGTAGGTGATGCCAGTTCCGGTCGTCCCCGTCACAGCGACCGAAGAGGCCGACGGACCGTTGAGCGTCGAGAGGCTAATGGTCGCTGTTCGCGTCTGACCAGCTCCTGCCGGCACCGAACCGAAGCTGAGGCTGACCGGAGCCAATGCGACTTTCGCATTCACGGCGCTCAGCAGGTTGTCTCTACCCGCTCCGATCACGTTGGGGTCCGACTGGATAGCCGCGCCGCTCGATGTCTTGAGGATGCCTTGGTCGGCAGTGTTGACGATGGCCGATCGGACCTGCGCTGCAGACCACGTCGGATGCTGTCCGAAGACGACGGCAGCTGAACCCGCGAGATGCGGTGTTGCCATCGAGGTGCCCTGGAAGAACGCCCAGCACGGCGGCGCCGCGCAGAACGATCCAGGGATCGAGCTCAGGACGTTCACGCCCGGCGCGACCACGTCAGGTTTGACACGGAAATCGACGTCGGTCGGCCCCTGGCTCGAGAACGCGGCCATGATGTTGGAGTTCGCCGTTTGGAAGTATGTCTTCGTGGCGCCGATCGTGGTCGACTGGCCATTCGCCGCGATCAATGCCGCTCTGTGCTCCTGCCCGACCATGTACGCCGGGCGCGTTGGCTGGTTCGGTGTCCCGTCTTGCGCCATACCGACCGGGTCACCGCCGGTGTTGTTGACCACAAGCGTGGCCACCGCTCCGGCCGTTTCCGCGTTTCGGATCTTCGTCGAGAAGGTACAGGTGCCTCGTGAGATCAGCGCGATCTTGTTCGCGAGGCTAGCGGCAGGCAAAGCCGAACACGCCTGACTCAACGAGGTACCGTCGAGCACCACGCCGAGCGGCGCTGTCAGGTCGGCGGTGACGGTCGCGAAGTCGCCCGTGGCGGCGCCGTAGGTATTGCCGCCGACCGTGACCGGCGACGCGATGAAGTGGCCGACAGTCATCGCGCCGGCCGTGAGCGCCCGCGCGGCCGAGCCCGGCGACGAGATCGTGTGGTGCCCTGGACCCTCGTTGCCAGCGGCGACCGCGGAGATCATGCCCGCCTGGTCGAGATCGTCGATCGCCATGGTGAGAAGGTCCTGGACACCGCTGGCGCTGCCGCCGAGACTCAGGTTCACGATGTCCATGCCGTCAGCGTAGGCAGCCTCGAGCGCATTGAGGATGTCCTCGGATCGCGAGTTGCTAACGTCGCCAGGGAAGACGTTGTAGTTCCCAAGCAGCACGCCCGGTGCGACGCCGAGCACGCCGTAGCTCACGGAAACTCCGTCGACGGTCGTCGTGCTGTTGGTCAGTCCGTAGTTGCAGCCAACGGTGCCTGCCACATGCGTCCCGTGTTCCTGCACCGCCGCAGGCGTTAGGCCCCGAACGTCCGCTTTGTTGTAGAAGACCTTCGCGACGATCACCTTGTTGTTCGTCAGTGACGCCGGGCCTTGCCTTGGGGTCGTCGCGTAGCCGCTGTCATTGAAGCAGGGGTGCGTGACGTCGATGCCCGTGTCGATGATCCCCACCTTGACCCGGCTGCCGTCGGGCTTCACACCCGCGTTCGCGCCACCGCCCGCGCCCCACGCCTCGATCGCATGGATCAGCGCGAGGTCTGGGTCACCCAACGGGTGGTACAGCAGCTGGTACTGCGCGCTCAGCACCATGGGCGCCGACTGGATCGTCGCCAACGCTGTGCCGTTGAGGCTTACGCCGACGGCGTTGAGCGAGATGTCGAACTCGCCGGTGACCCGTGCCGCCGGGGCATTTGTTCGAAGCCACTGCTTGAAGTCGTTCCGCAGCGCGGACAGCTGCGCGCGGTACGACTTCACCTTTGTGCTCGAGAGGTCGATCTTCTTGCCCTCGTTCGACTTGGTCGCTGTGGCGGTGGACACGGGATCGCCTGTGAGCTGCACGAGCGCGCTCCCCAGGTCCGCCGCCGGCGACGACACGGAACCGTCGATGGCCGGACCACCCGCCTGGATCGGTGTTGCTGGTACGAGCGCGAGTACAAGAGCAAGTACTGCGGCTGCGACCGCGAACGTCTTGGTCATTTGCCTCCCCTTTTCGGTGAGCCGGCGATGCCGGTCAACCGCCCTATGTAGCCGAGTGAACGAATTGGCCTTGGATGATACGCAGTGGCAGCGAAGCGCGGATCAGCCCCCGATGAAGCTCATCTCGATCTTCTTGAGGCCGACCGTGTCGGCCGACCGCAGCTCGGAGTAGCGGTCGTCGCGCGCGGTCCAGATCGCCGCGATCGAGTCCGCGATCTGGGCGTCCGTCGCGTCGCTGCGCATCAGGCCCCGGAGGTCGTGACCCTGCGTCGCGAAGAGGCACGTGTACAGCGACCCGTCCGCCGAAAGGCGCGCGCGCGTGCAGTCGGCGCAGAACGCCTGCGTCACCGACGCGATCACGCCGATCTCGCCACTGCCATCGCGGTAGCGCCAGCGCTCGGCGACCTCGCCCGGGTAGTTCTTCTCGATCGGCTCGAGCGGCAGCTCGCGGTCGATCGTCGCCACGATCTCGCGCGCGGTCACGACGTCGTTCAGCCGCCACCCGTTGGACGAGCCGACGTCCATGTATTCGATGAACCGCAGGATGCGACCGGTGCCGCGGAAGTGGCGCGCCATCGGCAGGATGCTGCCCTCGTTCAGGCCGCGCTTCACGACCATGTTCACCTTGATCGGCGCGAGCCCCGCGGCCTCGGCGGCGTCCATGCCCTCGAGCACTTTCGTGACCGGGAAGTCGACGTCGTTCATGCTCTTGAACACCGCGTCGTCGAGCGAGTCCAGGCTCACCGTCACGCGCTTGAGACCCGCATCTCTCAGCGCCTTCGCCTTCCCCGCGAGGAGCGAGCCGTTCGTCGTGAGCGTGAGGTCGAGGTCGCTCACCTTCGCGAGCATCTCGACCAGCCGTTCGATGTTGCGGCGGACCAGCGGCTCGCCACCGGTGAGGCGCACCTTCTGCACGCCGAGGCCGACGAACACGCGCACCAGGCGCTCGATCTCCTCGAACGAGAGGATCTCCGCGCGCGGGAGGAACTGGAAATCCTTGCCGAAGACTTCCTTCGGCATGCAGTACACGCAGCGGAAGTTGCACCGATCCGTGACGCTGACCCGGAGGTCGCGCAGCGGTCGTTTGAAGGTGTCGAGCGGCTCCCCCATCACTGGAAAGTATGAGGCCCCGGCTATCGCCGGGGCCTCATTTTCGCCACGCGCGGATCGTTACGGAGCGGTCGTGTTCGCGAGGATCACGAAGGCGCTGCCGAGGGCGGGACCGGTGTCTGTGCCGAGCCGAACGAAGGCAGTTCCACGGAGGAACCGGCCGGTGCCGGCGTCGAGGTTTGCCGTGGCCGTGACGTCGAAGTCCCACGTCGCACCCGCGGCGCGAGCCGTTGGGGCGTTCGCGGGCGTGGTCAACGTGCCGTACGCCGATGCCGGCGGCCTGGTGAACGCGTCGCCGTAGGTGAAGGTCGTCGTTCCCGCCGGTACGGCGAACGGATCGATGACGGCCTTCCAGGCGCCCGCGTTCAGGTTCGTTGTGATCGTGACGCTTTCGTTTGCCGTGCTGCCGACACCCTGGCCTCTCAGCACGCAGGCTGTGGGACCAGCCGTGCAGTCGTACACGAAGACGTCGAGGTCTGCGCCGGGATCGCTTGCGCCACCGAGCGTGACGTTGAGCGAGCTCAGACCCGCCGGGAGATCGATGGCGATGGTCTGCTGCGCTCCGCCTTGGCTGATCGAGCCGCCGATGGTGCGGACGCTCGCGAGCGTTGGGGTCACGGTCTGCACCGTGGTGAGTGCCGCGAAGTCATTCGTCGCGGTGAAGGTGCGTGTATACGGCGTACCGATGGTCGTCGGATCGACCGTCAACGGGCTCGGGCTCAGGGTCACCTTGAACGCTTCGAAGGTGATCGTGTAGGTCGCGATGTCCGGATGCGTCACACCGCTCGTTGTTGTTGCGCGGGAGGCAGCGGAGACCACTTCCCAGACGCCTTCGGTCGGAATCGTCGTGATGACGCGGTTGGCGGTCGCGGGACCGGTGGTGAACGGGATCGCCTGCGTCGCCGCGGTGAGCGGCACGCCTTGGGGGTGGACAGGGGTCGCGTTGACGCGCCCGTTGTTGGTCACGGTGAGCGTCATTCGCATCGCGGTCGCTCCGAGCGGAACGTCGAAGAACGCCTTCGGCTGGCCTGCCTGGAACTTGCTCGCGGACGCGCTGACCGAGGCCAGGTAGTTGTTGGCCGCCGTGAGCGGGATCGACGTGATGATCGTGTTCATGGTCGCGTACTCGATGCCTGGATTCTTCGGGTCATCGAGCAGCAGCAGCGCGCTGCTGACGCCCGAGCCCGCCGCGACGGAACGCGGCCTGACGGTGACCGCCAGCGCCGCTGAGCCCTTGTTGCCGACCGTAAGCGTGGTCTGGCCAGCCGGCAGCGCGAATGAGCCGTCGTTGCCGAGCCAGCTCAGGTTGTAGGTCGTGCTACCGCCGCCGTCGCTACGCGTGAACGTGTAGGTCCGAGTGAACGAAGGATCGCCCGGGTGGCGACCCTCGCGCTCGTAGATGCCGCGGCCCTTGCCGGGCGTTTCGAGGAAGCCGCTCAGCTTCGAGTTGACGTCGACAGAAGAATCGATCTCCTGCGTCTTGAGGTTGGTCTTCAGCAGGTCCCACGCCGCACCCACGTTGATAAGGCCGAAGCCTTGCTCGTGGGCCTGGTAGTTGGTGAGGTACCGCGCCGACGAGGTCATCGCCTCGCGGACCTGCGCCGGCTTGTGGCCGACGCCGCTCGGGATCGCGGCGGACAGCAGGAGGGCAGCCGCGCCCGACGCCTGCGGTGCCGCCATCGAGGTGCCGTTGAACATGCCGAGGCCGGGCGAGCAGACGATCGGTGCGACGCACTGCTGCGCCTGCCACATCGGGACGCTCGAGGTCGCGTTACCGGGCGCGACGACCTCCGGCTTGAGACCGCCGTCCTCACGCGGACCGCGCGAGCTGAAGTCGTGGAGCGCCTCCGGGCCCGGAACGACGTTGCCGTAGTTCGCGAGCACCGACTGGCTCGTCCAGTAGGCGCCGATGGCCATTGCCTTGGTGGCGGCGGCCGGGTCGCCGATCGTGTTCACGCCCGGTCCGCTGTTGCCCGCTGAGAGGAAGATCTGCGCACCCCATTTGTCGATGAGGCGGTTGTAGAGGATCGCGCGCGCATTGTTGCCGTCGTTGAGCGACGGGAGGCCACCGATGCTCATGCTGATCACGTCAACATGCGCGTCCTTGGCCGCGAAGATCATGCCTTCCGTGAGCGCGTGCGCGGTGCATCCGCTCGTGAAGAGGCAAACGCGGAGGGAGACGATCTTCGCTCCAGGAGCAGCGCCCGTGGCGCTGCCGAAGAGCGTGCCGCCGGCCGCGATGCCGGCGACGTGCGTGGCGTGAGCACCGGAGACGACGCCAAGACTCACGTAGCCGGGAGCGGTGGTGTCAACCTGGCTGACGAATGGAACTGACTCACGGATCGCGGTGCTCGTGTTGTCGTGACCGTACTCGCCGACCTGGAAGGAGGTCTTGTACGCCGCCATCGCCGTCTCGTCGGCGAAAGAGAGGTCATGGTCGGAGTCGCGCAGCGTGGCGCCGTTGGTGGTGCCGTCCCAGAGGATGGCGTAGATGTCGCCGCAACGAGCATTGCGGTCCAGATCGCCGCCGTATGGGCCCACGTTCGGTGTGGGTGGAAGTGGTGCCGCCGTTCCAGGGACGGACGCACCTGTTACGCAGTCGATCATGTATTCCGCGGCTGCGGTTCCGCCGAAGCGGGCGAACTGCACGCTGGACTCGCTGAACTCGCCGTACTTCCACGTTCCATCCGGAGCGCCTGTGTACGTGCGGGCGGACGAGCCCGAGCCGATCGTGAATGTGCCGCCCGTCACAATGACCGTCCGGTTCATCGGGATCCAAGACGGGTCACCTTCTGTGACAGGGTCGGTGTAGGTGATCCAATCGATGACTTTGCGCTCACCCGTCGTCGTGGTCTGAAGGGCCGGATGGCCAAGATCCACGCCGAGGTCGAGGATCCCGATCGTCACACCGCGCCCGTCCCAGGTCGGGTGCGCGGCCACGAACTGCGGCGCCCCCGTGTCCCGTGTCGGCATGTACGCGTTCTCCGCCGGCGTGGTGTCCGGCGGCGTTGCCGAGATGACATCGCCATCGATGTCCGGGGGGAATAGGTCGAAGACCTGGTCGAGCTCACTGCCGACGACGCCGGCGATCTTCGCGGCGGCGTCGGCCTTGTCGGTCGGGACGTCGGCGCGGATGTAGCCCACGTCCGAGTCCTGCTTACGAACGGTCGCGCCCAAAGCGCGAAGCGCATTCGCCACTGAGCCGGTCGACGACTCGACGGTCGCGAACAGCATCGTCACCGTCGTTGCGCCATTCGCTGTCGCGATCACGAGGCGTTCGCGGTCTTCCTTGGATAGCTTTCTTCCTGGTGAGTCTGCGAGCACGGTCGATGCGATCGCGATGCTCGCGACCAACGCGGTCACGATCGCCGATGTGAGCATGCGTGCAGCACGCGCGCGCAGGCGATATGTGGTCATTGCGTTGGGTCCCCTCCCTGTTATGCGGTCGACGTGTGGGTCGGTCCGCGCGCAGTGTAGGGACTGGTCGTCAGGAAGTCAGGCGCGCGCCGCCGGTTTAGTGACGACTAAACGGCGGGCGCGCTCCCGATCCGCGAGCGCACGGCCGACTTGACGGTCGCCTGCTGAGGGAATCCTCCGTCGCGGCGCATCGAGTGCACGAGCTCGCCGTCAACAGACACATCGAACGTACCCGACTCCCACGGAATGATCTCGATGGCCGCTATCTGCGTACCGAACTCGTACATCAGGGCCTTGGTGAGATCCAGCGCCTGCGGCTCGTAGCCGCATTCGGCGCAGTACGTGATCTTGACCTTGACCGGCTTGCCCGTCACACGGCCACCCGGCTGACGAGTTCGCGCAGCTCGCGCTGCACCTCGGCGTTCGCGAACGGGACCATGTCGTCGCGCATCTTCTGCAGCTCCGCCTGAAGGCGCGTGCGCACGTCCTCGGGCAGCTGATCCACCGGTGCCTCGGGAGAACCGAATTCTGGGTGCGCCGCGAAGATCTTCCTGCGTTCCTGCGCGCGCCGCTCGGTCACCGAGGCCGGCCGCTCGATCCAGTGACCGAGCTCGCGGAAGTCCCGGTCGAGGAACACGAACACGGGGATCGATTGGTACTTCCCCTGATTGAGCCAGCGCTCCATGAGGTCGAGGTTCTGGTCGCGGAGGAAGACACGCACATCGAGCGTCGGAACCTCTTGCGCGAGCCGCCCGAGCACGGGCAGGTTGGCGACGACATCGCCGCACCAGTCCTCCGCGAGGACCAGGATGCGAACCCCCTCCGGTAGAGATCTGAACTGCCGCACGGTCTCGGGGTCGAGCGTGACCCGACTCTCGTTCTGCGCGAACCGCTCCTGGTTGCGCGTCATCGCGCCCTTGAACGCGTCGTAGGTGATGCCCTTATCCCAGCGCGCACGGTCAAGCGTCATGTCGTCCCTCCATGCGGAATGTATCTGTCTTCACAGAACACGCATCGCGCGCGGCATGTTCCACGCCAGTTGCGCGCATACACTGCCAACATGCCCACGACCACCGATCCGTCTCTCACGTTGCGCCGCGGCGGCCTCGTTTTCCGGCCGGCCACGCTCGACGACGCCGCCTTCGCAGCCGACGTCGCGACCGCGATGCGCCCCGACGAGCCGGAGGATCCCGCGTCCTGGCGACACTGGTGGGCCACCGACGACCCGGCCTGGACGAACGAGCGTTTCGTCGTGCTTCGCGGAGACACGCCGATCGGCTACGCGCGCCACAACCACGCACCGTGGGACCAGATGAAGAAGCGGTACGGTCGTCTCGGTTTCGAGCTGCTCCCCGCGGAGCGCACCGACGCGCCAATGGCGACGGTGTTCGACGTCATCGAGGAGCGGGCGCGCTCCACCGGCACGCGGATCTTCGCGACGTACGCGCGCTCGGATGACGTATGGCTTACGAAGTTCTACGCCGGTCGTGGATATCGCGAAGAGCGGCAGAGCAAAGCCTGGGAGCTCGACCTCGCCGCGCGGCGCGGCAAGCTCGAGGCGATGGCCGCGGAGAGCCGCGAGAAGATGCGCGCCGCGGGCATCACGATCCAGACGATCGACCAGGACCGCGACCCCGACAAATTCCACAAGATCCACGAGATGAGCGAAGAGGCGGCGACCGACGTTCCGACAACGATCCCGCACGTCCGCCAGCCGTTCGAGGTGTTCGTTCGCTGGTTCGACGCGCCGACGGTTCGCCTCGACCGCATGTGGATCGCCCGTCAGGGCGACGACATCGTCGGGATCTCCGTCCTCTCCTATCCACCGACCCGCGGGAACGTCTGGACGGACTGGACCGGGACCGCGCGAAAGGTGCGCGGCCGCGGTGTCGCGCGTGCGCTCAAGCTCGAAACGGTCATGCAGGCGATCGCGCTCGGCGTGAAGCGCGTACGCACCGAGAACGACGGCGAGAACGCGCCGATCCTCCACCTGAACGCCGAGATGGGTTACACGCGCATACCTGGTTGGGTGCAGTTCCTGAAGAAGGCGGCCGAGTAGAGGCTGTCACGCGTCACCGCCGCGAACGGGCTCAGACCCAACCAGCGGGGGTGTACTTTCCGCGTGGCCGGGGACGCGGCATTCTTGGGCCAGATCCCCGCTGGGGTAAGGGAGGACGACAGTGACCTTGACCGTTTCCGCATCCGCACCTGGCGCCACGACCGCGTGGGCCGAGAAGGCACAACAGCTCTCCGCCGACTTCGCAACCCGAGCCGCCGGCCACGACGCGGGCGACACCTTCGTCGCTGAGAACTACGCGAAGCTCCGCGAGGCGAAGCTCTTCTCGGCTCCCATTCCGGCCGACCTCGGCGGGGGCGGAGCGAGCTACGCCGACCACTGCGCGATCATCCGGACCATCGCGCGGGGCTGCGGCTCGACGGCGCTCGCGTACTCCATGCACTCGCACCTGCTACAGGGTCTCGTGTGGCGCCACCGTCATGGCGCGACGCCTCCGGCCGAGCCACTGCTGAGGCGTATCGCGAAGGACGAGCTCGTGCTCATCTCGAGCGGTGGATCCGACTGGCTCGACGGCTCGGGCACGCTCGTGAAGGAGAACGGGTCCTACACGTTCAGCGCGCGCAAGATCTTCAGCAGCGGTTCGCCCTCAGGCGACCTGCTCCTCACGACCGGTGTGTACGACGATCCCGATAAGGGTCCGACGGTGCTGCACTTCGGCGTCGACCTCCACGGTCCCGGCGTGAAGATCCTGGACAACTGGCGGACGATGGGCATGCGCGGCACGGGCTCCAACGACATCGTCATCGAAGGTGTCACCGTGCAGGACGCGTCAGTGAGCGTGCGCCGCCCGAAGGGTAAGTGGCATCAGTTCTTCAACGTCGCCGTGCCGCTCATCTTCCCGCTCATCACGTCGGCCTATGTCGGTGTCGCGGAAGCGGCGCGCGAGATAGCCGTGGCGCAGGCTGCGAAGCGCCGCGACGAGGGGATCACGCAGTCGCTCATCGGCGAGATGGACACCGAGCTCCTCATCGCGCAGGCCACGCTTGCGGACATGGTCGCGCTCGCGAGCACCGACTACACGCCGAACGTCGCGAACGCCGACCTCACGTTCAAGCGGAAGACGATCGTGGCGCGGGCGGTCGTTCGCGCGGGGTACCTCGCGATGGAAGCGGCCGGCGGCGGCTCGTTCTTCCGCGCGCTCGGCCTCGAGCGCTGCATCCGCGACATTCAGGGGATCCGCTTCCACCCGCTCCACGAACAGCGCCAGTACCAGTTCAGCGGGCGCGTCGCGCTGGGACTCGATCCGGTCTGAGCGAGGCTCGCTGCGACGTCTGTGGCCGGGCGGCCCGCTACGCCTTCCCCACGACGGGCGGCGGCGCGGACGTCCGGTGCGGCCGGCACGCGGTCGCGTACCCGCGAGTTCGCGACCGCGCGCTCGGGGTCGGCCTCGTCGTTGGAACGATCCTGTTCGCGATCAATCAGCTCGACGTGGTCCTGAGCGGCGCGATCACACCGCTCCTCGCGGCGAAGGTCGCGCTCACCTACCTGGTCCCCTACTCCGTCGCGACGTATTCAGCGCTCGAGGTAAGCCGTCGGCGATAGGGGGCTAGCGCGCCTCGTCCGGAGTGAGAGGGAGCACGACCCGCTCCCCGCGCCGTACGAGCGTCACGAGCGTGGGCGTCCCCACGCGCTCCGCCGTCAGCGCGCGCTGCAGATCCGACAAGGTCGCGAGACCCGCTCCGTCGAGCGCGACGAGGATGTCGCCTTCACGAACCCCCGCGCGGCGCGCCGGCGAGTTCGGCGTGACCTCGAGGACGCGAATCCCCGACTGGACGCCGAGTCCAAGCGATAGCGCCAGCTGCCGGCCGATCGCCGTCGCCGCGCCCGAGATGCCGAGGTATGCGCGGCGGACACGACCATCGCGGATCAGCGCCGTCGCGACGAGCCGCGCGGTGGCGGCCGGGATCGCGAACGCGATGCCCTGTGCCATCGCGATGATCGCGGTGTTCACGCCGACCACCTTGCCGTGCGTGTCGACCAGCGGACCGCCCGAGTTGCCCGGGTTCAGCGCCGCGTCGGTCTGGATGACGTTCTCGATGATCCGGCCATCCTTCGCGCGAAGTGAGCGTCCGAGCGCGCTGACGACGCCGGTGGTCACGGTCGACTGCAGACCCAGGGGATCGCCGATCGCGATCACGAGCTGACCGACGCGCAGCGCATCCGAGTCGCCGAGCTCGGCCGCAGGCAGCGAGGGGCCAAGCACGCGCACCAGTGCGAGGTCCGTGGCGGCGTCGGTGCCGACCACAGGTGCGCGATAGGTCGCGCCCTCGGCGAACACCACCTCGACCTCGTCCGCGCCGTCGACGACGTGCGAATTCGTCAGGACGTACCCGTCCGGCGCGATGACCACGCCGCTGCCGCCGCTGCGGCCGCGGCGCACGTGCCCGACCGCGGGCGTCACCCGTTCCACGACGCGGATGACTGCCTGCGAGTACGCATCGAGAAGCGCGCTCGCGGGATCGGAGTCGGCGCTGGGAGGACGCCGGATCTCGGTCGCCATGGTCAGTTGAGTGGGCCCTGCTGCCGGACCGCACCGACCTGCTCGACCGCAGCCTTCAGCTCCTTGAGCCATTCGTCCTGGTTCTGCTCCACCAGACGCACGCACCACGCGAGCGCGTGTGCGCGGCTGCGCGCCACGCCGGAGTCCACCAGCGCGTCCAGCACCTCGCGCTCCGGGAGACGCAGCCGCGTCATCGCCGGGACCGCGAGATGCGTGAACATCTCACGCGCGTCGCCGCAGCGTGCGCCCCACGCCACCGGGCGACCGAACCGCTTCTGCGCCTCCTCCGAGATCTGCACCCGCAGCTCGCGGGTGTCCTCCCGGTGCTGCTTGATACGGCCGGACCGAGCCGCGTTCGCGGCCTCCGGACCCGCGTCGCTCGGTAGCGGTACGTCCGCGAGCGTGCCGATGACCCAGATCTCGTCACGATCGGCGCGCACCTCAGGTGCGCCCGTGAACCAGTCCTTCGGGATGCGGCCGGCGAACCAGCCCTTCAGCTCGTCATTTGCGCCCATTCCAGCCTCCTGATTACCTGCTTGCGATGTAATCATGAGAACACCAGGGACGCAAGGGCTATTTCCGGGCGCTGCCCCCCACCCCGCGAAGCCGCGGATCAAGCGCATCTCGCAGGCCGTCCCCGACCAGGTACAGGCACAGGACCGTGATCCAGATCATCACGCCGGGCGCATAGACGAGCCACGGCCCCTTGGAGAGGAACTGCGTCGCGCCGGTCAGCATGTTCCCCCACGACGGCACCGGCGGCTGGATGCCGAAGCCGAGGTACGACAGCGCCGACTCGGTGAGGATGAGACCGCCGACATCGGTCATCGCCAGGATGATCATGAGCGGCAGGATGTTCGGGAAGATGTGCCGCGCCATGACGCGGAGCGGCGTCGCACCGATCGTCCGCGCCGCGAGCACGTACTCCCGCTCGCGCAGCGAGATGGTCTGACCTCGCGCGAGGTTCGCGATCCCGAGCCAGCCGAGCGCGCCGAGGAAGATCGCGAGCGGCAGCGGCGCGAGCCGGAACAGCAGGCCGACGATCAGCAGGAGGAACAGCGTCGGGATGCTGTTCAGCGTCGTGACGAGCCACACGACGAGGTCATCCCACCAACCGCGGAAGTAGCCGGCCGTCACGCCGAGGATGATGCCGATGATCATCGAGGTGGCGGCGCCGAACGTGCCGATGAAGAGCGAGACGCGCGCGCCGTACAGGAGGCGCACGATCTGACTGCGTCCCAGCTGGTCGCTGCCGAGCCACATCGCCGGCTCAGAAAGGCTCGGCTTCTCGTAGCTCGACAGGATGTCCTGCTTGCTGAAGCTCCAGTGGAAGACGTTGTCCGCGAGCACGTCGGCGCCGAGCGCCAGCGCGACCATCGTGATGAGCACGATGAGCGCACCGATCGTCGTCGGGTCACGGCGCAGCCGCCACAGCGCGTCAGACCACAGACCGGCCGTGGCCCGCCGGATCTCGGCCGGCGGGATCGCGACAGGGGCGACGGTCGTCGCGTCGGTGGCCATCAGCGCACCTTGATCCGCGGATCGACGATCGCGTAGCTGATGTCCCGCAGGATGTACGAGAGGATCAGCAGCAGGCTGGAGAACACGACGCCCGCCTGCACGACCGGGTAATCCTTGTTGATCGCCGCCTCGAACGTCAGCCGGCCGAGACCGGGCCAGTTGAAGACCTGCTCGATCACGAGCGAGCCGCCGACGAAGATCGTCAGCAGGCCGCCGAACAGCGTCACGACCGGGATGAGGGCGTTGCGCAGCACGTGCCCCGAAATGACGACCTTCTCCTTCAATCCCTTGCTGCGCGCGGTGCGGACGTAGTCCTGCGAGATGACCTCGAGCACCTCGGTGCGCAGGATCCGCGGAAGGTTCGCGATGCCGCCGATCGAGATCACCGCGACGGGTCCGATCAGATGCCAGATGCGGTCCCAGCACAGGCTGCAGTCGGAGCCGACGACATTCATGCTGCCGATCGGGAACCACCGGAGCTGCACGCCGAGCACGAGCACGAAGATGAGCCCGAACCAGAACGTCGGGATGGCATGCCCGCTCACCGAGAAGATCCGGATCGCGTGGTCCACGGGTCCGCCGCGCCGGAGCGCGGCGATCACGCCGAGCGGCACGCCGACGGCAAGAGTGATGAGAAGAGCGCTGATCGAGATCTGCAGGCTGTTCGGGATCCGCTCGCCGATCATCTGGATGACGGGCCGGTGGTAATAGAAGGAGTTGCCGAAGTCGAGCTGGATCACGTGCCAGAGCCAGGTGACGAACTGGAACGGCAGCGGGTCGTTCAGACCGAGCGACTCACGCAGCCGCTCTCGGTCCTCGACGGTGATGTCGTACTGGCCGCCGAGCATGAGCTGCACCGGATCGGCGGGCGAGAGACGCGTGAGCAGGAACGTGAGCACGAGCACGCCGAACAGCGTCGGGATCGCTTGGACCAGCCGGCGCAGGATGAATCGGCCCATTCGCCTCCAACCGCGCGGCCCGGACGGATCGCTCCGCCCGGGCCGCGCCCGGTCGCGCTAGACGGCTATTTCTTGAACCACCACTTCTCGATGTTCCAGGTGTTGCTGTACGTGTTCGGGTCGGCGTTCTGCACTTGCTTGTTCGCGAAGAACAGGATGTCCGCGGCGTAGAGGAACGTATACGGCGCGTCCTGGTTCAGGTTCTGGTCGACCTTCTTGAGCGCCGTCTTTCGCGCCGCCTGGGTGCAGTCGGGGCCGTTGCGGTTCTCGAGCAGCGCCTGGTCGACGGCCGCGCTGTTGTAGCCGACGTTGTTGAACTGACCCTTGCCCTGCTGGCTCGAGTGCCAGATCGAGTAGGGATCCGGATCGGCGCCGAGAGACCAGCCGATGATGAAGCCCTCGTAGTCGGTGCCCGGGTCGGTGCGCTCCAGGAGCGCGTTGAACGACTCGAGCAGCGGATCGATCTGGATGCCGATCGCTTTGTACTGCTCCTGCGCGAACTGCAGGATCGTCTCGCGCGCGTTGTTGCCCTGGTTCGTTTCGATGCGCATCTTCATGGGCTGCCCGTCGGTCCAGCGATAGACGCCGTCGGTACCCATCTTCGCGCCGGCCTTCTCGAGGAGCGACTTCGCCTTCGCGACGTCGTTGTTGTATTGCGTGAGGCCGCTCGGGTCATAGGCCCACGAGGTCGGCGGGTTGTGTCCGTACACCTGCGTGCCGAGCCCGAAGAGGATCTTCTGCATGATCGCGTTGACGTTGATGCCGTACCAGAGCGCCTGCCGCACGTCCCGGTTCGCGAGCCATGGTGCCTTTGCCGCCTTCGCGTTCCAGCCGATGTACGTGTAGCCGGAGGACTTGAAGCGGACGCCCTTGAGGCTGTCCACCTTCGAGACCTCGTCGTAGTCCTTCGCCTCGACCGAGTAGTAGGTGACCTCGCCGGTGACCAGCGCGTTCTTGATCGCCGTCGCGTCGGCGTAGTTCTTCACGACGAATTCCTCGATGAGCGGCGCTCCGCGGAAGTACTTGTCGTTCCGCGCAAGCGTCACCTGCACGCCGGGCTTGAAGTCCTTGAACACGAACGGGCCCATCGAAGCAGGCGGGCTCATGTTCAGCGCGTTGTCGTCGATGTTCGTCTTCGTATCGGTGGTCTTGTTGTTCCAGACCGTCTTGAAGTACTTGCTCGGCAGGATGCCGCCACCCGCGCCGCCCATCGCGGCGGTCGCCGGGCAGAAGACCTTGGTGAACTTGACCTCGATCGTCTTACCGCCGTTGCTGACGGTGACGCCCGCGAGCGAGTCGGTCTTCCCGTCGCGGTAGTCAGCCCAGCCGACGACGTCCTGGAAGGTGCTCTTGCGCACCGTCTTCACGCTGCGCGCGACGGCCTCGACCGTGTACTTGTAGTCGTCACCGGTGAACGGTGAGCCGTCGCTCCAGACGAGGTTGTCGCGGAGCGTGTACGTCAGCGTGAGCCCGTCCTTCGAGATCTCGAACTTCTCGGCCAGGTTCGGCTCGGTCTCACCGGTCTTGTAGTTCGCGCGCGTCAGCCCGAGATAGAACCAGCCCCACACGAAGCTCGACTGCGTGTCGGTCGAGATGACCGGCTGCATCGTCTTCGGATCGCCGGTCGCGCCGGCGACGATCCGACCTCCGGCCTGTGGCTGCTCCGATGCCGAAGCCTGTGGGCTCGGCGAGGTTCCGGTGCTCGTCGGTGCCTGAGCGCACGAGACGGCGACGAGCAGCGCCGCCCCAAGGACCGCCGACAACCTGCGCATGGACCCCCTCCGCGTCGTTTGTCGCGCCTGATACGAACGGAATACGTACTGCGTCACAGATCGGTTCGGCGCGGAGGATACAGGCCACTTCGCGCGAGTTCACGTAGGGTCGGCACGTGCGCCTAGCCGTCGCCCTCCTCTCGCTCGGCGCGATCGCGTTCGGTTTCACCTATGCCGACCACGCGCCGCTCATTCCGCTGGTCGCTGCCGACTTCGGGCTGAGCGATCTGGGCGTGGGGCTGCTCTCCACCGCACTGTTCACGACGTACATGGCGACCACGCTGCTCACCACCGGGCTTGCTGAGCAGCTTGGTCCGAAGCGCATGGTCGGTGCGGGGCTTGCTGTCTCGGCCGCCGGCACGGTCGCCTTCGCGGCGGCGCCAAGTTACTCGGTCGCGCTCGTTGCGAAAGCGATACAGGGGATCGGTTCGGCGCTCGCGTTCGTCGCAGCCGCGCGCTATCTCGCCGGGCTCTACGGAGAGAGACGCAACCACTTCGCGCTCGGCCTCTACGGCGGTGGATTTCCTCTCGGCAGCGCGATCGCGCTCGTGGCGATGCCGCCGCTCGCCGCGGCGCTCGGTGGCTGGCGCGGCGCGTTCTGGGCCGAAGCCGCGTTCGTTGGGACGGCCGCCGCCCTGTGGTGGCGCGCGCCGTCGGTGCCCCGCGTCGCGCGACCGGGGAACATCCGCGACGCGCTGCGCTGCGCGAACTGCTGGTGGACCAGCCTGCAACACGTCGCCGGCTTCGGGCTCGGGATCTCCTCGGGCACGTGGATCACGGTGTATCTGCTGCGAGAGTTCCGCCTCCCCCTTGAGCTCTCGGGCCTGCTCGGCTCGCTCCTGCTCGTTCTCGCGGTGCTCGCACGGCCGATCGGTGGTCTCCTGCTCGCGCGCGAGCACGTGCCGACGCGGCGGGTGATGCGCATCGGCGACCTCGCGATCGTGGTCGGCGTCGCGCTGCTCGCCATACCCGGCCGTCCCCTGCCGATCGCGCTCGGCGGCGCCATCCTCGTGGGCATCGGCGTGGGTCTTCCCTACTCCGCGGTGTTCAACACCGCCGCCGCATCGCTGCCGGGCGCGCCCGGCGCGGCGCAGGGTCTCGCGGCGATCGGCGGCACCGGCGGCGTGATGGTCGGCGCGCCGGCGATGGGCTACGCCGTACAGACCTTCGGTTTCTGGGCGGCCTGGCTGTTCGTCGGCGTGATCTCGGCCGTCGCGTTCGTCGGCACCACGTTCATGCGCGGCGAGGAGGACTTGCCAGGCGGGCGTTCCGCCCCCGCCAACCCCCGCCCATGAGCCTGATCCGCTGCGTCCTCGCCATCGTCCTGCTGATCGCGATCGGCGCGATCGAGGCGAGCGTGAGCGCGCAGCAGCTCGCGGAGGCGGTGGGACGACCACGGCTCGAGGGCGGAGGCGTGCTCTTGACCGCGGCCGGCCTCCTCGCGAGCACCGTCGTGTACCTCGTGCTCGGGCACCTCGCCGCCGACGACCGCGCCGCCCTGCGTGCCGGTGCCGTCGCCGGCGCGGTCGCGGGTCTGGTCGGTGGCGCGCTGCGCGCGGTCATCATCAGCGGAGCGGTCGCGGAGCTCGTGGCGCGCTACGCGGACGTGCCGGGCTGGTTCGTCACGCTGGCGCTCGCGGTGTTCGTGGGATTGTCGTGCGCGGCAAGCGCCGTGGGTGGCGGGGCGCTCGCGTGGACCGGACGCAGGGTCAGTCGAGCTGCGCGGTCGCGACCTCCTGCCTGATGCGATCGATGCTGCCGTCGGCCTGGAGCGACTGGAAGAGCGCGACGACCTCGGGGTCGAACTGCGCGCCGGACCCGGCGATGACGGCGGCCATTCCCTCCTCGATCGTCCAGGCCGTCTTGTACGGCCGCTTCGAGGTGAGAGCGTCGAAGACGTCGGCGACGGACACGATGCGCGCCGCGAGCGAGATGCCGGCACCCTTCTTCCCATCGGGGTAGCCGCGACCGTCCCAGCGCTCGTGGTGCTCGCGCGCGATCGCGCGCGCGGTCTCGAAGAAGCGTGCCTGGCCGAGCATCACCTCGCCGTCGATGCAGTGCTGCTTGATGACCTCGAACTCCTCGTTCGACAGGTGGTGCTCGCTCTGGAGGATGTGATCCGGCGTGTGGATCTTGCCCACGTCGTGCATGACGCTCGAGTACCCGAATTCCTCGACGACCTGCGACGGCAGACCGAGACGCGTGCCGATCGCCTCCACGTACTTGCGGACGCGCAGCAGATGCGCACCGGTGGTCTGATCCTTGATGGTCGCGGCGAGGAGCAGGTGACTGATGCCCTGGAGACCGGTGCGCCGCAGCTCCTCGTTCGCGATCCGTTCCGCCTCGAGCGCCGTCTCGAGCTGCTCGCGGCGCTCGCGCTCGCTGCGGAGCATCTCGGCGAGGTCCTCGGCGTAACGCGTGCTCTGTCGCTCGAGGAGACGCATCTCGCGTAGCTTCGTCTCGTAGTCGAGGCGCACCGACTGCTCGCGGCGATAGACCTCGGCAAAGTCGCTCGCCATTCGCACGGCCTGCGAGTTCGCTTGATCGGCGACGCGGATCGCCTGTTGCAACAGCTGGCGGAACACCTCGCCGGCGACGCTCGAGCCCGCTGGGGGCACGACGATACGGGGAGAGACTTCGATCACCTCGATCGACATCCGCTCGGGCCTTTCCTCTGGCACGGCCGGTTCAGCTGTGCGCGAGGATCCCGCGAATGGTGTCGATGAGCTCCAGCGGCCCGAACGGCTTCGTGAGGTACTGGGTCGCGCCGACCGAGAAACCGGTCTTCTTGTCGCTCTCGCTCTCGTGCGCGGTCAGCATCACGACCGGGATGTCCTTCGTGCCGGGCTCGGATTTGAGCTGGCGGCAGACTTCGAAGCCATTCGGCCCGGGGCCCATGTCGACGTCGAGGAGCACCAGATCGGGCTTCTCGGCGCGCGCGAGCTCGAGTGCCTCGGTGCCGTTCTTGGCCTCGAGGATCGTCCAGCCCTGCGTCGACAGGGTGATGCGGACCATCTGGCGGATGGGCACCAAGTCATCAGCGATCAGCAGCTTTGCCATGCGGCGGATGGTAGACGGGTCGCCCCTCATACGACCCCCCTCCGTGGGGAGTTAGGCGTCACGGACGAGCACTTTCCCCCCACGCGGGGAGGTCGGGCCCTGCCGTGTCCAGGAATCGAGCGTCACCAGACCGAGGCGCGCGGCCTCCGCCACGGCCTCCAAACGCGAGTGCGCACCAAGCTTGCGCAGCACCGCCTGAACGTGCGCGCGAAGGGTGGCCGTGGAGATGCCGAGCGATGCGGCGGCTACCCCTGTGCTCGCACCGGTGGCGAGGAGATACAGCACCTCGAGCTCTCGCGGTGTGAGGGGCTCGGTCGCGGTCGCCCCTTCGCTGCGCTCGGAGAGCAGCAAACGCTGGAGCTCGCTCGACGAGAAGAGCACTTCCCCGGCTGCCGCGGCGCGCACCGCGCCCACGACATCGCTGAAGCCGCGCTCTTTCGTGAGATGTCCGGCCGCGCCGGAGCGCGCGACGTCCGCAAGAGTGACCGCGCTCGGATCGCCCGTGAGGACGACGATCGCGGTCTGCGGGAGCGCCCTGCGGACCGTGCGCGCGAGCTCGGCGCCGGTACCGTCGGGCAGGTGGTAATCCGCGAGCACGACATCCGGTCGCGCTTCCGCGAGCGCCGCGATCGCGCTCCGCAGGTCGTGGGCGACCGCGACCACGTCGATGTCATCGGCATTGCGCATCGCGACGCGCAGCAGCTCAGCGAAGAGCCGCTCGTCGTCGACGATCATCACGCGGATCCGGTCGCTCACTGCTCCACTTCCCGGCTGACGCCCGAGCGCACCTGCGCGGCAAGCGATGCGACGACGGCCGGATCGAGCTCACCGCGACCCACGGCGCCCTGCAGGATGCGCACGGCCTCCTGCTCCGACACCGCGGCGCGGTCGGGACGATCGACGAGCAGCGCCTCGAAGCGATCGGCGACGCTCACGATGCGCACCTCGAGCGGGATCTTCTCGGCCGTGAGATGGTCCGGATACCCGCCACCGTCGAGACGCTCGTGATGCCAACGCACGATCGGCAGGATCGCCGCGAGCGGCGACACGTGTTGGAGGAGCTCTTCGCCGAGTAGCGGATGCTGTTCGAGCGCCTCGCGCTCGTGGGTGGTGAGCTCGCCCGCCTTGTGCACGATCGGCGGTGGCAGCTTCGCGTTGCCCACGTCGCGGAGCAGCGCGCCGAGACGGATGGTCCCGACCGCTGCCTGGTCGAGCCCGAGCAGCTCCGCGATCGAGACAGCACGCCCCGCGACACGCTCGCTATGGCCCATCATGAATCGGTCGTGCGCTTCGAGCGCCGTTGCGAGCGTGATGAGCGCATCCGCGGCCGCGCCCATGTTCCGCACGAGACGCATCTCGCGCACGAGGATCTCGGCGTGGCGCGAGAGCTCGCCGTCGAGCCGCGCGAATTCGCTGGAGGGTGTTTCCGAACCGCGGGCGATGACCAGAACGGCGGTCCCGTCATCGGAGTGATCCGGTGTGACGCCCTCGTCGACGAGCACCAGGTCCACGCCGTCCGAACTCCCTGTGGCGATGTCGAATCGCGGCGCGAGGAGCCGCTCCGCCGTGGCGCGGCGCGCCCCGTCCTTGAGCTCGATCGCCGCGACCGGCCGAGCGCGCTGCGGGCGCGCCGCCTCGGGCTCGAGCCGGGGCGGTCGCGCGTTGCGCGCCTGCAACAGCACGGCATCGATGCGCGCGAGCAGCTCGGCGGCGTTCCACGGCTTCGTCACGTAGTCGGCGGCTCCGCACGACAGGCCGCGCACCTTGTCGACGACCTCGCCTCGGGCGGAGAGGAAGATCACGGGGATGTGCGCGATCGCGCCGTCGCTCTTGATGCGCAGGCAGACGTCGTAGCCGTCGGTGTCCGGCAGCATCACATCGAGCAGCACCAGGTCGGGCACGATCTCACGCACCAGCGCGATGCCTTCGCCGCCATCACGGCCGACGGCGACCTTCATCCCGTTCGCCTGAAGGCGTCGCTGGAGGACGTCGGCCGACGCGGGGTCGTCCTCGACGACCACGACGCTTGTGGGAGTCGTCGACGCACCCGGCGGCATCGAAACAGGAAGATCTCTCACTGGGCGAGGCTCTTTTGCTCTTCGCCGAGCAGGTGCCGGAGCGCGACCACGAACTTCGACGGACGCTCGTTCACCATGTGGTCGCGGATGTACGAGTACAGCTCATCCGCCCAGCGTGGGAGCTCCCGGAACCACTTCACCTCGATGATCACGCCGGGCTCGCGCGCGATCACCGGCCCGATCCGGCAGGGCATCGACCTCTCGTCGTTGGCGACCCAGGGCACGGCCAGGTACATGAGGTTGTGGTCCGCGGTGATGCGCATGCTCGCATCCGGCGCGGAGTACGCGATGCGGTTGTACTGCGTCACCACCACCGGTCGCACGCCGCCCGCGATCGTCCGATCGGCACGCTCCACCAGTCCGTTCTCGTCGCGCGGCAGCTTCTGTTCGCCGCGGAGGTACGCCGGCAAAGCCATCGTCGGCACCTCGTAGCGCTCCTTGAACGACGTGCTCGCGGAGTCGTCCTTCATCTCGAAGTAGACGGATCCGCCGGCGAAGATCTCGTTCGGCCGGGTGCGGTGATACTCGCGCACGCGGAGCTGGAGCGCCTGACCGGCCTCCGCCGCGCGGAAGATGCGCCAGTCATACGAGTCGAGGTATGCCGTGGTCGACCACTGATAGGGGCGGTCGTCGCGGTCGAGCGGCAGATACGTTCCGCTCGTCCGGAGCGCGAGTCGCGCGACGGCCTCGTTCACGAGGAAGCGGTGCTCGAACCGGCGCGCGGCGTCGCTCGTCGCGTCGAGGACGACGGTCTTCATGTCCTTCATGCCGACACCGCCACGTGATCCGCGGCCGCCGCCGGGAGGGTGAGGTCGATCATCGCGCCGGGCTGACCCGGGTTCGCGACGCGGATCGTCCCGCCGTGGAGCGCGACCGCGAGCCGGCAGAACGCAAGACCGAGCCCCGTGCCTCCGCGGCTCCGGCCGCCGCCGCCCTGATAGAAGCGATCGAACACGTTGGGCGCGTCCTCGGTCGTGATGCCCGGCCCGGTGTCCGAGACCCGGATGAGCACGAAGTCGGTTCCCTCGTCGGCCTTGCGCGCTTCCACGCGCACCTTGCCGCCGGAGGGTGTGTGCTTCACCGCGTTCGCGAGCAGATTCGTCAGCACGCGGACGACAAGGCCGTCGTCGACGAATACGGTGGCGTCCCCCACCTCGCTCGTGACGGTGATGTTCTTCGCGCGCGCCTCGGGCTTCACCTGCGAGACGCTCTTGCGCGCGAGCTCATCGAGGCGGATCGCCTGCGGCACCGCTTCGAGACGGCCCTCTTCGAGCTTGTACACGTCGAGAAGAGCATTGACCATCCGCAGCATCTCGCTGACGTTCGATTCGGAAAGGCCCAGCAGCTCGGCGAACTCCGGTCGCGACGGGTCGAGCTGACCCATGCCGACGAGCTGTAGGAAGGCCACGACGCTGTTCGCGAGGTTGCGGATGTCGTGGCCGAGCATGCCGATCAGCTCCTGCCGCGACCGCTCTACCTTGAGGAGCTCCTGGTTGCTCGTGCGCAGCTCGTCCTGCAGCCGCTTCGTGAACAGCGCGCTGCGCACACGGGCAGCGAGCTCGACCGGCTCGAACGGCTTGGCGACGTAGTCGACGCCGCCCGCCTCGAATCCGGTCACGACGTCGTCGGCCTGGTCCTTCGCGGTGACGAAGATCACCGGGATGGACGAGGTCAGCGCGTTCACCTTGAGTCGACGGCACGTCTCCCAGCCGTCGATGCCCGGCATCATGACGTCGAGCAGCACGAGATCCGGGCGATCGCGTTCGGCGATCGCGAGCGCCTGCTCACCGCTCGACGCGCGTAGCACCGCGCAGCCAAGCGCAGCGAGCCGGCGCGAGATGAGATCGAGGTTCGCGGGCTCGTCGTCGACGGCGAGCACCGTGCCAAGACGGTCGACCGGCGCCACCGCCGGATCGTGTCGCCTCGTTCCCGTACTCACCGTCGGACTCTCGGGGAGGAACCGCGCGAGCACCGCGCGAAGCTCGGCCGGCGCGTACGGCTTGGACACGAAGTCGTCGCAGCCCGCGTCGATCGCGCGCTGGCGGTCCTGCTGCATCGCGAGCGCCGAGACCGCGATGATCGGGATGCGGGCCGCCCACGGCTCCGCGCGGAGCGTGCGCGTGACGGTCCACCCGTCGACGCGCGGGAGCAGCAGGTCCACCAGGATCGCGTCGGGACGCTCGGCGCGCGCGACATCGAGGCCGCTCTGGCCATCCGTCGCTACGATCGCCTCATGACCGGCGGCGCGGATGATGCGCTGCGCGACGTCGAGGTTGTTCGCCTCGTCCTCGATGACGAGCACCCGCGCGATGGCCCGAGCCACGGTCATGACCTCACCACCGCGCCGGTCAAGCCGCCGTCGGCAAGCGCCGCGGCGCGCACGCGCACCGGAAGAGTGAACAGGAACGAGCTGCCGACGCCAACGCTGCTGTCGACCCAGATGCGGCCGCCGTGCAGCGCGATGAGCCGCTTCGAGATCGCCAGGCCCAGACCCGTGCCGCCGTAGCGGCGCGTCGTGGAGGCATCGACCTGGCGGAACTCATCGAAGATGTACGTCTGCGCTTCCGGCGGGATGCCCACGCCGGTGTCCACGACCGCCAGCGTGATCCAGCCGTCGACGACCGTCGCGCGGATCGTCACACCGCCGTGCTCCGTGAACTTCACGGCGTTGGCCACGAGGTTCACCAGTACCTGGCGGATGCGCGCGCGGTCCGCCCACGCGGTCGGCAGTGCGCTGCCGATGTCTGCCCGGAGGCTGAGGCCCTTCGCGTCGGCGCTCGCGCGCATGAGCTCGATGACGTCGTCGATGACGAGCGGGATGTCGACTTCCTCGACGTTGAGCTCCATCTTGCCGGCCTCGATCTTCGCGAGGTCGAGGAGGCCGTTGATGAGCCCAAGGAGGTTGTCCGCTGCTTGCACGACACGCTCGAGGTCGGCGGTCTGTTGTTCGGTGAGATCGCCGTCGAGCCCGTCGAGCATGAGCTTCGTGTATCCGATGATCGCATTCATCGGGGTACGCAGCTCGTGGCTCACGGATGCGAGGAACTCGCTCTTCAGGCGGTTCGCGCGCTCGAGCTGCAGGTTGTTGTCCTTCAGCTCGTTGACCAGGTCGGCGTTCTCCTTCGCGACGCTCACCAGCCGTGCGATGGTGCGTAGAGCGCGCGCTTCGGTATCGGTGATCTCCCGCGGCGTCTTGAAGTAGGCGGAGAGGAGGCCGGCAGCGCGGCCGCGTGCCGACAGGGGAATGTGCGCGACGTGCGGCATCGGGCTCTGCGGGACGTGCAGGTGCTGGATCTGGTTCGGGTCGTACACCGGATTCACCAGCACGCGCGTCGCGAGCATCACCGCCGTGTCCGCGTCGATCCCGATCGTCGTCGGGGCGATGAGCCGTCCGCCCGATCCCTGCGGCGAGCCCGGCGCGTCCTCGCGGATGACGATCGAGGCACCGTCGGCGTGGAAGAGGGCCACCATGCGCGACAGCGACTCTGCGAAGATCCGCTCGCGGTCGGTCACACCGACGACGGCGTCCGCCACCTCGTTCACGGTCCGCACCTCGGCCAGGTACTCCTGCTGCGCGCGCTCGCGCTCGCTCAGTGACCGGGCCATCGTGTCGAACGCGCGCTCGAGCGTGCCGATCTCGTGCTGCGAGCGCTGGGGAATGCGCACGCCGAGATCCCCTGCCTCGATCTGCTGCGCCGCTGCGGCGAGCTGCGCAAGCGGTGTGGTCATCGCCGTCGCCGAGCGGTAGGCGAAGAACGTGACGAGCGCGATGAGGCCCGTGGCGAGGACGAACAGGATCCCGAGCAACGTCTGCTGCGCGGTATTCAGACCTTGCAGCGGCAGCATCACGGCGAGCACGCCCGGCTTGCCCACCTGCGCCCGGATCACCTGGAAGATGCCGTAGTAATTCTGGCCATTCAGGTCGACCTCTTGGACGAAGACGTCGCCGACCGCGTTGTCGACCTGGTCGACCGTCGGGAAGGCCACATTCGGCGGGATCGTCGTCGTCGACGCGCGCACGATGCCGTTCCAGACCAGCGCGAGCTGTGCGTCACTCGCCGTGGCGCCCGTGCTCTTCGTGTTGATCGTCTTGAGGTACGCGTTGTCCAGGACCGAGCCGACTTCCATGTACCCGATCGGCTCCTGGTCCTTTCCGCGGATCACGTAGATGGCGCGGATCACGATCCCCTGGGTCTCGTCGTACAGCGACCAGGACTGCTGGGCTCGTGCTTTGACCAACTCCACGAGGTCGGGCTTGAGCTTGTCGCCGGGCGTGAAGTCCTGCGCGCCACCGATGAGCACGCCATCCAGGTCGGCGACGTTCATGAAGGTGACCAGCAGCCGGGACTTCTGCGGAAGGAGGAACGCGTCGAGCGCGTTGCGGTCCTTCGCTTCGGCGAGCTCGCGGACATTCGGCAGACCGGCAAGGAGCGACGCTTGCCGTTGGAGGATTTCCGACTGATCGCGAATGTCGTTCAAAGCGGCCTGCGCGACGATCGTCGCCTCGTCGTCGAATTGCTTCGTGATCAGATCATTGGATTCGTAGAGCGCGACGGCCGCGAGCAGCACGAGGGCGCCCACGGCCACCGCGATCGTCCGACCAACGAGCGCGCGGAGCAGACTCGGTGCAAAGAGCTGATTGAGAAAGCGCACGCCGAGCCCTAGAGGCCTGCCAGGATCTTCTGCCCGTCGGGTCCCTTCACGAAGTCGATGAACGCCTTGATCGTCGGCTTCACCTTCGTCGGCTCCGGGTGGTACACGAAGAACAGGGGACGGCGGATCGGGTAGGTGCCGTTCGCAAGGGTCTCACGTGTCGCGGCGATGTTGTCGATCGTGAGCATCCGTACGTCGGCGGTGCTGAACGCCTTCGCGTTCATCGTCATCATTCCGATCGAGTCCTTGAACGAACCGATGGCCTTGAGCGTCTCGTCGATCTGGAACACCTCGACGGCGTCCTTCGAGTAGACCGGCTTGGTCGAGCCAAAGAAGTAGGACTCGAACGCCGAGCGCGTCGAGGACTCGGGCTCGCGCAGCAGCACCCGGATCTTGCCCGGGGTACCGCCGACATCCTTCCAGTCGGTGATCTGGCCAGTGAAGATCTTCGCGACCTGATCCTTGGTCAGGGCCTTGATCGGGTTCGTCGAGTTGAGCCCGACGCCCGTCCCGGACGCGCCGATCGCGAGCGTCTCGACCGTGCCCTTTTCGGCTGCCCGGAGATCGCGGCTGATGAAGCCGAGGTCAACGGTGCCGCTGACCGTCAGCGAAACGCCGGCGTCTGAGCCAACGTCGTCGAATCCTTGCCAGACCACCGTCGGGTGGACCGCCGAGAAGCCACTCGTCAGGGCCTTCACGGCGTCAAGCGCGCCGCCGCCGCCCTTCGTGGTGAAAGTCCCGGCCAGCGCATCCGGTGTCGGTTTCGCGGCGGGACCGGCGCCGCCGCAGCTCGCCACCATCAGAGCCACGAGCGCCAGATACAGACATTTACGCAGAAGCGTCATTTGACCCTTGCCCTCCAAGCCGGCGCGAACGCCGGTTAAGCCAATTGCGGGAAGTGTGGCTCGGCTAACTGGTCTGTCTATCCCTCTAACGGGGAGGGGGCCAGCCGAAACGCCCTAATTAGGCCCTATACGTCAGTTGGCGTAGCCACGGGCCGGCTCCGCTTGGCCGGCAGCCGCTGCAGGAGCCGCTCGGACGAGGCCGTGATCTCTCTGACAGCCGCGTCGAAGGCCTGCGCGTTGGCCGGCGCCGGGGCCCGGAATCCGCTGATCTTGCGGACGAACTGGAGCGCCGCCGCCCGGACCTCCTCGTCGGAGGCGGGGGCCGTCCCGCGGAGCGTCTTGATGCTTCGACACATACACGAGAACGATACGACCCCCGCGGGCGGTCCGCGCGCGTCGATAGCATCCGCGGGGTGCTCGTCCTGGATAAACGCGAGGTCGAATCGCTCCTCGATCCCGATGCGCTTCGCGCCGCGGTCGGGGCCGCGCTCGCCGACCTCTCGGCCGGACGGGCGTCGATGCCCACGCGCATCGCGGCCCTCGTCGCCGAGAAAGACGCGCTCCTCGCTGCCATGCCCGCCTACCTGCCCGGCGCGGGCGCGCTCACGACGAAGCTCGTCTCGCTCTTTCCGCGCAACACCGACCGGCCCACGCACCAAGCGGTCATCGTCGCCTTCGATCCTCTGACCGGAACGCCCGCGGCGTTCATGGACGGCGAGGCGATCACGGCGGCGCGGACCGCCGCGGGGTCCGCGCTCGCGACGGATCTGCTGGCGCGGAAGGACGCCGCGACGCTCGCGGTGCTCGGCGCCGGTGTGCAGGCGCGCGCTCACCTTCGCGCACTGCCGCGCGTCCGTCGCTTCCGCGAGATCGTGATCGGCGCGCGCGACATGGCCAGGGCCTCGGCGCTCGCGCGCGAGATCGCCGCGGAGACCGGCGCCGTGGTGCGCGCCGCATCGTTCGCGGATGCCGTGCGCGCCGCCGACGTCGTCTGCGCGTGCACCCACAGCGCGGAACCGGTCGTGCGCCGCGAGTGGCTACGCCCCGGCACGCATGTGAATTCGGTCGGCTACAACACCGCCGGCCGCGAGGTCGACGGCGACACCGTCGCCGCGGCGCTCGTCGTCGTCGAATCGCGCGCCGCCGCACTCGCGCCGCCGCCGGGCGGGTCCAACGACCTGCTCTGGCCGATCCGCGATGGCCTCATCGAGGCGACGCACGTGCACGCGGAGCTCGGCGAGATCGTGTCCGGCGCGCGGCCAGGTCGCGCCGAGCCGTCCCAGCTCACGCTGTACAAGTCGGTCGGCGTCGCCGTCGAGGATGCCGCGGCGGCGGCGCTGGTGCTGCGGCTCGCACGCGAGCGCGGCGTCGGAAGGACGATCGAGATCTAGCTGAGAGCCCGGTACACGAGCCAGATGAGCAGACCCGCGGCCATAAGCCAGATCGCGACGATCATCGCGGCGGCTGTCCGACTCGTCGGCCGTTCGGCCGCGCTCTGCGCCCTGGCACGGCAGTCGACGAGAACAGGCGCGGGGATCATCTTGACGGCGAGGGCGATCCCCAGGGGGACGAGGATCAGATCGTCGAGATAGCCGAGGACGGGAATGAAGTCCGGGATAAGGTCGATCGGGCTGAGCGCATAGGCGACGACTCCACCAGCGAACAGCTTCACATACCACGGAGTCCGCGGATCCCGGCACGCGAAATAGACGGCATAGGTATCGCGCTTGATCGCTTTCGCGCGCTCCTTCAATACTCGCCGCCCGTTGCCTTGCGTGGACCCTCGAGCAGCTGGCCTACACCGCGCTGCTCGCCGCGCAGGGCATCGAGCACGCGGAGCGCTTCGTCGATGGTGAGCCCGCGGCGGAACTCGTCGAGCGCTGGGCGCAGCTCCGGCGACGGCTGCGCGTTCGGATCGGTCGAGTTCGTGGGATCGCTCGTCGGCTCCTGCGGCTGACCCGGGTTCGAGCCGGGCTGCGGCGACGCGCCGGCGTTCGGCTGCCCGCTCTGTGCGGGTCCCTGCGCGCCCGGGTTGGGGCTGCCCGGCTGTCCCTGCCCCTGGCCTGGCTGC
>DASYUC010000097.1:0-29357 GCA_036001645.1 Candidatus Limnocylindria bacterium
TCGTCAGCCGCCGGATGGCCACCGCGGTGTGCCCGGCCTCGGGCCGCGTCGCGACCTTGAGCGCGTACGTGCCGGACATCGCGCCGTGGGTACCGACGTCGAAGAAGCTGCACGAGCTCAGCTGCGGCGGGCGGAAATCGCGCATGTGACCGTCGAGCGTGTCGAGGTCGGCTCTACCGTCGTAGTTGCCGATCAGCTCGACCCAGCCGTGCGTGCCGCTGTTGAAGTCGTCGTACACGAGGATCCGCTCGAGGGGGTTGAACCGGGATAGCTTAACGTCCAACATCTTGGTCCGGAACATCCTATGTGAACGTTAACGTCCGCAGTATTCGTGACTCTCCACCGTTGAACGCTCGTGCTCTTCGTCGCTGACCGCGACATCCGAATCATCGATGGCGATTGCGAGCTGCGAAGGGAGCTGGTCCTCGATCCGACGCGCGACTACCAGCGGCAGTCGGCGTGACGTCTACGATGTCTCGGGACATCGTCTCCGATGTCTCGACACATCACACGGTGGGCAGAGAGGGAATCGAACCCCCACAGCCAGAGGCGGCTGATCTACAGTCAGCGGAGCTCACCACCTGCTCAATCTGCCCGGGAACGCAGCGGTGACCGCCCAAGTTTAGGGCCTTCGACCCGACGTTCCAACGACCACGACAATCCTCCGATGGACGACCGCTCGCTGCGCATCGCGGTGCTGTTATCGGCGCACCTCATCTTCCTGTCCGCCGCCGCGCTGCGCATCCTGCGCGGTCAGCGCGCGCACCTACTCGTCGCGGACGCGCCGTGGTGGATCCAGTACTACCCGCCTCTCGTCTGGCTGCCCTTCGTCGTGGCCTACGTGCAGCCGCTCGCGATCGACCTCGATCAGAGCCTGCGGTTCCTCGGCCTCGCGATCGCGCTGGGGTCGGCGGTGTTCGCGGCCTGGGCGATGTGGTCGCTGGGCCGCAGCTACGGCATCCGCATGGACGTCTTCCAGGGCCACGCCCTGAAGACCGATGGCCCGTATGCGCTGGTGCGGCACCCGATGTACCTCGGCATCGTGCTGTTCCACCTCGGCGCGTCGCTCGCGCTCGAGAGTCCGCTGCTGCTCGGCACGACCGCGCTCTTCGTCGTGCCCTTCACCCAGGTCCGCATCGGCGCCGAGGAGCGCGTTCTTCGGGACGCTTTCGGCGACCGTTATGTGCGATACGCCGAGCGTGTCCCCGCACTCATACCCTTCGGCGCGTGACACCTGGTCGCGCCGCGATCGCCGAGGGCTGGCCGGTGTTCGTGACGGCTGTCGTGGTCGGCCTTGCGTTCGGCCTGACCGCGCGGCAGGCCGGGCTCTCGGTCGTCGAGTCGAGCGCGACGAGCGTCATCGTTTTCGCGGGCGCGTCGCAGTTCGTGATGGTCGACCTGCTGCGGACCGGAGCTCCGACGCCACTCATCGTCCTCACGGTGCTCCTCCTCAACGCACGCCACCTCCTGATGGCGGCGGCTGTCCGCCCGTTCGTCGCGACGGCCTCACTCGCCAGGCGCCTCGGCCTCGCGTACATCCTGACCGACGAGACCTTTGCGATGGCCATCGGCCACTTCCGCCGCGGTCACCACGACCTCACCTACTACACCGTGTTCGGCGCCCTGATGTGGTGCTCGTGGAACGCCGGGACGCTGCTCGGCGCGACACTCGGTGCCGGCGTCGAGGATCCACAGCGCTTCGGCATCGACTTCGCGATCACCGCCGTCTTCGTCGCGATCGTCGCGGTCGGCGTTCGCCATCGTGGCGATGTCGCGGTCGCGCTGGCCGCGGCGCTCGTCGCGGCCGCGCTCCGGCTCGCGGGCGCATCGGCGGTCGCGGTGGTGATCGCCGGAGCGCTCGCGCCGCTCGTCGCATTCGCGATGCGTGAGGAGCACCGATGACCGTCTGGCTCGCGGTCGTCGCATCGGGCATCGTGACGTACCTCACCCGCGCGCTTCCTCTTGCGATCACGACGCGCCGGACCGCGCCAGCCCCGATCCGCCGCTATCTCGACGCGCTGCCCATCGCGATCATCGCGGCGCTGGCGGGAGCCGGCATCGCGGTGCCCGATACGCACCCGACCGGTGGCGCCGAGGTCGGCGCCGCCTGCGTCGCGCTTGCCGTCGCGGCCTGGCGGCGGAATCTGCTGATCGCGGTGGTCGCAGGTGTCGTGGCGGTGGCCGCGCTACGCGCGCTCGGTCTTTAGCCCGCCGGAGTAACGTTCCGCAGGTGGACGGTGGGCTCATCCAGTGGATCTGCGTGCGTGAGGCACACCGCCATACCCCGCCGCCCGATCAGTCGACGCCCTTCAATATCCACGAGGAAGGCGGCTGGGCCTACTGCCCCGCCGGCGCCACCCAGAACCATCTTTGGTATCGGACCGGCGGGATTACCCGTGCCGGCCTCGATCGGTTCAAATGGCCACGCGAGGACGAGGTCGACCGCTAGGCGGGCAAGCGGCCAGTCGTCAGATGGAACATTTGGGCCCTCTCCGGCGTTCTATAGGTGATGAGAACTTCTGGACTCCCCTGCCGCGCCAATCCCGAATGCGAAGCCGTCTTCAGCCTGAGCCATCAGGACTCCATGGAGGCGCTTCGTGAGGCCGCGTCCCGACGTGACGCCCACGAGATCGAAGTGCACGACTACCGGCACGTAGCGACGACCACCCTGTCCGGCGCATCGACGTTCGCCCAGGGCCCGGCGGCGCGCCGCGGCCGCGGTCGCAAGCGCTCCGAGGAGCTGAACGTCATCTAGCTGATCGCGGCCAACCGGCCGCGGTCCCCGCGCGCGCATCACACGCCCGACGTATCGCAGCGATCCATGTTGCCGCTCGTGTAGCCGGCCTTGAACCAGAACTGGCGCTGCTCCGAGGAGCCGTGCGTCCAGCTCTCCGGAGTGACGCGGCCCTGTGTCTGTTGTTGGATCCGGTCGTCGCCGACGGCGGCGGCCGCGTCTAGCGCCTGCGCGATCTCCGCGTCGGTCGGGGGCTGCAGGTAGCCCGTATCGGCGGCGTGCTTCGCCCATACGCCCGCGAGGCAGTCGGCCTGAAGCTCCACGCGCACCGAGGCCCGGTTGCTCGAGCTCTCTCTCAGGAGGCCGAGCTCGTCCTGGACGTGATGCCCGTATTCGTGCGCGATGACATAGCCCTCTGCGAACGGCCCGCCCTTCGCACCGAAGCGCGACTCCAGCTCGTCGAAGAAGCTGATGTCGAGATAGACCTTCTGGTCGTTCGGGCAATAGAAGGGGCCGGTCGCCGCGCTCGCGGTGCCGCAAGCGGCCTCGGCGTACCCGGTGAAGATCACCGTCGGCGCGGGTGAATACGTCGAGCCGCGCCGCTGGAACTCATCGTTCCAGTACTTCTGCACGCTGTCGACGAAGCCGACGACGCGGCAGTCGGCGCGCTTGTTCGCGTCCGCGCCGGTGCGGCACTCCTGCACCGATTGGACGCCCTCGATCGGCGGCTGGTACGAGGTATCGATGAGACCCGTGGGATCGACGCCGAGAAGCAGCGCCGCGATGAGGATGACGAGCCCGATCCCACCGCCACCGACGATGATCGGCCCGCCGGCGCGGGATCCACTACCGCGGCGGTCTTCGACCTGCGACGGGTCGAGCTTGGCATTCGGGTCGAAGGTCACGCACGAGCGCCCGCAAGACGCGGGCCACTGGCGAAGCGCGGAATTACCGGTCTATTGGACGGGCGGCGAGACAGCTTGTGCCACTCCGCGGATCGCATCTATGAGCATCGACGGCGGCGAATCCTTCGTAACACAGGCGTCGACACCGATCTCTTTACCGGAAACGCACGCATCGCCGTCGAGGGTGTAGAGGACGATGCCGATACGGCTGCCATCCCGTCGGAGCATCTCGGCCACTTCGAGTCCACCGAGATCGCGCATATCCGAATCGAGGACGAGCACATCGGGACGCGTCGCGTGCACCAAGCGCAGCGCGTCGTGGCCGTCCCGCGCCACGCCGACGACGACCATGCCGAGCTCGGCGTTCAGCAGGTAACGCAGGTTCTCGCGGACCGATGGATGGTCGTCGGCGACGACGATCCGCATCGTGCGGGAGGGCGGTGCGGGCACGGCCCGAGCATAGAGGGAAATCAGATGCGCTGAACCGGCATGGCCGCAGACTGACCCTGCTGACGCCCAGACGCCGCCGGTCGTTCCGCCACTGAGACGGGACCCCGCGGCGCCAGCCCTACGCTTATCTCGTGATCCCTAGACGGAACGCGATCGCTGCGGTCCTCGCTGCTTTCCTCGTCGGCGTAGCGCTCGGCGCCGTCGGAGCTTCGGCCTGGCCGCCGGCAGCCGTGGCTCGGCCCAGCCCCAGTCCCAGTCCCAGTCCCGTGCCCACAAGCCCCATCCCCACGTTCACGCTGATCCCGGAGACGCCTTCCCCGAGCCCGTCGCCGACGCGGACTGTCGCGCCGACCCCGCAGCCAACCGCCACGCGGCGCACGCCGATGCCGCAGCCAACGACGACGGCTGCGGGTGAGCAGCTCCTGCCCTACTACTTCGCGGCGCGCCTGGCGATCCCGGCGATGTACCCCTCACCGCAGATCGACTTCGATTTCGCGGCCGACGTACAGGGCGACGCGTTCTTCCGCGGCCTCACTCCGTTGGGCCAGCCGATCTTCACAGTGCGTGAAGACTTCGCGATGACCCCACGGACGGCGTACCACGAGATCGGGCACTACTACGAGGCGATGCTGCAGCGGAAGGACGCGAGCGTCGACTGGCGCGCGAAGTACTGGGCATTCCGCGGCTTCCCCGGAACGTGGCAGGAGGCGGCCGCGGAGGCAGCCACGCTGACCGGCATGGCGCAATGGATCCATCAACCCCAGGAGTCCTGGGGCGAAGCGTTCAGCATCGCGATGGTCGGTGGCGGACAGGAGAAGACGCTCGACTACGGCAGGACCATCAACCCCGTCGCCACCAAGGCGTTCTTCCTGTCGTTGCTGAACTAGGCAGCCGAACCAGACAGGCTTCGTGCGATCAGCGCATCGATGCGCTCGCGGTTCCGGAACGCGAGAGGGTCGTGGTGGAATGTGCGCGCGGCCTCGAGCTCGGCTCGCGCGTCCGCGCCGCGGCCCTGACGGAGGAGAAACTCCGCGTACGTCTCGCGGACGAACGCCTGCGCGTCCATGATCCCCGTCGGCGCGAGGATCGCGAGCGCCTCACGGAACCCCGCGTCCGCGGCCGCCAGGTCGCCTTCCGCTTCACTCACCTCGGCCAGCGCGACGGCCGCGATGTAGCGCGATTCGGCGTCGGTCGCGAGGGCGGTCGCGAGCGCGTTCTGGGCGTGCGTGCGTGCCTCTGCGATGACCCCGAGACGGACGCAGGCGCGCGCTGCGCGCGCGGCCAGCTCCGGGATCTGACGACGCTGTCGGCGGCGCACGAAGATGTCGAGCCCTTCCATTAACAGGTCGCGCGCTGCCGCCGCGTCCCCATCCGCGAGGAGCGCGTCGCCCAGCGTCAAGCAGCACAATCCGACGAAGTGCGGGAGCCCGACCTCGCGCATGAGCGCGAGGGCCTCCCGGCCAAGTGCTACGGCGGCGGGAACGTCCCCGACGGCGAGGGCGAAACGGCAATCCCCGAGCGCTGCGATACCGCGATTCGCCTTCGATCCGCTCGATACCGCGACCGACTCGTCACGGTAGACGGCCGCTTGAGACAGGTCGCCGCGATAGCGCGCGAGCCGCGATCCCCAGATGAAGATGCGGTCACGGGCTCGCTGCGCGCCGGTGGCCTTCACATAAGCGAGCGCCTCCGCGAGGAGCCGCTGCATCCGGGCGAGGTCGCCGTCCAGATATACGACCTCGAGCTGCGTCCACATCGCTTCAGCCACGAGCTCGGGGTCGCCCGTCGCGCGAGCGACCGCGAGCGCCTCGGTGGCGAAAGGCATCCCGCTCCCGCCGAAGCGATGGGCCTCGAACGCGCGCGGGATGAGCAGATCGACGAGCACGCGGCTCGGGCCCGGTACACGAGCGACTGCGATCGCGTCGTCGAGCTCGGCGACGGGCCGCTGCTCGGTCGCCAGCTGACGCCGAAGCACCACGACGTAGCCGTTCGCTTCGGCGAGCTCCGCCGGTGTCGCGCCGATCGCGGTCGCGACGGTGTTCGCGCGCTCGTAGAGATCGAGGGCCGCGGCATCGTCACGGTCGAGCGCGTTCCACGCCGCGGCGAACAGCAGATCGAGAGCGCGCCGGCCGAGGGTCTGCGTAGCAGGCGCGTCGAGCTCGCGCGCGAAGCGATAGGCCTGCTGCGCGTGATACGCGACGATCTCTCCGACTTCGATGCTGCGGTCGCCGAGGCTCTTCTCCAGCCAGCGGCCATAACGGTCGTGCAGCCGCGACCGCTCGCCCTTGGGCACGGTCGAGTACGCGACGTCGCGGATGAGCACGTGCTTGAACCGGAACACCTGCCCCGACCCGATCGCGCGCTCGTCGACCTCGACGAGGAGATCACGCCGCACCGCTTCGCGCATGAGCGCGAGGTCGGGCGGCGAGCCGTCCCCGAGCGCCTCGAGCGCCGCGGTCGAGAAGAGTCGGCCGGCGAGCGACCCTCGCTGGAGCAGCTGTTTGAGATCGCCCGAGACGAGATCGAGCCGCGCGGTGATGAGCCCCTGAAGCGTGGGCGGTACCCCGACCACGACACTCCCGGGAACTGCGAGCCACCGACCGTCTCGCTTCTCGATCCGTCCGGTCTCCATGAGCATCCGGAGAAACTCCTCGACGAAGAGCGGGTTGCCCTCGGCGCGGTCGACGACCTCCGCACGGAGGGTCTCCGGCAGCGCATCGACGGCGAGAAGAGCGGTGATGAGCTCCCTCGTCTCACCACCGGTGAGTGGCGACAGCGCGAGTGTCGTCGCGTTCGCGAGGCCGCTTCCCCACGTCGGCGCGGACTCGCGGAACTCCGGCCGCGCCAGGCAGAGGAGCAGCAGCGGGGCCCGCGACCATTCGGTTAGATACGCGATGAGCTCGAGGAGACCGGACTCCGCCCAGTGGATGTCCTCGAAAACGAGAACGAGCGGGGATGTCGCCGCGCGACGCTCGAGATAGCGGCGGAGTCCCGAACTGAGCTCTTCGCGAAGCTGCGTCGCAGCCACCTCTGGGAGGACGTCCTCGGCGCGAGCGAGTCCGGCGAGCACGGCCACGCGGCGCGCGACGGCATCGGCGTCCTCAGGCGCACCGGAGAACGCGCGGTGGGTCGCGGTGTGCACCTTCGCGATCGCGGACTGGAGCGGGTCACCGATCTCGATCCCCGCGTCGGCCCGAACGATGAGCTGGATGGCGTAATAGGTGATGCCTCGGCCATACGGGAGGCAGCGGCCGGCACGGACCCGATCGGTGCCGATCGCGGCGAGGAACTCCGCCGCCAGTCGTGACTTGCCCGATCCGGGCGGACCGACGACGGTGACAAGGCGCGCGGACTCGCTTCCCGCGACTTCGCCGTACACGTCGAGCAGCTGCCGCAGCTCGCGATCGCGGCCGATCAACGGAGCACGAAGACCCACGATGCCGTGTTGCGGCTCGGGCAGCGCGCTCATCAGCTCCACCGCGGGCCACGACTCGACCTCGCCGAAGCCCTTCGCGTCGATCGTCGTCACCTCGGCGTAGCGGACCGCCCCGCCCGTCAGACGCCGGGTCAGCGACCCCACGCGGATCTGCCCCGGTGCGGCACTGGTCTGCAGCCGCGCGGCAGCGTTGACGACTGAACCGGTCACGAGATGCTGTCCACCCTGACCGGTGCCGGCGACCGCCTCGCCGCTGTCGATGCCGATCCGAAGGGCGAGCTGCGGGCCTCCGCGCGCGTTCAGCTCGGACAGACGGATGCGGAGCGCGAATGCTGCACGGACCGCACGCTCGGCATCGTCGTCGTGGACGTGCGGCACTCCGAACACCGCCATGACCGCGTCGCCGATGTACTTCTCGACGGTGCCGCCATGCTCTTCGAGGATCTCGCTCAGCGCGCCGAACGCGCGGCTCAGCGTCGCGCGGATGACCTCGGGATCGTTGCTCTCTCCGAGCCGGGTCGATCCGACGATGTCGGCGAAGATGACCGTGACGAGCTTTCGCTCTTCAGCCATGCGGGCAGTCTATGAAGGAGACCAACCGATCTTGCCTCTGGGACAGGCGTAATAGAGTCCCGTACGCCCGAAGCGGAAACGAATGACCGCGCGGCTGGAAGGAAAGCTCATGGCCAAGCAGAGCACGATCTCTGGGTCGACAAGCCAAGCGATCGACATCCTCCGAAAGGCGTACGCGAACGCCAAGACACGCGGAGCGGTCGTCCGCGACCCGAAGGGGTACCTCGCCAAGCACGGCGCGGCCCTCGGGGATGAGGTCGAGGTCCGTATCTACGAACGCGCCGGTGGGGGCCGGAAGCCGCGCGCCGGTGCACCCGCAGAGCACGATCTGGACGTTCCAGTCTTCGCCGAGATCCAAAACATCTGGCAAGTGCCCTCAGGGCTACAGCGATGGTGGGAGTCGACGCACGAGGGATGTCCGTTCGGGACGTATCCCTACAAGACCACGACTTGGACCGAGGAGTGCGTGAGCTGGGGCCTCTTCGCGACAGGCAAGGATTGGGTTTCGGCAGCCGAGGGGACCCCATTCGGTCACTGGGAGTTGACCGGCGTGACGCCCTTCTGCCTGCTCAGCGTGAAGAAAGCGACCGTGACCACGACCTGTCTTCCGGCCCAGTCCATCGCTCAATAACGTCGCCCTCTTCGAGGAGCCTCTGAGCCGACCCCGGGAATCGAACCCGGAACCTGCGGTTTACAAAACCGCTGCTCTGCCAATTGAGCTAGGTCGGCGCGACGAGGTGAATGCTACCTAGTCTTCGGTCTTCTTCTTCGCGCGCGGACGTGCAGCACGCTTCTTAGGAGCCGCCTTCTCGGCGGGCGGCGACACCTCGACCGATTCGCCCTCGCTGATCTCGTCGTCGGCGGGACCGAGATCCGTCGTTTCCTGTTCCGCGGCCGGCGCGGATCCTCCCGGCGCCTCGGCCTCGAGCACCACGTCTTCGTCGCCCTCCGCAAGCTCAACGTCGTCGGCCGCGTTTTCGGGGATCTGGAGCGGTGCGGCGGGTCGCGCCGTGCGTGTATCCGGCGGTGCGGCATCGCGGCGGCGCTGGCGCAGCGCCTCGTAGAGGATCACGGTACCGGCGGCGGCCGCGTTGAGAGACGCGACGTGCCCCTCCATCGGGATGCGCACGACCTGATCGCAGCCTTCGAGCACGAGGCGACGTATCCCCTCACCCTCACCGCCGATGACGATCGCGCTCGGGCCGCGGTAATCGACCTCGTCATAGAGCATGTCGCCGCTCTCGTCGGCGCCGATGACCCACACACCCTTTTCCTTGAGCGCGTCGATCGCCTGCCGCAGGTTCGCGACGTCGGCGATCATCAGATGCTCGCTCGCGCCCGCGCTCGTCTTCGCGACCGCCGGCGTGAGACCGACCGCGCGATGACGCGGGATGACGACACCGGCAACGCCCGCACCCTCCGCGGAGCGCAGCAGGACGCCGAAGTTCTGCGGATCCTGGAGCGAGTCGACCACCAGGACGAGCGCGGGCTCCGAGACGGCGTCGAGGTGGAGGAGGAGCTCGTCGAGATCGACGCCCGCCTTGCCCTCGACGATCGCGACGACGCCCTGGTGGTTCTCGATCGGCGAAAGGCGCTGCACCTCGAGCTTGTCGACGTACCGCACGAAGATGCGGCGCTCCTGCGCTTCGGTGAGGAGCTCGTTCACCGGACCGGTGCGCGTGCCCCGCTCGTTGGAGATCATCAGACGCTTGATCACCCGACCGGCGCGGATCGCCTCGAGGACCGCGTGCGGCCCGGCGATCGGCTCGCCCGCGTCGTGCGACGGCGCCGCGCTCGTTCGCGGCCCCGCGGTCGCGCGGCGGATCGTCTCCGAGTACTGCGCCTGGCCGACCGGAGCTCTGCGCATACCGCGCGCGCCGCCCGAGTAGAAGTTCCCGCCACCGCCACCGCCAGTCCCCACACCCGGCACCCAGCCGCGATTGCCACCGCGCCAGCCACCTTGCGTGCGCTGACGCTGCGCCTGCTGGCGACGCTCATAGGCCGCGAGCTCGCGCGCCTGCGAGGAGTCTTCGTCGTCGCGCGGCGCCATCGGGCGCGGAGGCATCGGCCCACGCGGCGCGAACGGTCGTGGCGGGAGCGGACCACGCTGCGGCTGGCCGAAGCGCTGTCCGCCGCCGCGCCCGCGTCGACCGCGGCGGCGGCGGCGCGCGAGCTCGTCGGCGCCGGCGGCAGGGAATCCGGGCTGCGGCGGGCGCTGGTTGCCGCTGTCCGCTGGCCCACTGTCGGACGGTCCGGTGTCGGACGGCCCGCTGTCGGGCGCGCCCGCGTCCTCGGGTCGCTTCTCGAAATCTTCCATCGTCATGCTCCCTTGCGGACGCGCTCCCAGCGCGTGCCGTCCTTGGTGTCCTTCACGCGGATCCCGAATCGGCGCTCGAGCTCCGTGCGAAGCTCGTCCGAGCGCTTGTAATCGCCCTGCTTTCGTGCCGCGTCGCGCTCCGCGAGCGCGGTCCGCTCCTCGGCGGTGAGATCGGCGTCGCTGGCGCGCTCGCGCAGCGATAGCGCGAGTACCTGATCCATGTCGAAGAGCACCTCGAGCGCGTGGCGCTTCGTCGTGACGTCGCCGGTCGCGGCGAGATCGAGCACCGCCTCGGCCTGCGCGAGCGCCGCGGGCGTGTTGAGGTCATCGGTCAACGCCGCGACGAAGGCCGTGCGCCGTGGATCCTCCGGCGAAACGTCGATCGGCGTGCCACCGGTCGCCTGCCACGCGTCGGTGACGATGCCTCGCCAGCGATCGAGACGGTTCTGGGCCGAGGCCAACCCGGCACGCGTGAAGTCGAGAGGCTGCCGGTATTTGTTGTTCAGCACCAGCATGCGGAATGCAAGAGGCTCGAAGCCCCACTCCTCGAGATCCTTCAACAGGTATGCGTTGCCCGCCGACTTGTGCATCGCACCGCCATTCACTTTGAGAAAGCGCACATGCGTCCAGTAGTGGACGAACGGCTTTCCTGTAGCGGCCTCGGATTGCGCGATCTCCGATTCGTGGTGCGGGAAGAGGTTGTCCTCTCCACCGGAATGGATGTCGAAGGTCTCACCGAGGTACTTCATCGACATCGCGGAGCACTCGATGTGCCAGCCGGGATTACCGACGCCCCACGGCGAGTCCCAGAACTGGAGGTCGCCCGGCTTCTTCGCGCGCCACAGGGCGAAGTCGGCGGGATGACGCTTATTCGGGTTCACGTCCACGCGCGCGCCGGCGACGAGATCTTCCGTGAGCTCGCCCGCCAGCCGCGTGCCGTAGCCCGGGAACGTCGCGATGTCGAAGTACACCCCGTCGGCGGCCACATACGCGTGGCCCTTGGCGATGAGCCGCTCGATGAGCTCGATCATCTCGGGGATGTGCTCGGTCGCCTTGGGCATGACGTGCGGCTCGAGGATGTTCAGCTTGCGACGATCGAGCATGAACTGCTCGGTGTATTTGCGCGCGAGCGTCTCGGGATCGCGGCCCTCACGCTTCGCGGCGAGCATCATGCGATCCTCGCCCTCGTCGACGTCACCGACGATGTGTCCGACGTCGGTGATGTTCATCACCTGCTTCACGCGGTAGCCGAGGTACTCGAGCGTGCGGCGCTCGACGTCGGAGACGATGTAGCGATAGAGGTTCCCGATCGTTTGCCAGTCGTAGACGGTCGGGCCGCAGTCGTAGATCCCGGCCTGGCCCGGGACGAGCGGCACGAAGGGCTCGACCTGACGGCTCGCGCTGTTGAAGAGCCGGACGCCCGGCGGGGCCATGACTGTGATGGCTTCCTCTCCTTATTAGTTCAGAAGCGCGATCGCGAGCGCCGCGATGGCTTCGCCCGAGCCGACGACCCCCAGGCCATCGTTCGTCGTCGCCTTGACGCTGACACGTCCGCCCTCGATACCGAGAGCGCCCGCGATGGCGTCCCGCATCGCGCCGATGTGCGGCGCGAGGCGCGGCGCCTGCGCGATGACTGTCGCGTCCAGCGACGCCACTGCGAAACCAGCCTCTCGGATGAGCGCGCCCACCCGCTTCAGCAGTCCGAGACTGCTTGCGCCGGCGAAGGCCGGGTCGTCGCTCGAGAAGTGCCGTCCGAGATCCCCGAGATTCGCTGCTCCGAGAAGCGCGTCCATGAGCGCGTGCAGTAGGACGTCGCCATCGGAATGACCAACGAGCCCGGTCGGGTGCTCGATCGCGACACCGCCGAGAACGAGGCGGCGATCCGCCGCGAGACGATGGATATCGTAGCCGATGCCGGCCCGCGGCCCCGTCACCTCGTGACCTGCCACGCGGCGAGGCCCACGAGGCCCTTCGCGACGAGCTCGCGGGCGTACGCGAGGTCCTCGAAGGTCGTGATCTTGAGATTGCGGCGCTCGCCGGGGACCATCCTCACCGACAGGCCCGCGGCGACCACCGCGGCCGCGTCGTCGCTGAATGACCGCTCGCCGGCCGCGGCACGCGCCTTCTCGAGCAGATCGCGCCGGAAGACCTGCGGCGTTTGCGCCGCCCAGAGGCCGTCGCGCTCGATCTCCTCGCGCGCCGCGCCCGCTTCGTTGGCGCGACGGACGGTGTCCGCCAGGGGCAGTCCCGCGACGGCCGAGCCCTCGGCCGCCGCGACCTCGACGCAGCGCTGGAAGAGGCTCGGCGGGACGAAGGGCCGCGCGGCATCGTGCACGGCGATGACGTCCGCGTCACCGGCGGAATCGAGCGCCGCCCACGACGACGCTGTGCGAGTCGCACCCCCGGCGACGACGCGCACGCCGCCGCGTCCCTGCACGGCGGCCGTCACCGCCGCGACGTTCGCGGGCGGGGCCACGACGATGATCTCGCGAAAGCAGCCGGCGACCTGACCCGCCTGCAACGACCAGGCGAGGACCGGATGCCCGCCGAGATCCGCGAGCACCTTGTCGACACCGGCTCGCGACGAGATCCCGGCAGCGAGGATCGCGAGGACCGCCGGCACTAGTGGCTTGCGGCCCTCGGGCGTCGTGCCTCGACGATCTCTCCCTTCGGCTGCGCGAAGATCATCCGGCCGCCAACGGTCTGCAGCACGCGCATCACGGTGACGGTGAGCTCGGTGTTGAGGTGGCGCGCACCGTTCTCGACGACGACCATCGTGCCGTCCTCGAGATAGCCGAGACCCTGCCCGGGCTCCTTTCCTTCCTGCGTGATACGCACGGTGATCTCCTCCGATGGAAGCACCACCGGTCGCACCGCCTTCGCAAGATCGTTCACATTGAGGACGGTCACGCCCTGCAGCTCGGCCACGCGGTTGAGCCCATAGTCGTTCGTCATGATCGGCACGCCGAGCTGGCGCGCCAGCACGACGAGCTTCCCGTCCGCGCCGTTCGCGATGGGATCCGCGTCGAGGAGCTCGATGTGTACCGTCGCCTCCTTCTGCATCCGCGAGAGCATCTCCAGGCCGCGCCGGCCGCGTTCGCGCTTCGAGGCGTCCGGCGAGTCGGCGAAGAACTGCAGCTCCGCGAGGATGAAGCGCGGCACGACCAGCGTGCCGCGGATGAAGCCGCTCTTCACGACGTCGGCCACACGTCCGTCGATGATCACCGACGTATCGAGGAGCGCGCGCTCGCTGCCCGCGACGCGGTCGCGGCGGCCGTGCCGGATCTCACGCGCGATCGCGCCGAGCTCCACGCGCTTGATGGCACCCGCGGCCACGCCGATCGCGCCGAGCACGATCGCGCCGAGCAGCGGACCGAACCGGCCGGCGTTGTCGGGCAGGAACGACAGCGGGAAGGCGAGGAACAGCGCCAGGACTAGCCCGACGCCACCCCCAAAGGCGCCGCCGACCAGGTCGCCCGCCGAGGTCTCCTGGATGCGCTCCTTGATGAGGCGCGCGGGGAGGATGGTGACGTACGGAGCGCCGAGCCAGCCCAGGATCGCGCACGCGGTCGCGAGAAGAAAGACGACGAGGGCCTGGTTCGTGGGAGGCGTGACGACGGTGACCTCGAGCAGAGAAGCGCCGAGGAAGAATCCGAAGAACCAGCCGATGAGTGCTGCTCCGAGACGGATGAAAGCCACAGTGCTCGCTCCTTTCTATATGTGTGCGGCGAGCGCACCGTCCGGCCGATGAAGATGTGGCCGCCGACGGCGACGCGGCGCCGGGATGAGATGAAAAGGGTCACCCGACGAGTCTAGAGACCGCTTGCTAGGGGTCGGCGATCCCCGAGCGCATCAGGGCCTCGCGCAGCGACGGCGCGCCGACGACCTCCAGACCCGTTCCGTTGAGATCACCGAGGCTGGCCTGCGGGACGACCGCGCGCTCGAAGCCAAGGCGCTGTGCCTCTTTCAGCCGCGCCGCGACGCGCTGCACGCGGCGCAGCTCGCCGCCGAGGCCGAGCTCGCCGACGAACACGGTGCGCGGATCGGCCGGCCGGTCGCGTAGCGCCGATGCGAGCGCGACCGCGAGCGCGAGGTCCGCCGCGGGCTCGCGCACGCGAAGGCCGCCAACGAGGTTCACGTACACGTCGTGCGTGCCGAGCGACAGACCCGCGCGCTTCGCGAGGACGGCGAGCAGCACCGCCACACGCTGCGGATCGGCGCCGTTCACGGTGCGTCGCGGCAATCCGAAACTCGTCGGCGTGACGAGCGCCTGGACTTCGACGAGCAGCGGGCGCGTACCTTCGACCGTCGGCACGACCACGCTGCCGGCGACGCCGCGGCTGCGCTCCTCGAGGAATACCTCGGAGGGATTGGTGACCTCGCGCAGGCCGGTCTCCCCCATCTCGAAGACGCCAACCTCATCCGTCGAGCCGAAGCGGTTCTTCGTGCCGCGCAAGATCCGAAATGCATGGAAGCGTTCGCCCTCGAGATAGAGGACGGCGTCGACGATGTGCTCGAGCACGCGCGGGCCGGCGACCGCGCCCTCCTTCGTCACGTGGCCGACGAGAAAGATCGGAACGTCGTCGCCCTTCGCGACCTCGAGCAGACGCGCCGTGCATTCGCGCAGCTGCGAGACACCGCCCGCGGCGGAGCCTATGACGTCGGACGACATCGTCTGGATCGAGTCGATGACGGTGAAGATCGGCCGCATCTGGCGGATGGCTTCGATCACGGTGCCGAGGTCGGTCTCGCTGAGCACGTAGATGCTGCCGCCGTCGATGCCGAAGCGGCGCGCGCGGAGCTTGATCTGTGCCGCGGACTCCTCGCCCGATACATAAAGAACGTTGCCCCGCTGCGCTAGCGACGCAGAGGCCTGCATGAGCAGCGAGCTCTTCCCGATCCCAGGGTCACCGCCGAGGAGGACGAGCGAACCGCGGACGATGCCGCCGCCGAGCACGCGGTCGAACTCCCCGATGCCCGTCGGAATGCGTGTCTCGGCGTCGGGCGGGACCTCGTTCAGCGCGACCGGCGCTCGCGGCGCGCGTGTAACACCACGACCCTTTGGGGCTGCGACGACGCGCTCCTCAACCAGTGTGTTCCAGCCATCGCACGACGGGCAGCGCCCGACCCACTTCGGCGACTGCGCGCCGCAGTTTTGGCAGATGAACGCGGTCTTGGGTTTAGCGGGCATCGATTCAAGTATCGGGCTCTGCATGCGCGGGTATCAGTCGGGTAGCGCGCCAAGTGGATGACGGTCGGCGTGTCACCGAAACCGCTAGTAGTACTCGGGTACTACCCCTATAGTCCCGGCGTCCGGCGTGCGCCACGGGGAAGCAAAGCGTCGGGGCGTTGAGGGACGGGGTAGTTGGTGGGAATTCGGTTTTCCCGCGTCTGGCTTGTCGCCGTACTGACGATTGCCCAAGTCGTCATGCAGCTACCTGCGTACTACCTGCCCGCCGCCGTCCTTCCCGAAGCCTTAGCGCCCGCGGCGCTCGCTGCATTCGGTGGAGCGAACGGAAAGATCGCATTTGAGTCCGCACGCACCGGCAACCTTGAGATCTTCGTCATGAACGCCGACGGTTCCTCGCCGACGCAGCTAACCGACAACCTGATCGAGGACGCCGCGCCAGCAATCGACCCGTCCGGTCGCCGCATCGCGTTCCAGCGGGGAGGTCCCGACTTCGCGTCGATCTGGGTGATGAACATCGACGGCTCCGATCCGATCCAGCTCACTTTCCCGGACGGCTGGGGCGATTCCTTCCCCGCGTGGTCGCCGGACGGTACGAAGATCGCGTTCGTAAGCGGTCGCGACCGGAACGAAGAGATCTACGTCATGAACGCGGATGGGTCAGGCCAGATTCGCTTGACCAACAACACCCTCAGCGATCAGGCGCCCTCCTGGTCGCCGGACGGCTCAAAGATCGTGTTCCACCGCAAGCTGGGCTTGCGTCAGGTCTTCACGATGACGGCCGCCGATGGCAGTGACGCAGTCCAGCTCACGGACGTTGGCGAGAACACCGACCCGAACTGGTCACCCGACGGAACCAAGCTCGTCTTCGTCTCGCAAAGGGACGGCAATGCCGAGATATACGTGATGAACGCGAACGGTTCCGGGCAGACGAATGTGTCGAACTCCGCTCCACCAGGCGATACAGATTTCGATGCCGACCCGGTGTGGTCTCCCGATGGCCAATTCATCGCATTCACGAGTAACCGTGACGGCGGCGGCGTCGAATTCGACATCTATCGGATGACCCAGACTGGCGGTTCGGTCACGCGTTTGACCGCGGTCGCCGGCCGCGATGCCTTCCCAGATTGGGGTCCCGCGGGTTTGCTCGTTGTGAACACCGTCGCCGACCATGAACCGGGGACGTGCGACGAGACCGACTGCACATTGCGTGAAGCGATCAACACCGCGAACGCGAGGGTGAATGCAGCCGCAGGCCCGGATGTGATCGCATTCAACATCGCTGGCACCGGGCCTTACGTAATCGCTCTGACCACACCACTGCCAAGCGTGACCGATCGGCTCGTGATCGATGGACGGACCCAGCCGGGCTTCGATGGCTCACCGAAGATCGAGATCGACGGAAGTGGTGCTGGCGCGTCGGCTGACGGAATCGTCGTGCAGAGCGGCGGCGCTGGCTCGGAAATCCGCGCACTCGTCCTGCGCGGCTTCACGCTCGCCGCAATTCGACTCTTAGGGAATACCGTCCATGTGGCGGGCAACTACATAGGCACCGACGTCACCGGGACGCTGCCCCGGCCGAATGCGCAGGGGATCGACATATCGAGCAGCGCGACCTCGAACGTCATTGGCGGCTCTGTGTCCACAGACCGAAACGTGATCTCAGGCAACAGCGGCGCTGCTATCAACACGAGCATTTCGACAGCAAGCAGTCGTATCGAGGGCAATTTCATCGGCGTCACGGCGGATGGGTCGGGTGCTCTCGGCAACACTTCGGCTGCGGTCGGACTATTCGGCGACAACGAAGTGGTGCGCGACAACGTGATCAGCGGGTCGTCCGGAGCGGCGATCTTCGTAAGTCGCGTCGCGACGGGGACGATCATCCAGAGGAACCGCATCGGCACGAATGCCGCAGGCACCGCCGCGATCCCGAATCGCGGGGGCGTGTCCGTGCGCGGCACGAACATTACCGTCGGCGGGCCCAGCCCGGCTGACGGCAACACGATCAAGAATAACTTCGATAACGGCGTGCAAGTGCTCGAAGGCGCCGGCAACAGCATCCTGTCGAACTCGATTTACGCGAACGGCGGGCTTGGAATCGACTTGCTTCCGGGCACTGAGTTGTTCTTCACCGTTACGCCGAATGACGCCGGCGACGCGGATACCGGACCAAACGGGCTGCAAAACTATCCCGTGTTGACCGGGGCGAGCTCATCGGCAACCGAGACGAGCATCACGGGTAGCTTCAATAGCCTTGCGTCGCTCCCTTATCGGATCCAGTTCTTCGATAGCACGTCATGCGACGCGTCCGGTAACGGCGAAGGTGAGACGTTCCTGGGTGAGGCGTCGATCGCGACCGACTCGGGCGGAAATGCAACGTTTACGACGACGCTCGGCGTCGCGACGCCGTTGGGCCGGGTGGTCACGGCGACGGCGACCGACCCCAGTGGGAGCACCTCGGAGTTCTCGAACTGCGTGGTCGTCGCAGCGCCAGCGCCCGAGAAGGTTGCTTTCGTCTACACCGAAAGCACGAGCGCCTTCGTGACATTCCTGTCGAGCCTCGACTTCGACGTCACCACGGTCAGCGTGGTTGCGGCCGCGACTCACGACTTCTCGCCATACAAGGCGATCGTCATCGGCAGCGACACTGGCGATCTCAGCAAGTGGGGCGATCCGCTCGTTCCAGGAGCCGTGAGCCACATCGCCGCAGCCGGCAAGCCGATCATCGGCGTCGGTGAGGGCGGGTACGCGTACTTCGGAAGCCTGTTCCAGGGAAAGAGCGGCACCATCGGATGGCCGAACGGTTGGCACTCCTCAGGTACGGCGGTCGTGGTGGCCGATGGCGCGGATGCGATCTGGGACTCTCCGAACGAGATCGCGGCGACCACGGGGACCGAGCTGCAGCTATACGACGCGAGCAGCCCGATGGTCTCGATATACGATCCCTCGCCGGTCAGCAGGTTGGCGCGGATCGGTCGCGAGATTGGCGACTCCACCCACTATCCGCTCATCGCCCAGAACGGCTGCTATCTGCTCTGGGGCTTCGGCGACGTGCCCAGCACGCCAGTAGGAGAGTTCCTATTCGAGAACGCGCTATCGCAGTCGTGCACGTTCGGCGATGATCAGACCGTCACATTCACGCCTGACGTCGCGGCGCCGGGCGGGAAGTTGACCGTCACCGTAGCCGGCCTCACTGGGACGACGCCGGCAACGATTGCGCTGGTCGACCCAACGGGCGCGACGCTGGTGGCGACCCTTGGGACGCTGCCGTTCGGCAACGGTACGGCGCAGTTCACGATCCCTGTTTCGGGCGTGGCCTCAGGCAATTACAAGGTTCGTGCGACAGCCGGCAGCTCTGTCGCGCTAAGCGTGGGCATGCTCTTCGTGCCGATCGACTGGGCCAACCATCTCTGGCTCAAGCCGAAGGTGTTGACGTCGGGCGCAACCGTTGACGAGCACATGTGGGAGCAGGGCCAGAACGCCTGGTTCGCGATCAAAGATGTGCCCGCGGAGGCCAAGATCGAGGTGGAGCTTAGCGGACCGGACTTGGCGGATCTCAACCTGAACATGTACGCGGACATCTTCGGCGCGTACGCGGCGATCTCCCAGCCGCAGGACCCGAAGGCGCTCCAGTCCCAGTTCGCTCCGGAGAATTTCAGTCCGGAGAATTTCTCGCCCGAGAACTTCAGCCCGGAGAACTTCAGTCCGGAGAATTTCTCGCCCGAGAACTTCAGCCCGGAGAACTTCAGTCCGGAGAATTTCTCGCCGGAGAACTTCAGCCCGGAGAACTTCAGTCCGGAGAACTTCTCGCCGACGCCGCCGGATGGGACCTTGAACACCTCCACCTACACCGGGGCGCAGCGGCGGGCGTTCATCACGTTCTCGTCGCACCTCGCGACATCGACTGAGCGCATCGTCAAGCTCAGCTGGCTCAATGCCGGTAATTACTTCTTCAGGGTCCGCGGAGCCGGCGGCGCCTTTAGCCTCGCCGCGCCCTTCCACATCAAGGTCACGATCACACCAGGCTCCTGTGATCCGGGCGTCAAGCCGATCCCGTCGACGATCGCGGCGACTCCCGCCCAGACCGACGTCTCACAGCTCAGGACCCTCATCCTTACCGACTTCTCGCTGCTCGAGGGCACGGCCACCGAGAAGGCGGCCCTCAGGACTCGGCTCGCGACGTTCAGCGCTCGGACCCAGGTTGTTGGCAAGGTCATCGATCTGGGTGAGCTGGTCGGCAACCCGCTGAGGCCCAAGTACGCTCGCGTCGCTGCGGCGCGCACGCAGGCGAACCTGAACAAGGCGTGCCCGTACGGCATGAGCATCATGGCGGAAGAGATCGACCGCGTCGTCGAGAGCTATCAGTCGATCTACCCGTCGCTCAAGTACGTCGTGCTCATCGGGAACGATTCGGTCATCCCCTTCTTCCGCTACCCCGACCGCTCGGAACTGTCACTCGCCACTGAGCGGCACTACGTGCCGCCGGTGCTCGAGCCAACAAGCACAGCTTGCGCTGAAACAGCGTGCTTCTCGGCCGCGAGCCTGAAGTTGAACTATGTGCTCGGCCAGGACGAGTACGGCACACGAGCCGAGCTATGGCGCGGTCGCTACGCCGTGCCCATTCCGGACCTCGCCGTCGGACGTCTCGTCGAGACGGCCGCCGACGCCACCGGCATGCTCGACGCCTACTTGAACGGGACGACCGGCGGAGTCGTCAATCTCAACACTCCAGCGCTCGTGACCGGCTATGACTTCCTGAGCGATGGGGCGATGGACGTGCAATTCGAGCTCGAGACGGGTATGGGCACTGCCAAGAAACCGAAGATCGCTGATACCCTCATCCAGCCTTCGGGCGACAAGCCGACAGACCCAACCGCCTGGACGGCGGACCAGCTCCGAGCGAAGCTGCTCGGCAGCCGTCACGACATCATCTTCCTGGCAGGGCACTTCAGCGCGGTCGGTGCGCAGGCTGCGGACGCCGTGAGCCGGCTCGCGTCGAGCGAGGTCCTTGGCTCTACGGTCGATCTCGCAAACGCGATCATCTTCAGCGCCGGCTGCCACTCGGGCTACAACATCGTCAACGCCGACGCGATCAGCGGCGTCACCGCGGAGCCCGACTGGGCGCAGACGTTGAACCGCAAGCGAGCGACCTTCATCGGCGGCACCGGCTACCAGTTTGGCGACACCGATGGCGTCTTCTACGGCGAGTGGCTCTACCGCGAGTTCGCTCGTCAGCTGCGCACCGGCACCGGCGCAATTTCCGTGGGCTCCGCGCTGGTCGCCGCCAAGCGCGCCTACCTTGGGCCCGGCGGCATCCTGCTCCGCGGCATCGACGAAAAGACCGTGGCACAGACGACGCTGTTCGGCCTGCCGCATTTGAGCGTGAACATGCCCGGGCCGCGGATCGTCGCTTCCGATCCGTCAATCGTGCCGCTGCCGCTCGTCGGGGATTCGCGCGCCGACGTCACCATCACGCCGTCGCTGACCACGCAGACGGTCCACCTCCACGACCTGTCGACGGCATCCGGTGCCACCTTCGACGCGACATACCTGGCGGGAATGGGACCGCAAGAACTTGTTGTCGCCGAACCTGGTCAGCCCATCCTCCCGCTCGAAATTCGCAACGTGGACGTGCCCGGCATCGTCCTACGAGGTGTTGGTTTTGACCGCGGGTCGTACTCCGACGAGACGGTGATCCCGGCGACCAGCTCACCCGCGAGCGATCTGAGTAATGTGCGCTCGTCGTTCGAGTCGGACATCTTCGTGCCGAGTCGGCCGTGGCGCGTTAACTATCTCGACTCGCTCGTCGGCGGGCCCATACGCCTGGGTGCGATCCCGGCACAAGTCGTGAGCGATCGGACCACTCCAAATCCGCTCGACGCTACGTTGCGGACGTACGGCCCGATGACCTTCCGTCTCTGCTACAGCAACACGACGCCGACGCTTGCACTCGGGTCACTGATCTCTACGGTCTCGGACACCCCGGGCAGCGGCATCGTGAACTTCAGCGTTCAGGTCACCGCACCGGCTTCGGAGGTCTGGGTCACCTACACCGGCACCACCCAGCCCTTCTATAACGAATGGGCCTCCCTAAACCTGGCCCGAACTGGGACGACGAACACGTGGACTGGGACGCTCTCACTCGGGACGCAGGCCGCGGCGGACGTCCGATACGTTGTTCAGGCGTTCGGTCCGGCGTGTCTGTACAGCCTCGACACGAACCACGGGCGGTACTACACGCCGGGCGTAACGACCGGGACGCCGGCTCGGCCCGAGCCCACGATGATCAGCCTCGTCAACGCGCCTACCGCTGGCACGTACGGCGAGATGCTCAACGTCACTGTGGAGCTGAAGAAGACGGACGGCACCCCTCTCGCGCTGCAGCGCGTCACGGTCAGCCTGGGATCACAGGAGCAGCGCGTGACGACAGCCGCTAACGGTCAAGCCACCGCGCGCTTGGGACTGAACGATCCGGCCGGCACCTACGAGCTGCGCGCGACGTTCAACGGTAGCGACACGCTCTTGCCCGCGTCGGCCGTGGCTCCGGCACCGTTCGCGCTCGCTAAGCAGACGACGGCACTGACGGTGTCGACGAGTCCAAGTCCGCTCTCGGGCACTCTCAGCGCGCCCTCGGCGATGCGGCTTGTCGCCACGCTTCGTGGCAGCAGTGGCCGTCCGATCGATGAGCAAACCATCATCTTCGTCGTCGCTGGCCCGAATGGCACAGACGCGACATCGGCGATCACGAACATCGGAGGCGAGGCCGAACTGTTCTTCCGGGACATCGCCCTGCCGGCCGGCGATTACACGATCCGGGCGTACTTCCTTAGCCCGATCAGTGGCCCGATCGACCTCGGGAACGGCAAGACCGTGACGCTGACGAGCGATGTCTACCTGCCGGCGTCCGCGTCAGCCGCACTGACCCTTCGTGAGACGATCCTCTTCACCAGCACGCGCAACAACAACACCGACATCTACGTCATGAACGCGAACGGGAGCGGCGAGATCGCGCTGACGACGGACGCGAAGATCGACGCTGACCCGAACTGGTCTTCCACTGGCAAGATCGTCTTCACCAGCACGCGCACCGGCAACGGAGACATCTATGTCATGAACGCGGACGGGAGCGAGCAGACGCAGCTCACGACGGATCCAGCCGTTGACGCGCTCGGGGGCTGGTCACCCGATGGTACGAAGATCGTCTTCACCAGCTCGCGCAACAACAACACCGACATCTACGTCATGAACGCGAACGGGAGCGGGCAGACTCGGCTGACCACGAATCAAGCCCTCGACGCGGATCCCCAGTGGTCTCCCGACGGTACGAAGATCATGTTCACCAGCACGCGCAACGGCAACACCAACATCTATGTCATGAACGCCGACGGGACCGGCCAGACTCGGCTCACCAACGGCTCCGGCATCGACACGTTGGCGGCTTGGTCGCCCAACGGGACGAAGATCGCGTTCACCAGCTCGCGGACCGGCAACGGCGATATCTACGTCATGAACGCCGACGGGTCCGGCCAGACCCGACTCACGACGGATCCAGGGATCGATGCCGCCCCTGACTGGTCTCCCGACGGTACGAAGATCATCTTCACCAGCACGCGCACTGGCAGCGGCGACATCTACATCATGAACGCCGACGGGACCAGCCAGACCCGGCTGACGATCAACACAGTCTTCGACACGCTCCCCAACTGGTAGCGCTAACCCCGCGCACGCGAGTCGCAGCGATTACTTGGTCCCGGCCGATCCGCGAGCCGTGGCATACGCGACAGCGTCAGCGAGAGTCATCGCGCCACCCTCGGCCCACGCCTTGGCCTGTGCCTCCGTGTCCAGCGCTCGTCTCGCAGGCTCCAGGCGGCCTGTGAGCGTTGACTGGTCCGCAGGAGAGAGCGGCGAGCCTATGACCAAGCGCAGCGCCTCCGCGGCCCCTCCGAGGCGCAGCGCTCGCTCTGGCTCTCCCTCGGCCGCGGCGAGACCGGCGAAGGCCTCGATCAGGAACGCGATCGCCCAGCGGTCACCCAGGTCGCGATAGGTGGCCATGCTCTCCTCGTAGAGCGACCGCGCCGTGGCGTAGTCCCCCTGGTCAAGCACGACCAACCCCAGGTTGTTGAGCGAGTTCGCGATCGTCCACTTGTCGCCGAGCCCGCGGCGAATGGCCAGGCTCTCTTCCAACAGGCGGCGCGCCGTCGGGTAGTCACGCTGGTAATGCGTCAGGAGGCCAAGCAGGTTCAGCGACGTCGCGATGCCCCATTTGTCGCCGACCTCGCGGCGAATGGCCAGGCTCTCTTCGTACAGCTCGCGCGCTGATGGAAGGTCGTCCAGCCAACGCGCCACGATGCCGAGGTTGCTGAGGGTGTTGGCCGTGCCAGAGCGGTCGCCGATTTCCCGCCGGATGGCCAAGCTCTCTTCGTATGCGGCGCGCGCACCTGCGTAGTCGCCGGTTTGCGTTGCGAGAACCCCAGCGCCGTGGAGCGCTTTCGCCTGCGCGGCGCTGCGTTCGTGGGTGCGTGCGAGGAGGGCTGCCAGACGCGCGCGGCCTTCGCTGAAGAGACCGCGCACTGACCAGTAACGCCACATCGCCCCGCCGATACGCCAGCCGACGTCCGGCTCCGTACTCGTCTCGGACCACCGCAGCGCCGCGCGCACGTTGTCATGCTCGGCGTCCAGCGTCTCCAGCCACGCCCGTTGCTGCGGTCCCGTCAACTCGGGCTCCGCCTTCTCCGTCAGGTCCAAGAAGAAGTGAGCGTGGCGGCGACGAGTCAGCTCGGCCTCGCCGGAATCAGTCAGCCGCTCGGAGGCGTACTCACGCAGCGATTCGAGCATTCGATAGCGGCGCAGGTCGTCGCGCGTCTTCTCCGAGACCGTGAGCGACTTCTCGGCGAGCCGAATGAGCAGCTCTTCGATATCGGCGTCGCTCAGGCCATTCCACGCGCACACCCGGGGCGCCGCGTCGCCGCTCCACCCGCCTGAGAAGACGGACAGCCGACTGAAAAGGGTGCGCTCGCTGTGATTCAGCAGGCCATAGCTCCAGTCGATCACGGCACGGAGCGTTTGCTGACGTGGCAGCGCCGTTCGGCTCCCGCGCGTCAAGACGTGGAACCTGTCCTGCAGCCGCGACGCGAGCTGATCCACTGACAACACATTCACTCGAGCGGCGGCCAGCTCGATGGCGAGAGGGATACCGTCGAGCTGCCGGCAGATCTGCGCGATCGCCGCACCGTTCCGGTCGTTGATACGGAACGACGCTTGGACCGAGCTCGCACGGTCAACGAAGAGACGGACCGATTCGAAACGAGTGAGCGGCCCCGCCGTGTCGACGCGAGGATCGGGGACGCGTAGCGGCGGTACCGTCCAGACCGCCTCTTCGAGCAGGCCGAGCTTCTGCTGGCTGGTCGCGAGAACGCGGATGCCCGGGCATGCACTGAGGACTTGCGCGGCGATCTCCGCGCAGGCCTCGACCAGATGCTCGCAGTTATCTAACAGCAGCAGCAGGCGCTTGGGCTTTGCGAACTGGAGCAGCGTGTCGATCAGCGGGCGGCCCAACTCTTCGCGAACGTTCAATGTCGAGGCGATCTGCTGGGTCACGAGCCGTGGGTCAACGAGCGCACCGAGCTCTACGAGCCATACCCCATCGCGGAAGCTGTCGATCGCATCCGCCGCGACCTGTATCGAGAGTCGGGTCTTGCCGACGCCACCGGGACCGAGAAGCGTCACCAGACGCGACCGAGCGAGAAGACGTCCGATCTCGGCGATCTCTTCCTCGCGACCGACGAAGCTCGTGAGCTGACTCGGGAGATTGTTGAGGAGAACGCTGAGCGACTTGAGAGGTGGGAAGTCGGACGGAAGCTCGGGATGTCGGAGTTGTGAGATGAGCTCGGGTTCGGCGAGATCCTTGAGGCGGTGCGTGCCGACGCTTCGCAAGCTAGCGCCATCGGGGAGCGCCTCGGCGATCGCGGCGACGGTCGTCGACGACAGGAGCACCTGCGACGGGTGAGCGACCGCCATTATTCGCGCGCAGCGATAGAGCGGGGCGCCGACATAGTGACCGGCGTGAGGTTCGGCAGCGCCTGTGTTCAGCCCCATGCGCACCCGCAGCCGACCTGGCTCCGCCGCTGCGAACAGGACGACTCGTCGCTGCGCGTCGAGCGCCGCGGCGACCGCGTTCGGAGCACTCGAGAACGCGGCGTAGAGCGAATCGCCGACGCCCTCGAAGATGACGCCCGCGTGTGCCATGACCGCGTCGCGGACGGCGGTGTCGAAGAAGAGGAAGACCTTGCTGTAGGTGTCAGGTTGTTCCTCGGCGAGGCGCGGCGCCGTTTCGGCGGTGGCGAAGAGGAAGGTCACGCTCCCGCTGGGGAGCGTCCTTACGGGCGCCGGCATATGCACGCCCATGGGTCTACGCGGAACGTTCGCCGGTGGTCGCCGCTTGCAGGTGGCGACTTATGAGCCGCAACCCCTCCAGCTCGCCGTTCTCGGCGAGAGCCCGCTGGCCGTGCTGACGCAGCAACTCGGGTATTCGATAGCGGATCGAACCGTCGTCCATGGTCTGCGTGAGCACGACGGACTTCTCCACGAGCGACGCGAGGAGATCGAGGACGTCCGCCTGGCGCACCCTGTCGCCGCTCGCGACAGCCTCGGCTGCTTCGATCGTCCACGCTCCCTCCAGCACCGACACCCGCTGCAGCAGCGTCTGCTCTGTCGGCGGTAGCAAGGCGACTCCAGCATCAGACCACCGCTCATCGCGTGGCCTCGCCACGACGTCCGCCAACGAGCTTGCCGCGATCTCGCGAGCGGCGTCTTCGATCGCCGCCGGGATCCCATCCAGCAGCAGGATCAGCTGGCTGACAAGCGCAGCCTGGTCCGCCGGAACGGCGAAACCCGAGTTCAATGGCACAACCCGCTCGAGGAAGAGCGCAAGGGAGTCGATGTCCGAAAGTCCCGGGAGCCGGAAGGCGACCTCGCCGGTGATCGCTAGGACCTCGCGACTCGTCGCCAAGATCCGCACATGTCGGCTGTGGTGGATGATGCGCTCGACCAACAGTGCGCACTCGCCGAGAGACGTCTCGCAGCCGTCGAGGATCAGCAAGAGCTGCTTCGTTCCCAGTGACTCGAGCAGCGCGGCAGGATCGTTGCGTACGCGCTCGAGGTCGAACCCGAGCGTTTCGGCGACTCCCTCGGCAGCGGGACGCGACGGTCCGCCGGCAACGCCTAGGGCGACGAACCAGACGCCGTCAGGAAAGTCGTCGAGTAGGTCGGCCCCTAGCTCGATCGCGATCCTCGTTTTCCCTATGCCCTGCGGTCCTGTGATGGTCACAAGCCGCGACGACCGCAGAAGCCGCTGGATCTCGGTTCGTTCAACTTCTCGCCCGACGACGGTCCCGGCTCTGGCGGGGAGCTTCGAGAGGAAGGTGGTGAGCGACTTGAGGGGCGGGAACTCGCTGCGCAGGTCTGGATGCGTCACTTGGAAGATCCGCTCAGCGGATGCCAGGCCGCGAAGCCGGTGGGTCCCCATGTCACGCAGACCGATGCCGTCGGGGAGCTGATTCGAGACGGCGCCGGCGGTCGCACCCGAGACGAGGACCTGGCCGCCGTAGCCGGTGGACATCATTTTCTCGCAGCGCTGCACGCCAGGACCGAAGTAACGCCCTTCGCGCAGGTCCGCCTCGGCGGTGTGCACGCCCATCCTGACGCGGATCTTCCCGACGTCGGCCCACTTTTCGGCGCTGAGGGCTCGTTGCGCTTCCACGCTGGCGAGGACGGCATCGGCGGATCGGGGAAACGCGGCGAAGACTGCATCGCCGATGGTTTCGAACAAGTGCCCCCCGCGAGTGGCTATCGCCTTTCTCAGCAACTCGTGATGCCTGGTGACAGCTTGTGGGTAGGCGTGCGGGTATTGCTGAAAGAGTTGGGTGCTGCTCTCGATGTCGGTGAAGAGAAAAGTGAAAGTGGATCGAATCGCGGACAGCGACATAGAGCCTTACCTCATCCCATCGACGGCGCCCGTTGCCGCCAACCGCATTTCCCGTACTCCTCAAAGCGAATTGTCCGCTCGATTATCAACGCCGTCAGCATGCGCCGGCGAGCATGTAACGGCCAAGGAGCGCACCATGGCTGGTAAGGGTAGAAGTCCGCGGAAGCGGTCCGCCCAGAGGCTAGTTGGCGAGCTCGTCCAGCGCCGCGATCAGGCGGTAGCGGAGATTCGCGTCGTTCGAGCCGACCAGGACGAGAATGTTGCCCACGCCGCGCTGCACGACGGTTGCGTTCCACTGCGCGAGGGCACGAGGCTGTTCGTCGCGCTCGCGCGCGGCCCGGTCGGGGTACACGACGATGTACGCGAAGCTCTGAGAGAAGTTCGGCCAGCTGTAGACCAGCTCTTCGCCCGCGAAGACCTTCGTGGCGCTCGGACTTCCGGCTGGCACGTCGGCGTTCTGCAGCTGGCCGACGACGCGGCGAACGATCGTCTCCACCTGGGCGCGGTCGATGCTCTTTTCGGTGTCGGGGGTGGCGCGAATGTAGGCGGCGATCTGGTCCTGCAGCGCGCGGTCTGCCGCGGAGATCTTCGTCGCAGTGCCCGGTTCTGCTGCGCTGGTCGGCCCGATCGCGACGTGCGCGATCTGGTCGGGAGCGAGCTGCACGAAGAGGTTCCGGTGCTCGTCGGTGCCGCTCTTCCGTGCCCCCGGTCCGAGCGGATCGCTCTGTCCGATCGTCGTCGTGACGACCTCTTCGCCGATCAAAGGCGCGTTGAGCGGGCGGCGCGTGTACGGCTGCTGATTGCCTCTCAGCCAGAACTCGTCCAGCAGCGTCCGGACCGTGCCCTTCCACACCAGGATCGACAGGCCACGATCGAACCGAACCTCGTGCAGCAGCGTCGGCGCCCCCGGGCCGCCGAACATCGGCACCTGCGCGGTGGGCCGCGCCGGACCGAATTCCGCCGGCACCGCCAGCAGCAGGCCTCCCGTGACGAAGACGTTCCAGCTCGCGGGCACCGTCTGCGACTGCGGTCGCACCAGCGTGCGCAGCGTCGCGAGCACGCGATCCGGCACGTCGCCCGCGGTACTGCCGACGATCGAGAGCGTCGCGACGACCACGAGGACGGTGCCCGCGACGATCGCGGGGACCATCGTTCCCCGACGCCGATCCGCCGGCGACCAACGCTCCCGCGGGGGCAACGGTATCGCGGCAGCCTCGGCTCGCATGCGGTCCGCGACAACGCGCTCGTAGGGTGTCACCGCACGCCGATCCGCTCGCGAAGACGCGCGAGGCCCTGTGACGTGAGCGCACCCACGGTGCCGCGCGCGATCCCAAGCGCCGTCGCGATCTCATCCTGCGACAGGCCGAGGAGATAGCGCGCCGCGATGACCTGCCGCTGTCGCAGCGGAAGCCGCCGCAGCTCGCTCAAGAGATCCACGCGCTCGCCGTCAGGCGAGGGGGCGCTTCCCGCGCGCGCGAGCGGCCGGAAGATCGCATCGCGTACCCGGCGACGCCGCCAGCGGCGCGACGCGACGACGAACAGCCAACCGTCGATGCGGTCGATCTGGTGGTCTCGCGACAGGCCGGCCGCGAAGGCATCGTGAAGCGCGTCCTCCGCCTCATCGGCTCGAGCCCCGATCGCGACCAGGGCGCGGAAGACGCGCGGGAACGACTCCTCATAGATGGACTGCCATTCCGACCGTTCCATAGCGGCCCCGGTTCGGGGCTCTATCAGTAAAGAGCCGCGAGCGCTCGCGGGCGCTTAGACGTCA
>DASYUC010000098.1:0-40827 GCA_036001645.1 Candidatus Limnocylindria bacterium
GCCCGTCAGATAGGGACGGTCCTTCAGATAGCGGGCAAGCCAGTCCGGTCCGATGTTGTCGATGAGCACGAAGCCGCCGCCGGGACGCAGGATCCGCGCGACCTCCCGCAGGCCGCGAGCCGGATCGGCCCAGTGATGGAAGGCGATCGTGCTGAACGCGAGGTCGATCGATCGATCGGGGAGAGGGATCGCTTCGGCGCCGGCGAGGTGTAGCTCGGCGCGCGTGCGGTCTCGGCCCGCGGCGATCATGCCTTCGGACGGATCCACACCCACGAGGCGCGCGTTGGGCCAGCGCGCGTGTGCGGCCCGCAGCAGCCGACCGGTACCGCAGCCGATGTCCAGGACCGCGGCGGGCTCGCCGAAGGTGGCCGCGAGCTTGAACGCGTGGCGATGCACGCGATCGAAGTGAAGCCACTGCCACTTCGAGCGCTCGTACCGTTCGGACCAGCGGTCGAACTGGGCGACATCGTCGTCCGCGGGCCGTTGCGAAACGGTCTGTTCCCTGGCCATCGCCGATATCGAACCGTGCACGGATTGAGGCGCGATGCGGTCGGCCAATGATGCCGGGAGCTGGAGCCGATCAACGCCGCCGTCGGACCTGCTGGTGCGGGTCAATCGCGCATCAATCTCGGCTCAAGGGCAATCGCCATCGGCCGTCGGCTGTAGAGCGCGAGTCGCGTGTCGAGGATGTGGAAGATCGGACGGTCGAGGATCGGGGCGAGCTCGTTGAGGTAAGCGTAGATACCGGAGTAGTGCGTGTAGTCGTCCCAGATGATCGTGCCCGACGGCGAGAGCATGGCGAGCGCCGCTTCTGTGTCGGACCTCACATAGCTGTAGCTGTGGCTCGCGTCGACGTACGCGAGGTCGACCGCACCGCGAAACGGCGAGAAGTCGAACGTCGCCGAGTCTCCGGCGAGCTGCGTGATCCGCTCGGCCTCGCGCGTGCCGTGGAACCGCACACCACGATCCCACTCGTGGAAGTACTCGTCGATGTCGGTCAGCTCCAGCTGCGCGCTGTACATCGCGTCGGGCCCACCGAGATCGAGCGTGTACACGCGGGCCCTCGGGACGTTGCGCGCGAGCAGCCAGGCGGTGTCGCCTCGGAACGTCCCGAATTCGAAGATCGTCGCCGGGTCGAGTAGCGCGGCGAGCGCGCACAGGACGAGCGGCGATCGGCGGAGCACGGGACCCTCGACCTGCACTCGGTCGATCCCGGTGATGCTCGCGACGTCGATGCTGGTGATGTGCGGCGCCGCGAACCGCTTGAGCTCGATCCACGCGCGCTTGAGCAGCTGCCGGCGCAGACGCTGCGGATCCGCGACGGCGTGCGACAGCGCGCCGCCGACGACGGAGGGCAGGATGTCCCAGTTGCCGACGCGCCGGAGGCGGCGTCGCGGCGTGCTGGCTTGCGCGCTCGGCTGGGAACTGACCGCGACGCCCACACCCGTATGGAGACGTAGCGGGATTGAGACCAGCGTTGGTCACCCATTGACGATCGACCGGGAACTTTCGCCGATCCCGCAGAGCGGAATCCATAGGCCGCACGCCGTCAATTGCGCGACCCAGACGACCTCAATACCGCGAACCTAGGTTCACTCGAGTGCGGCCCTATCTCGCCACGGCGCGTGCCTTCTGTTGGGTCATCGCGGCGATGCTCCTCATCGTCTGGGGCGCCGGCATCGCCGCCGCCGTCATCGAGTACAAGGGCACGTATCAGTCAGAGGCGACGATCTGGGCCGTGCGCGCGGCTCCAGCCCTCAGCGTCACGGATCCCGATGACCCGAACATCGCCCTGATCCAGACCGCGGCCGCGCAGCAGGCGGAGGTACTGAAGCAGCTCCTCCAGACGCGCAGCTTCCTCATCGACGTCGTCGGACGCACGTCACTCAAGACGCGCTTCGATGCGGCGGCCGACCAGGACGGACTCCTCGACGACATCCAAAAACGGTTCCGCGTCGAGACGCTCGGGACGAGTCTCATCAAAGTGTCGTTCGCCGGCCACGATCCGACGACGCCGCCCGAGCTCCTCAACGCGGCGCTCGCCGTTCGTGCCGAGCGGATCGACCGGGCGCGGCAGTTGTCGTCCGCGGCGCTGGGCCTGTTCTACCAGCGTCAGCTCGAGGACGCCCAGGAGGAGGCGTTGGATGCGCAGAAGGCCCTCGACGAGTTCAACCGAAGTCATCCGGAGCCGCTCAGCGATCCTGACCAGCACGTCCGTGCGCAGCTGCGGCTCAACGTGGAGTTCGCACTCTTGAGGCTCAGCGATCTGCGTGCTCGACAGGAGCGTGCGGTACTCGCGCCGGCACTCCTCGAGGTCAGCGGGGTCGAGTTCCAGATCGTCGACCAGCCGCGCGTGTCGACGAAGCCGAGCGGCGGCGAGCGGACGGCGGTGATCATCACGTTCGTCGCGCTCGCGGCCGGCGCCGGACTGGCCGCGCTGCTCGTGCTCGTGGGGACGCTGATCGGCGGACGCAGCAGACAGGTCCGTAGTGACGCTCCCGGCCGCGTCAGAGTCGACGTGGTCACCGCGCCGTCGACGCCGGGCAAGTGATGCTCTCGGCGCCGTACGCCGAGAGAGCCCGCGCGTGGGCACGACAGGCACCGCCGCTCGGCCCCACCGTTCTCGCAACGATCGCACTGCTTGGCGCGGTCGCGTACGCGTTCGCGATCGTTCACGTTCAAGACCCGATCGTGCTTCTGCCGCTCGCCGCAGCGATCGTCGTGCTCGGGATCTGGGCCCAGCCGGTGATCGGCCTCTACGTCGTCTTCGCCGGCGCGATCCTCCTCGAGCAGTTCGTCCTCGTCGGCGTCGATCCGATCACGCAGACGAAGTTCTTCGTCAACATCAGCGCGTACTCGCCGCTCCCGATCCGTCTCAGCCTCGCGGACCTGATCATGCTGCTGGCGGGTGCCGCGTTCCTCGTGCGGCGTCACGACCGAGAGCGCCTGCGCATCGGCGCGCTCGGTCTCGCAGTGCTCGGCTACGTCGGAGCCTTCATGCTCGGTACGGTCATCGGTGCGGCTCGGGGTGGGGTCTGGAACACCGAGGTCGCGCTCGCGGAGCTGAAAGCGCCCATGCAGCTGGCCATGGCCTATTTCCTCACCGCCAACCTGGTGCGCGACCGTGGTCAGCTCACCGTCTTCGTGTGGCTCTTCGTCCTCGGGTCGGCGGTCAAGGCATTCCAGACGATCCTGAACCATCAGGCCGCGTCCGATCTCCCGTACGACCTCCGGACCATCATCGCCCACGAGGACGTCGTCTTCATGGGCGCGGCCGTCATGCTCGCGCTCGTCGCGTTGTTACTGGGCCATCGCTCGCGGCTTGTGTTCACGCTCCTTGCGCTGCAGCCGCTCTTCCTGATCGCCGAACTGCTCGCGTACCGTCGCGTCGCATTCATCGCGCTCGGGGTCATGTTCCTCGCGGTCGTGCTCATGGCCGCGATCGCGCGCCCGAGGCGCACGGCCGTCCTCGTGGGGATCGTCACCGTCGGACTCGGTCTCTATCTCGTGAGTTTTTGGGATGCGACCGGTCCCGCGGCGGAACCGCTCCGTGCCCTGCGCTCGGTCGTCGACGCATCGTCGACGGACCTCGAGGATCAGGCTTCGAGCGCATGGCGGGACGTCGAGCATCAGAACATCGCCTACACGATCCGCCAGCTGCCGATCACCGGAGTGGGCGTCGGCCAGCGTTACCTCTTCGAACGTGAGCCGGCTGAGAACTCGTTCATCTATTGGCGTTTCATCACCCACGACGCGCTGCTGTGGCTTTGGCTGAAGGCCGGGGCCCTCGGTGCGTTCGCGCTGTGGTTCCTCGTCGCGCGAGCTGTCCTCCTTGGGACGTCGCTCTTCAGGCGTGTGCAGGAGCCGTCGCTGCGGTGGTACGTGACGCTGCCGGTGCTTCTCGTGCTGGCTCAGGTCGTCTTCTCGTCGGTCGATCTCGGTCTCACCTACAGCCGCACGATGATCGTCCTCGGCGCATCACTCGGCCTCGCTGCGTTCGTCGCGGCAGAACACGCGCGCTCGTCGGCGACCGGCGCCTCTCAATAACGCGACGGATGCGCGCTCAACACGCCATGAAGAAAGTCGCATCGGTGCGGATCCTCCACCTGTCGGCGGACTTCCTCTGGCCCGCGGGCGACGGCGGACGGCTGCGTTCGATCGCGCAGCTCCGCGTCCTCGCGTCGCTGCCGCAGGTCGATCACATCGACATGTTCTGCCTGGCGGAGGAGGAGATCACGCGCGAGCGCCGTGCTGAGCTCGAGCGCGAGATACCGAAGGTCACCGTCCTCGATCCGGTGTTCCATCCCGTCCACCTCTTCCGCCATCGGCGGTACGTGCCCCGCGTCGTCATGCTCCGCGCGCTGCGCGGTGTCCCGTACGTGGCAGGGAAGTGGGACTCGCCCGGCGTGCGCCGCGCGCTGCGCCGCGAGCTTGCGAGCCGCGCCTACGACGTGGTCTGGATCAACGGCCTCGGGATGGCCTACTACCTCCCGCTCGTCCGCGAGCTGCTGCCGAACGCGCGCGTCGTGCTCGATCAGCACAACGTCGAGAGCGATCGCTTCGTCGAGTTCGCGCGCCGGCAGCGTGGCCTACGTCGCGTGGTCGCGGACGCCGAAGCGCGCGCCGCGCGACGGTACGAGCGCGGCGTCCTGCGTGGCGTGGACGCGGTCGGCGCGATCTCGGAGAGCGATGCGCGCGGCCTTCGCGAGCTCGCCGGTGTCGAGGCTCCCGTCGTACCGCAGGTCGTCTCGATCGCCACACGCGTCGAGCGCGACACCGACGCGCCGCGGATCTGCTACGCGGGCAAGCTGAGCTGGGAACCCAACGTGCGCGGCGTCGACTGGTTCTGCCGCGAGGTGTGGCCGCTCGCGCGGCAGCGCCTGCCTGGCGCGACGCTCGAGATCGCGGGTGCGGGCCTGCCGACCGATGGGGACGGGCAGCAGATCACGCCACCGGCCTGGCGCGCGCCGGGGATCACGATGCTCGGCTTCCGGAGCGACATCGCAGCGGTCTACGCGCGTTCGGCTGCGATGATCGCGCCGCTCTTCGGGCCTTTCGGCATCAGCATCAAGCTGCTCGAGGCGTTCCGGCACGGGATACCGGTCGTGACCACGCCGGACGGTGCGTGGGGCCTCGCGATCGAGTCCGGCCGCCAGGCGTTCATCGAATCCGAACCTGCGCTGTTCGCCTCGCGTGTGGTCGAGCTCGCGACCTCATCCGAGACCCGCGCGCGCATGCGCGCGGCGGCGTACGCATACCTCGAGGCGAGCCACGGCCTCGCCGTGGCCCAGGCCACCGTGGCAACGCTCATCGGGTCGAGCGAGTCGTCGCCCGGACCGTCGGCGCGGGCGTCGGTCCAGCTGGCCCCCGTGGCGGCGCTCGGCATCAATGCGGCGAACGACATCGTCTCAACACGAGCGACCTAGCGTGCCCCTCGATGCTGTACACGGGCCTCGCAGTGGCCTTCCTCCTCGGTGCCGTTCTCGTGGGCTCCTGGAGCCCCGCCGCGAGTCGTCCCTGGCTCGCGGCAGCGCTCGCGGCGGCGATGGTCGCCGTGCAGCTCGCGTTCCTGATGTCCACGTGAGCGCGGCGGAAGAGGTCGGCTGATGGCCCGCATCTGCATCATCACGCACTCGCACTACCCGTACGACGCGCGGGTCAGTCGCCAGGCTCGCGCGCTCGTCCGCGCGGGCCACGACGTCGACGTCATCTGCCTGAAATACGAGGACCAGCCGTTCCACCGGCGCGAAGACGGCGTGTCCGTCTACCGGTTCCCGATCGGCCGCCTGCGCGGCGGCAAGCTTCGGTACCTGTTCGAGTTCGTCGTGTTCCAAGCGGCGGCGACGGCGCTCGCGGGCATGCTGCATCTCCGCCACCGCTACAGCGTGGTCGAGACGACGTCCGTCCCCGATTGGCTCGTGTTCGCGGCGCTCGTGCCGAAGCTCCTCGGCGCGCGCGTGCTGCTCGATCTGCACGAGTGCATGCCGGAATACGGCGCGACGAAATACGGCGTGCCACTCGAGCACCGCATCGTGCGGGTGCTCACGTTCCTGGAACGCGCCAGCATCCGTTTCGCCGACTTCGTCACGACGTGCACGGAACAGATGCGCGAGCGGTTCGTCGAGCGCGGCGCGCCCGCGGAGAAGATCGACGTCGTCCTGAACTCCTTCGACGACGAACGCTTCACCCCCGAGCGATACCTGAGCGAAATGCCGGCGAGCGACTCATTCACGCTCATCTGTCACGGGACCGTCGAGCCGAACTACGGCCTCGACCTGGCGGTGCGCGCGGTCGGCATCCTTCGGGACCGGATCCCCCGTCTGCGACTCGAGATCTGGGGCGACGGGACGCACCGGCCCGACCTCGAGGCACTCACTCGCGAGCTCGGGCTCGGGGACCGCGTCGTCTTCAACGGCTGGGTGACGATGGACAAGCTCATGCCGCACCTCGCCGCCGCGCACGCGGGTGTCGTCGCCGTCCGGCGCGACCCATTCCGCGACGTGACCCTCTGCACGAAGATGTTCGACCTCGTCTCCCTGCACAAGCCCCTGATCATCTCGCGCACGCGCGCGGTCGACGCGTATTTCGGCGACGACTGCTTCCAGATCTTCGAGTCCGGGGACGAGCAGGATCTCGCGGAAGCGATCTTTGCCGTGTACGCGGATCCGGCGCTGCGACTGCGACTGGTCCGGAACGCGACCGCGCGGAACGAGCCGTACCGCTGGGTGCATCAGGCACGGCGCTACGTCGAGATCGTGGAGCGCCTCGCCGGACGGACGCGCGCCGCGAGCCCGCGCGGCATGCGTGCCGAGAGCCCGCGCGAAACGCTCGCCGAAGTGGGCGAGAAGGCATGAGCCTTGCCGTCAGCCTCCAGAGTCGCGGCGCCAGCGGGACGATCGCGCGGACCGCGCAGGTCGTATCGCGATTCGGCGCGACCACGTCGGCGATGGCGCGCCGCCTGGACCGCTACGAATCGCTCGCGGCGGCTCACGGCGTGCGGCCGACGTGGCCGACGACCGCGTGCGTCCTGGAACGGCATCCCGAGCTCCTTCGGCGCTACGCGGAGCGCGGCGTGGAGCTCGCGCTTCACGGGCTCGTCCACGGCGACCACGCCGCGCTCGATCACGTGCGCCAGCGCGAGACGATCGCGCGAGCGCTCGAGCTCTTCGAGCGCAGCGGCCTGCGTCCGTCCGGTTTCCGCGGTCCGTACCTCCGCTACAACCAGGCGACGCTCGACGTGCTGCGAGCGCTCGGCCTCCGCTATCACAGCAGCCAGGCCGTGGTGTTCCCGCTCGTCACGTCGGAACTCGACGAGACCGCCGCGGCGCAATACGCATACGCGCTGCGGCTCTATGGCGCGGTCGACGCGCGGACGGTCGCCGTACGGCCGCGCATGCGTGACGGCCTCGTCGACATCCCCGTCGCCGTGCCCGACGACGAGATCCTCCTCGATCGGCTTCGTCTCGCGGAGCCGGCGCTCTCAGACCAATGGCTCGCGATCCTCGAGATGACGTATCGCCGCGGCGATCTCTTCACGATCCAGCTCCACCCCGAACGGGTGGAGGAGCTCGGAGGGTCGCTCGATGCGACGCTCACCGCCGTGCGCGGACGCCACGGGGCGGTCCACATCGCGCGACTCGACGACATCGCGGCGTGGTGGCTGCGCCGCGCCCGCTTCGCTCTGCGCGTCACGCCCGCGGGTGCGGAACGCTGCCGCGTGACGCTGGACGCCGATGTCGACGCGACGCTCTTGGTGCGCGGGCTCGACGTGCCCGCGACGCCGTGGCACGGACGCGACTCCCGCTGCGAACTGCGCGCGTTCGAGGTCGAGACTGACCGGCTGCCGATGGTCGGCGTCTCGCGCCACTCACCACCGGAGGTGGCCCGGTTCCTCGCGGAAGAGGGATTCCCGACGCAGATCTCCGCCGAGCGTGGTCGCTTCGGCGCATACATCGACGTGGCCGACCAGAGATGGTCTGAAGCGTCCGTGCTCGACGCGATCGAATCAGCACCCGGTCCGCTCGTCCGCGTGTGGCGTTGGCCCGATGGCGCGCGCAGCGCGCTCGCGGTGACCGGCGACATCGACGCCCTCACGCTCCGCGACTTCGTTGCGCGCTCGTGGGAGACGCGTGACTGGGTAGCGCACGAGGAGCGGAGGACATGACCAGAACGTTCGATGCTGTCGTGATCGGTGCCGGACCGTACGGGCTCGCGGTCTCAGCAGATCTGCGCCGCGCCGGCGCTGACGTGCACGTCTTCGGTGACGCGATGTCGTTCTGGATGCGTCAGATGCCGAAAGGGATGTGCCTGCGCAGCAGCTGGTCCGCGTCGCACATCGGCGATCCGAACTCGCCGCTGAGCCTTGACGTGTTCGAGCAGGAGCGCTCCGGAGGCATCGCTCGGCCGATCCCGATCGCCGACTTCATTGCCTACGGTCACTGGTTCAAAGCGCAGGCGCTGCCGGATCTCGACCCGCGGAGCGTGACGCGGGTGGAGGCCATGGACGATGGCTTCCGCCTCACGCTCGCCGACGGCGAGGCTATGGAGGTCCGCCGAGTCATCGTCGCCGCGGGCATCGCTCCGTTCGCGGCGCGGCCCGCGATGTTCGACGGTCTCTCTCCCGATCACGCGAGCCACTCCGTCGAGCACGCGGATCTCGCACGGTTCGCCCGTCGTCGCGTGGTGGTCATCGGCGGCGGGCAAAGCGCGACCGAGAGCGCCGTCCTGCTGCATGAGAACGGTGCCGAGGTCGAGATGCTCATGCGCGCGCGGAAGTTCCGCTGGGTCGGGCGGGCGCCACGTGAGGGCCTATTCGGCCCGATCCTCTTCGACCGCACCGACGTCGGGCCCGCGTTCGTCAGTCACCTCGTCGCTCATCCGATGGTCGTCCGAGCGCTGCCGCGCGCGATGCAACGTGATGCCGCACGGCGCGCGCTCGCGCCCGGCGCCTCGCTCTGGCTTCGTCCGCGCATGGGCGGTCTCGTCGTGAGCATGGGACGGCAAGTCGTCGACGTCGCGCAGCGCGAGGGCCGGGTCCACCTGCGGCTCGACGATGGCAGCTCGCGCGAGGTCGATCACGTGCTGATGGCGACGGGCTATCGCGTGGACATCCGGCGGTATCCCTTCCTCGCGCCGGAGCTCGTCGCGCGCGTGCGATGTGTCGAGGGCCACCCCGTGCTCGACACGGGATTCGAGACATCGGTCCGGGGCCTGCACTTCGTCGGCGCGCCGGCGATGCACTCATTCGGCCCACTGCTGCGATTCGTCTCGGGCACGGAGTTCGCGGCACGGAGGGTGACGCGGCGCGTGACCAGCGGCCGCTCGGCGCTGCGCGAGACGGAGCCCGCCGTCGAGCTGCAGCGCGCCACGCACTGACGCCATGGCGCCGACGCGCGACCGGGCTCGCGCTGCGCGTGGGGCGCTCGTCCTGGGCGGCGACTACAAGGCGCTCGGCGTGGTGCGCAGCCTCGGCCGCCACGGCATCCCTGTATGGGTGCTGACGGACGACCACCTCCTCGCGGGATGGTCGCGTTACTGCCGGCGTAGGGTCGCGTGGCCGTCCGCGCCTGAGGCCGAGCAGGTCGCGCGACTGCTGGAGCTCGGTCGAGAGTGCGAGCTCGAGGGATGGACGTTGTACCCGGCCGGCGAAGAGGAAGCGGCCTTCCTCGCGCGGAGCCGCGACGCGCTCGCGGAGCGTTACCGGAGCAGCGTGTTGGTGCCGTGGGAGGTCCTCCAGCAGGCGTACGACAAGCGCCTCGCGCATCGACTCGCGGACAGTGTCGGTGTCGATCATCCGCGAACGTGGCAGCCGCGCGACCGCGATGACGTCGCTGCGTACGACGGGCCCTTTCCCGCGATCCTCAAGCCGGCGATGCGCCCGTCACTCGATCCCTTCACGATCGACAAGGCCTGGCCCGTGCACGATCGCGCAGAGCTTCTCTCGCGTTACGAGGAGGCGCGCGCGGTCAGCGACGTGTCCGCGATCATGATCCAGGAGCTCGTCGCGGGCGGGGGCGATGCCCAACTGTCGTTCGCCGCGCTCTGCCGCGACGGCGAGCCGATCGCGCACCTCGCGGCACGTCGCGCGCGGCAGTGGCCGATGGACTTCGGTCGGGCGAGCACGTTCGTCGAGACGATCGATGCGCCCGGCGTGGAGGCGGCGGCGAGGCGGATCCTGCATGCGCTCCGCTTCGACGGCATCGTGGAGCTCGAGTTCAAGCGCGACGCACGCGACGGGCGACTCCTTCTTCTCGACATCAATCCCCGCGTCTGGGGCTGGCACACGCTGGGGCGCGCCGCCGGCGTCGACTTCCCGTACCTGCTCTGGCGCATGGTGCACGGCGAGGAGATCGCGCCCGTCCGTGGGCGCGTCGGCGTGCGCTGGGTCCGCGCGCTCACCGACGTGCCGACAGCGCTCGGCGCGGTCCGTCGCGGCGAGCTGTCGCCCTTCGACTATCTCTGGTCGCTGCGGCCGCCCGTCGAATGCGCGGTGTTCGCGCTCGACGATCCCCTGCCCGCACTGCTCGAGCTTCCCGCGACCGCGTACGTCGCGTGGGGGCGCCGTCAGCTCGGCGCGGCGCGCGCCGCGGGTGCGGCGCGATGATCCGCACGCTCGATCCACTCATCGACCCGGCGTGGCGCGACCTCGTGCAGCGCGATCCGCGCGCGACGGCGTTCCACACACCGCAGTGGTTGGACGCGCTCCGTCGGACGTACGGCTTCGCGCCGATCGTCTACGCGACGAAGGGGGACGAGCTGCACGGCGCGATCCCGTTTTGCCTCATCGCGAGCTGGCTCACCGGACGGCGTCTGGTGTCTCTGCCGTTCACGGACCACTGCGAGCCGCTCGTCGAGGATCGATCGCAGCTGGCCGCGATCCTCGACGACGTCGCGTTCGACGCGCGGCTGAACGGATGGCGATACGTGCAGCTTCGCCCGCGCACGGTCGGCGGGACCGTGGGCGGATTCGAGCGTGACGAGAGCAACTACTTCTACGCCATCGATCTGCGACCCGAGCTCGATGTCCTCTTCAAAGGCATCAAGCGGGACAACCGGGAGGACATCCGCAAAGCGGATCGGCGCGGACTGAGGCACGTCGTCGGCCGCGACGACGCGCTCGTGCGCGGGTACTTCCGGCTCCACGCCATGACGCGCTCGACGCAGGGCGTGCCGCCGCAGCCGTACGCCTGGTTCCAGAACCTCGCGCGCTGCCTCGGCGAGATGCTCGAGGTGCATCTGCTCCTTCAAGACGACGTGCCGATCGCCGGCCTGGTGGCGATCTCGTTCCGCGATCAGCTCATGGTGAAGTACACGGCCTCGGATCCCGTCCGCGACCGGCAGGGGATGGGAAAGTCGCTCCTGTGGAAGACCATCGTGCGCGCGAAGGAGCGAGGCGCAACGACGCTCGATTGGGGGCGCTGCGAGCCCGAGCACCGCGGACTCGCCCAGTTCAAGGAGCGGTTCGGTGCGGTGCGGACCGACCTGATCTATCTCCGCAATCCGCCCGCTCCTGCTGACCGTCATCGGCCGTCGTGGGCGGCGCGCGCCGCGAAGTCCCTCGTCCCGCGCATGCCCGTGACGTTGCTCACGGCCGCGGGTCGCGTGGCGTACCGGCACGTCGGCTGACGCGATGATCAGCCTGCGACGGACGGCGCAGAACATCCTCATCGTCGGCACCTCGCACATATCGGTGTGGGTCGCCACGTTCGCGTTCACGGTGGTTCAGGCGCGGTATCTCGATCCCTCGCGCTTCGGCCAGCTCGCGCTGGCGCTCGCGTACGCCGCGTTCCTGTTGATCTTCGTCGACTTCGGCACGAGCACACTCGTGAGTCGGACCGTGGCGCAGCGCCGCGACGAACAGCAGAGCGTCATCGCGGCCACGCTGCTCATCCGCTCGGTCCTCTGGCTCGTCGCGCTCCCGCTCCTTCTGGTCGTGTCGCTCGTCCTCGGATACGACGCCGACCTCGTGCGGGCGATCCTCGTGCTCGCCATCGCCACGCTGTTCGTCTCCTGGGGCGGCGCGGTCACCGCGTATCTGCTCGGGCGCGAGGAGTTCCTGTTCCCCTCGCTCTCGATGAGCGCGTATCGCATCGTCGCCGCGATCGTCGGCATCGCGATCCTCGTGCTCGTGCCGACGCCGAGCCTCTATCTCATCGCGTGCGCGTTCCTCGTCGGCGCGATGGTCAGCGCGGGGCTGCTCTTCTACGCTTTGCGCGGACAGAAGGCGATCGTCTGGCAGATCCAGCCGCGCCGTGCCGTGGCCCTCCTTCGGAGCGCCCTGCCGATCGGCGCATATCTCGTCGTCGGCACGTTCTACTTCAACGTCGACCTCGTCATGCTCGAGGGCATGGCGCCAGCCGAGAACGTCGGTTGGTACGCCGCGGCGTACCGCCTCTTCAACAACGCGACCCTCGTCGAGGCGATCGTCGTCGCGCGCGTGCTCTATCCCGTGTTCTCGCGGATGTCGCTCGGACCGCAGGAGGAGCTGCGCGTCGTGATCGCCAAGGCGATGTCCTTCCTCGCGATCCTCGGCGGGGCGGTGGTGCTCCTCTTCGTGCTCTGCGCCGACGACATCGTCCGGATCCTCTACTCGGGGGCTGCGTACGCGCCGACGGCGAACGCGTTGCGGCTGCTGGCGCCCGGTCTCTTCTTCCTCTACCTGAACTCGGTCGTCTGCAACGCGCTCTTCGCGCTCGGCTACGAGAAGCGGCTCCTCGCCATGGCCGCCGCATTCGCGGTCCTCAACGTGAGCGCGAACCTCGTCGCGATCCCGCGATTCGCGCAGGACGGTGCCGCGGCGGTGACGACGCTGACGGAGATCGGTCTTCTCGTGTGGCTCACATCGATCGCTCCGCGAGGTCTCGTGAGTGGCGAGGCCGTCCGCGCCGTCGGGAAGGCCGCGCTCGCGGCGGCGATCGCGGGGGTCGTCGTCGTCCTGAGCGGCGCGACCGCGCTCGTGATCGTCGCCGGGCTCGCGCTCCTGGTCTACGGCGCGGCCATCTTCGGCTTGGGAGTGATCGGACCAAAGGATCTGCGCGCGATCGCCGGCCTGTTCGGACTCGGCTCAGGGCGCTCCTCCGACGGCGATGCTTCCGCCGCCGAGCCTCAGGACGGGATCGGCGCTCTCGGGGTCGCCGACCTGCGTGTCGTAGAGGACGGCACCGCTGGCCGCGTCCCAGATCCTGATCCGCAGCACGTCCGTGACGTCCTTCCCAAGCCGATCGCCGTCGATCGCCGATAGCAGGAAGGCATAGCTGCCATTTCCGTTCACGCGCCCCGTGCCGTGGAGCTGCGCCTTCGCCCCGGTCACGACGAGCCAGTCGTACGACGTGCTCTCGAACACGAAGCGATCGGTCCGCAGGCGGAAGGCCGGTTGCGCGAACGGCACCGTGCCGTCGTTCTGGTAGCGCGCGAGGAATCCGAACTGGGCGCGTCCTGCCAGCGCCGCGTCCGCGAGGTACGCGCCAGCGGGTGACGAGAACCATCCGGCGCCGCGCGCGGAGCCGGCGGCGGGATCGAACACGACGACAGCGTCGAGCGCGGCGCTCGCCCCGGCGCCGTCGTCGTCCGTGACCGTCGCACCGACGCGGTAGACGCCGGCCGCGCTGTAGGCGTGGCTCGCGGTCAGCGTGCCCGCGCCGAGCGACTCCTGCACGGTGGCTGGCGCGCTCGTGCCATCGCCCCAGTCGACCGTCGCGGTATGCGTGTCGGCGGTGCCGGGGTCGGAGAGCTCGGCGCCGAGCGTCAGCTGCGTGCCGACCGCCACGGGGTCGGCCGCGCCTGACAGCGGGCCGACGCGCGGCGAAGCGTTCGTGACCTGTTGCGTCAGCGCGCCGCTCGTGCTCGGCGCGAATCCCGGTGCGCCGAGATAGCGCGCGACGACGCTATGGGTGCCGTTGTCAGCGAAGGTCTTGCTCACGGCGGCAACGCCCGCGGCGTCCAGAGGCGCCGTCCCGGCATCGGTCCCGTCCATCGCGAACGCGACGCTGCCGCCCGGCGCGCCGCTGGCCCCTCGTGCGGTCACGGTCACGGTGAATGTCACGGCCTGGCCTTCGGCCGACGGCGTCACGCTCGAAGCGACGACCGTCGTCGTGTCCGCCGGGACGTTGGCGAGATGTGTCCGGTAGATGTTGCCGTACTCCGTCGGCGTCGCGGTGTAGTAGTCGGTCACCAGCGCGCGCGAGTTGCAGTCCGTGCTCCAGCGGTTCCACGTCCACGCGAGGTAACCAGTCTGGTGCGCGTCGAGCCAGTCGAGGAACGAGTTCCACCACGTCGCATCGCACGCGTTCATTCCGGTCTCCGTGACGAGCACGGGGACCGCAGCCATGAGCGGAGCGGCCGTCGCCTCCCAGCAGCTCGCGTTGCTACAGGCGTTGAAGTTGTACACGTGCCACGCGGCGACGAGATTGTTCAGCGGATCGCTCGGCTTGTACGCGAGCCAGCGCGAGAGGTAGTTCGCGAAGCCGACGCCGCCCAGGGCGATGACGTTGGTCGCGCCCGTCGCACGGATTGCGCTCACGAGGGTGTGCATGCCCGCGGCCTCGAACGCGACGCCAGGACAGGTCCCGCCGTCTCGCCAGCACGTCCACGCGGCGTCGCTGTCGCGCTGGTTGTCGGGCAAGGGCTCGTTGTACGGTTCGAAGATGACCGCGTCGTTGCCCTTGAAGGTGCTCGCGACGCTCGACCAGAAGTCGACTGAGTGATCGAGGTCGGGCATGGTCTGCTGGTGTGTCGCGAGCTCCTCCCCCGGTGCGCTCCAGTGGAGGTCGAGAATCACGTACAGCCCGTTCGCGTTCAGCAGGTTCACGTAGCCCGCGATCGCGCTGCGGTAGCCCGCGCCGGAAAACAGCGGGTTGATGCCGTTGATCCCGAGCCAGCACTGCTCGTTGAGCGGCAGGCGCACCACGTTGACGCGCCAGCTCTTGATGGCATCCACCGCGGCCTGGTCTATCGGGCCCAGGCCGAAGCCGAACCCGCCCTCATTGACGCATGCGAACTCCGTACCGGAGCGGTTCACGCCACGGAGGACCACCTGCTGCCCTGAGGCGTCGACGATGCGGTACCCATCGACATGGAGAGGCGAGAGATCGGTCGAGGCTGCTGCCAACGACGGGACCGTCGAAAGGATGAGAGCGACCGTCAAGAGGCTGCGGGCAAAGAACTGTCGCCCACGGCTCCACGGCTTCATTGCTGCTGAGTTAGCAACGGCCGTGTTGAGACCGTGTACGGGAGGGGCTTACGCCATTCAGGCGCCCGCTTCCTTTGCTTGCCAGCGTCATGTCGCCGCGGACGATCAGGGGTCGGCGAGATGTGTCCTGTAGATGGTGCCGTATTCGGTCGGCGTCGCGGTGTAGTAGTCGGTGACGAGCGCCCTCGAGTTGCACTCGAGGCTCCAGCGGTTCCAGGTCCAGGCGAGGTAACCGGTCTCGCGCGCGTCCAGCCAATCCAGAAGCGAGTTCCACCAGGCGCCGTCGCAGCTGTCCATCCCCGTCTCGGTCACGAGCACGGGGACCTGAGCCATGAGCGGAGCGGTCTTCACCTCCCAGCAGCTCGCGTTGCTGCAGGCGTTGAAGTTGTACACGTGCCACGCGGCGACGAGGTTGTTCAGCGGATCGCTGGGCTTGTACGCAAGCCAGCGCGAGAGGTAGTTCGCGAAGCCGACGCCGCCCAGCGCGACGACGTTGGTCGCGCCGGTCGCGCGCACCGCGTTCAGCAGTGTCTGCATCCCGGCGGCCGGGAAGCTGACGCCGGGGCAGGTCCCGCCGTCGCGCCAGCAGGTCCAGGCGGCCACGCTGTCGCGCTGGCTGTCCGGCAATGGCTCGTTGAAGAGCTCGAAGATCACCGCGTCGTTGCCCTTGAAGGTGCTGGCCACGCTGGACCAGAACGCCGGCGAGTGATCGATATCGGGCATGGTCTGCTGGTGTGTCGCGAGCTCCTCCCCGGGCGCGCTCCAGTGAAGGTCGAGGATCACGTACAGGCCGCTGCGGTTCAGCAGGTCGACGTAGCCGGCGATCGCCGCGCGGTAATTGGCGCCCGAGTATGCCGGGTTGATGCCGTTGATCCCGAGCCAGCACTGCTCGTTGAGCGGCAGGCGCACCACGTTGGCGCGCCAGCTCTTGATGGCATCCACCGCGGCCTGATCGATGACACCGTCGGAGATGCCCCAACCCTGGACGCAGGCGAACTCCGTACCGGAGCGGTTCACGCCGCGGAGGATCACCGGCTGGCCGAGCGCATCGACAAGACGCGTCTCTTTTACGCGGAGCGCGCGGTGGTCGATCGAGGCAACCGGAGAGGGCGGCGCGGCGCAGTGGGTAAGGGCGAGAAGGAAGAGGGCCGCGGCGAGCGCTCGGGCGACGACGCTACGACGCAACGTCCATGAGACGGGGCGGCGGAACCGCGTAGAGGTCCCCGGCCGCAAGACCGCCGCGGCCGAGGGTGGCGCAGAGGACCGCGGCGATCCGCTCACCCGCATGACCGTCTCCGAACGGATTCGCGACGACGGCCATCCGCCGGTGGGCCTCCGAGTCTTCCAGAAGCGTGCGGGCCTCCGCGACGATGCGATCCGAATCGGTGCCGACGATGCGCGCACAGCCTGCTTCGACCGCTTCGGGCCGCTCGGTAGTCGCCCGCATGACCAGGACCGGAACGCCAAGGCTCGGCGCCTCCTCCTGGATCCCGCCCGAGTCCGTCAGGATGATGGCGCTGCGGCGCATCAGGTGGATCAGCGAGACGTAGTCGAGCGGTGGGATGAGCGAGATACGCGGATGTCCGGACAAGCGCTCGTTCACAGCGGTGCGAACGTTCGGATTCATGTGTACCGGGTACACGATCTGGATGTCTCTGACGTCGTCGGCGAGCTGTTTCAGAGCACGGCAGATGGCGGCCAAGCCGCGTCCGAAACTCTCGCGGCGATGCGCGGTGACAAGGACGATACGACGCTCGAACGGAACGACGGCAAGCGGACCCGAGGAGACGTCGTACGGAACGGAGGCGGCGTGATTCAACGCGTCGATGACGGTGTTGCCGGTCATGTGGACGGTCGTCGGATCCACTCCCTCGCGGAGAAGATTTCCCCGAGCGCGTTCCGTCGGCGCGAAATGCAGATCCGTGAGGAGATCGACGATCCGGCGATTGGCCTCCTCAGGGAACGGATTGTTCCGATCGGTCGTGCGGAGCCCCGCCTCGACGTGAGCGACCGGTATGCGCTGATAGAAGGAGGCCATCGTGGCGCCCAAAGCGGTCGTTGTGTCTCCCTGCACGACGACGTAGGCGGGGCGCTCGGCTTCGAGGACCGTAGTGATCCGCTCGATCATGTTTGCCGTGAGACCCGCCAGCGTCTGGTTCGGTGTCATCAGGTGAAGATCGTGGTCGGGCACGAGATCGAACAGTCGAAAGATCGGCTCGACCATCTCTCGGTGCTGTCCCGTGACGCAGAGGCGTGTCTCCACGCTTCGGGGGCCGGTCCTGAGCGCCTGGATGACGGGGCCAAGCTTTATCGCCTCGGGACGCGTACCGAGCACGACGAGGACGTGGTCGTTCATCACCCTTGCACCGTCAAGGCGCGCTCCGGCTCGGCGCGGTGAACGACCGGCTGCGTCCGATGGACGAGCGTCTCGCAGGCCGCTTCGAACTGTCGTGCGAGAACGTCCCAGTCGAAGGCGGTGAGGTCCGGCATACTGGTCCGCTCGTTCAGGGCACGAACGATCGCGGCCGCGAATGCGCTCGGCTCCGGCGGCGCGAGATACACGTTCGGGAACGCGAGTCGCCGCAGCTCGGCGAGATCGGTCGCGACGACCGGCTTGCCGGCGGCGGAGTACTCGAGGATCTTGAGCGGACAAGCCGCATCGAAGTACGGATTTGCGTCGCCGGGGTAGAGGCCGACGTCGGTGGCCATGAAGTAGTCGGCGACGGCGTCGTGCGGGACGAATCCCGTGGCCACGAAGGGGAGGCCGCGCTCGCGACAGCGCGCCTCGAAGGGCCCGAGGCCCTCATGCGGAAGCAGGCCTCCCGCACCCACCGCGAGAAAAACGATATCGGGTACGGCACGCGCCGCTTCGGCCATCGCGTCGATGAAGAAGAGCGACCGGCTGTACGTGAGGCCGATCAGGCTCACGACCTTCTTGCCGACCAGGTCCAGCTTCCGGCGGACCGCTTCGGACCGTCCCGAAGCGATCCGCTCCCGATCAACTCCGTTCGGCAAGTACTGCGGCCGCCCACCGAGCTCGCGCACCCTGTCTACCAAGACGCCCGAGGTGCAGAGCACCAGATCGCTGTGCCGGAGATATGCAGCTTCGACCTCGGGGTAGACGCAAAGATCGAGATAGTCGAAGACGCGAGGCACCGAGACACCGAAGGGCGGAAGCCCGACGGCCTTATGGCTGAGGCCGTACGCGAGGAGGTCGAATCGTTCCTCGGCGAGGATCTTGCGGACCTGCCGCTGGAAGAGCCATTCATTGGGGCGGAAGCCGCGAGCGTAGTCGCGCGTGATACGGCCGACGGGGTTCGGGAGTCGGGCCGCGCGGTGGATCACGAAGGACCCATCCCGCTCGACGCCGGACGTCACGCTGTGGACGAGCGCGCTGGCTGAACGGATCGCGTCCCACGTCACCACGTGCACCTCGTGACCACGAGGAAGCAACCGCCTGATGAGATGCCACTCGCGCTGCCCCGTCATCCGTGCCCAGGGCAGGTGAGGGATCCATAGGATCTTCATGACGTCGCGCGACGCGCGTTAGAGGACATCTGACCGCACCTGTATATGACCTACCCGCAGTGTCAAGGCCGTCTGCGGTCAGCTGTTGAGACTCGGGTCAGGACGGTGCCGCCCCGGAGACCGGATTGCGACGACCTGGCGGCCGACATTGGATCTCAGTTGGATCTCAGGCGGATTCCGCGCGGGTAACGCCCAAAATCGCCGCTCTCCCTCAATCCACGGTCAAGGGCCCATCAATCACACCCGGTGAGCATTCGTCCCATCGACAGCTCGGGGGGTGATCGCGTCATGAAAAGAACTCTCATCAGTTTTCTCGCGGCGTTTGGCTTGCTACTGGGGATGTCCCTGCCAGTCTCGGCCAGTCTTGAGACTCCGGTCCGCATCGACTGCAGCGATGGCGACAGCATCGATCTAACGGTCGACGCGGACACGCTCACCGCGCTCACGAGTTCGGTCGCGGCGATCAACGCGAGCGACACGGACCTCACATGTTCGCTTGTTCAGCTCGCGGCGCCGTCGCTCGCAGTTTCGTTCGGCAGCCCGGCCTACGCGGCGGAGGGCGGTTACGTGATAGGCGCCGGCACCGTCGAGGTGGGATGCCCGCCTGACTTCTCGAAGACGTTCGTCGGATCGTTCTCGGTGAAGATCTACACCAAGAACGGAACGCTCCGTGGCTCTGCGAACCTGAGCATCCCCTCCGGTCAGTGCGTCGCGGCCGGCAAGCTTTCCTCGAAGCCGACCTGTCTCGTGACGGTGGCATCGCCGACGGGGACAGGCAGCCGGGCGTGGGCGAACTCGTTCGTGACCTCGGTCTCCGGCTTCTTCACACGGAATTCCGGCAGCACGATCGGCTGGGGATTCGAGGACAACGGCCCCGACGGCGGCACGCTGGTCAAGGACCGCTGGCGGGTCGTCGAGCATCAGGGCTCGTGTCCGCTGGTCGGCGACCCATCACCGAACGACTTCTACACGATCAGGACCGGAGACGTCACCGTCCGGTAGAGCCGACCTGGGCTGTCAGTGAGGCGGGGCCGTCACAGGCCCCGCCTCTCTTTGGATCCCTCCGGGACGTCAACGTCACGACCACAGTCGCCTTAATGAGCCCGGCGTAGCGTCCGGCCATGCGCCCGATAGCCGATGCGCCACTGCGGAACGCCAGCGTGCCCACGGATCTCATCGGGCGACGCCTTCAGCGCCGTCCGCTGATCGGACCTCGGCTCCTGCCGCGTGTCGCGGCGCTCGTGGGGACGTGGACGATCGGCGATCGCGTCGCCGCGGTCGCGCTCGTCGCACTGGCGATGGCGATCGACCTTTTCAGAGTCGCCGACATGAGCGTATGGGGCGACGAGGCGTTTTCCATCGGTCTGGCTAGCCTCAGCTGGCCCGAACTGTGGCACTACGCGTGGACGACCGAAGTGAATATGGTGCTCTACCACGCACTGCTGAAAGGCTGGCTGGATCTGAGCGCGGTGTTCGGTATCCCTCCGGTGGAGCTCGTCGTCCGACTGCCCTCCGTCGCCTTCGGAGGTCTCGCGGTCCTCGTCGTCTTCTGGACCGGCCGTCGCTTCTGGGGCGCGACGGTCGGCGTCGTCGCCGCAGCGCTCCTCCTGCTGAATCACGTCATGCTGCTGATGTCGCGGTATACGCGCTCGTACACCCTCGAGGTGTTCCTCGTCTGCCTCGGCTCGTGCGTGCTTCTCGTCGCCCTGACCGCGCTGCGTCACCGCGCACGCTGGTGGGCTGTGTATGCCCTGATCATGACGGCCGCGTTATATGCGCATCTTTTCAGCGGGTTGGTCGTGGCCGCACACGTCGTCGCGTTCATCGCCCTGCTCTGGCTGCCGACGCAGTGGCGCGACGCTGCCAGACGATCGCTACGCGCCATGGCCATCTGTCTGGTGGCCATCTCCGCCGCGGCGCTGCCGCTCCTCGTCTTCGCCGCGACCCACGGATCGCCGAACCTTCACGTCCCGCCGTCGAGTCCCTACGAGGTGGCACGCGCTCTGTGGAACATCGCTGGCCGCAGCGTCTGGTACGGCCTCCTGCTCGCGGGAGCGACGGCCGCGGGAATCGTGTTCACGCTGCGAGCGTGGCGGACGCGACGTCGGAGCCGCGTATTTCCGCTGGGGCCAGCAGTCGTGCTGTGTTCCTGGCTCGCCGTTCCGTTCGTGCTCGCATATGTTGCGTCACAGCCGAGACTCAACCTGCACCTCTTCGCCTGGGGCTATCTCGTGGTCGTCGTTCCCGCGTTGTGTCTCCTGGCTGGCGTCGGCGCCGCCGCATTGCCCCGGCACCTCGCGCGCTTCGCGCTCGCGACCTGCCTCGTCATCGCCGCGGCGCTCGCGATCCCGGAGGACAGCTTCACAGCGGGCCAGGACTTCCGGACGGCCGGTGTGTGGATCGTCGAAAACTACCAAGCGCGCGACGGCCTCGTCTGTAGCACGTGGTCGTGTGCGCTCTCGCTCAGCTATTACGAGCGGCTCGGTCGCATTCCCACCGCCCTGCTCGATGCGTCACCGGTGCAGTGGTCCTGGACGCGCGGCGGCGCCTCGCCCCTCGACGTCGCGGACATACAGAGATATGCGCAGGTCCATCCACGGATCTTCTTCGTCGAGTCAGTGCTCGATGGTGATCTCGCCGAGGTGAAGGTTCGCGCGGCCACGGCACGGGAGTGGCTGGACGACCACTACGCGCTCCTCGGCGATATCCCCCTCGCGTCGTTGGCGGGTACCGTGCGGGTCCGCCTGTACGCCGTCGATCGGTAGTCGGTCAACGTCAGCGCGGCTCAGAACTTAGTGATGTGGTTCTTGTAGATCTGGCCGTAGGGCGTCGCCGTCCCCGTGGAGCTGGTGATGAGTGCGCCGAGTGATACATACCCTGTCGAGTACGTGCAGTCCGCGCCTCCCCATGTGTTCCACGCCCAGGCCTGATAGCCGGTCTGGTGAGCGTCGAGCCAGTCGAGCAGCGTGTTCCACCAAGTGGCATCGCACGTGTTAGCGCCCGTCTCGGTCACGGAGACCGGCACCTGGGCGATCACCGAAGCTGGTGCGCCGTTCCAGCAAGTGACGTTGCTGCACGCGTTGAAGTTGTATGCGTGCCAGGCGGCGATGAGGTTGTTCAGCGGATCGGATGGCTTGTAGGCGAGCCAGCGCGAGAGGTAGTTGCTGTAGCCGACGCCACCCAGGGCGACGATGTTGGTCGCACCCGTCGCGCGCACCGCGTTGAGCATCGTCTGCATCCCCGCGACCTGGAAAGACACGCCCGGGCAGGTCCCGCCGTCGCGCCAGCAGGTCCACGCGGCCACGCTGTCCTGCTGGTTGTCGGGCCATGGCTCGTTGAAGAGCTCGAAGATCACAGCGTTGTTGCCCTTGAACGTGCTCGCGACGCTCGACCAGAAGGCCGGGGAGTGATCGAGGTCGGCCATCGCCACCTGGCGCGTGGCAAGGGTCGTCCCCGGCGCGCTCCAGTGCAGGTCGAGGAGCACGTACAGCCCGTTCTGGTTGAGCAGGTTCACGTAGTTGGTGATCGCGGTGCGGTAGTTGGCACCGGAGTACGTCGGGTTGATGCCGTTGATCCCCAGCCAGCACTGCTCGTTGAGCGGCATCCGCACGACGTTGGCGTGCCAGGTCTTGATGCCGTTCACCGAGGCCTGATCCATCGCACCTTCGCTGATGCCCCAGCCCTGAACGCATGCGTACTCGGTGCCCGAGCGGTTCACGCCACGCAGCACCACCTGTTGTCCCGCCGCGTTCATGATCCGATTGCCCTCGACGCGGAGCGCGGACACCGCGCTGGACGGTGGAGCGGTGGGCGTGGGCGTTTGCGTCGGCGTCGGGGTAGGCACCGCAGTGGGCGTTGGTGTCGGTATGGGCGTTGGTGTCGGTAGGGGCGTTGGTGTCGGGGTCGCCGTCGGTGCGGGCACCGCAGAGGCGACCGCGGGGCGGAGGATGACGCTGTACGCATGCCAGCTCGGTGCGCCGGACGTCTCAGTGGAGGTCGGCGCCACGATGCCGACGGGTGAGATGACGCGCGTCGAGCTTCGGAGCAACGAGCTCCCACCTCTCGCGCTGCGCGACGTGTAACCCGCAGGCACCGCGATCGTGTCGGTGTTGTTGTTCTCGCTGCTGATCACGAGGTGCCACGCGCCGTCGGTGAGACTCGCCATCGTCGGCCACGTGACGCTCGCGACGTCACCGCTGCTCACGAGCGGCGTCACGTCCAGCGGCGTGGTAACGCTCACGCCGGAGAACGCGTCGATGATGCCGGCCCAACTGCTGTTCAAGGAGCCACTCCAGGTGTAGGCGGCGGGCTCGTTCGCAGCGACCCGATACCACACGCCCTGGTTCGGCGAAGCCAGCAGCGCACGAGTCCAGCCGGTCGGGCCGGTGAGCACTCCTGGCCAATCGGCGAGCGTAGCGACGAGCAGGTCGCCGTTCTGCACCCCCGCCGGGACGCTCAGCGTCAGCGAGAGCCCGCTCGGCGCCGAATTCGAGCTGCCGCCCCGATAGGCGATCGGGACGAGCGTGCCCGGCGTAGGAGTCGGCGTCGCGGCGGCGGCCGTGACCGCGAAGGTCGCAGCTTGGCCGTTCCAGCTGTAGGTCTGTGTCCAGCCGGCGGAGGCGACGCCGACCTTGACGATGTACGTACCCGGGCTCGCGCCGAGCGCTGTGGTCCAGCTCATCGAGTAGCTGCGCTGCTCTCCCGCCGTGAAGGTCTGGTCCCTGAAGGCCTGCTCGCCCAGCAGGGTCGCGCCATCGGGCTCGTAGACGTAGATGTCCACGATCGCACCGCTGACCGCGGTGGCGCTGATCGCCGTGGCGCTGATCGTCACCGCTCCGCCAGCGACCACGCTGGACGGGCTTACGGTGGCGCTCAGCGTGAAGCTGGGCACCGGCGTTGCGGTGGGCACCGGCGTTGCGGTAGCCACCGGCGTTGCGGTGGGCACGGGCGTTGCGGTGGGCACGGGCGTTGGCGACGGCGCGGGTGCGGCGACCTCAAAGGTCGCGGCCGACTCGGTCCACTTGTACTCCGTCACCCAGTCCGAGGAGTAGACGCCGAGGCCAATGCGATGTGTGCCGGACGTCGCATCGGACGGAACCAGCCACGTGACTGGGTACGTCCGCTGTTGACCAGCGGCGAAGCTCTGACCAACGAACGACTCCTGGTATGTCGCGAGCGACGCGCCGGGCGCGTAGATCGAAACGATGAGGTTGACCGTGGCTGCGCTCGCGCTGGTGAAGGAGGCCGTGATGCTCTCCGAACCGGTCGGATCGACGGTGATCGGTGTGACCGTCGCGATCGTGGTGAAGCTCGGGACCGGTATCGGCGTCGGTGCGACTGTCGCGGTCGGCGCGACCGTCGGCGTCGGTGTGGGCTTCTTGCCGTTGTTGCGCGCTGCCAGATCGGCGGCGGCGCGGTCCGTCGTCACGGTCGCATCTGACCCGCCCGCCAGCGCAGGCGCCGTCGTGCTGGTTCCGGCAGTTGCTGACGTTGCCGTCGGAGCGACCGCGATCGGCTCGCCAACGGAGAAGGTCGCGGCCACGTCCTTCGCGCTGAGTTGGGTCTTCCATCCCGGCGCGAAAGCGCGAAGGCTCACGGTGTAGTTGCCGACGGCGGCCGTCATCGGTACCTGCCACATCACTGGGAACGAACGCGGCTCGCCGGGTGTGAAGCTCTGGCCCTCGAACCACTTCTGGAACGCCAGGCTGGCGCCGTCCGGCGTGTAGACCTCGACGCCGATGAGCGCGGTCAGAGCGGTGTTACTCGTGAACGATGCCTTGATGCTTGCCGCATCTCCGACCGCGACGTTCGCCGGCGCCACCGAGGCGCTCGTAGTGAAGAGCGTCGTCGCTGCCTGTGCCGTCTGCGGTTGCGCCTGACCCGACGCGGTCGTGACGGTGATGAGGGTCATCACACCCGCGTCTTCGAGCCACGTCACGCCGTCGACGACCGGCTGGAGACGCATTGCGTACGTGCCTGCGGTGGTGGGCGCGCGCACGCGGAAGACGAATGACGCAGCCTCGCCCGGCTGCACGCGCGGCTCGCTCTGGATCGCGACCCGGTCGGCGGACGGCCAGGCCAGCGCGAGAGGGCCGAACGGGCGCGCGTCGCCCACGATGCCGAGGTTGACCTGCTCAGCCGCGGTACCGCGCACCCATGCGCGCGAGCCGGTGTTGCGGAGCTTCACCGTGATCGGAGCGCTCGTCTCGCCGACGCGCAGCGTGGGATGGCGCGATTGACCCACGAGCTCGCTGTGGAAGCCGAAGTCGCTCGCTACGACGACGAAGACATCTTGATCGTCGAGCCACGTGACGCCATCGACCACGGGTCGCACGGGGATCCGGTACAGGCCGAGCGTCGTCGGCGCGCGCACCGTGAAGATGAACGTGCCGACCGCCCCCGGAGGTACGACCGACTCCATCGTCGTAGCGATCCGATTGTCGGTAAGCCAGCCCACCGCCATCCCCGCCCGCGCGAACTCCAGTGAGTCGTTCTTCACGCCGAGGTCGACCTGCGTTCCTGTGCCGCCGCGCTCCCAGGCGGTGAGCCCGGCGTTGCGGAATCGCAGCCTCACACTCGCCGTCGCGCCAGGCACGAGCGTGAGTGCCGCTCCGCGATCGACGATGGAGCTGTGGAAGGTCAGAGCGCGTGCGGCGTTCGAGAGCGGCGAGAGCATCACGGCCGCGCCTGCAACGACGACCACGATCGTGACGACGAACAGGCCCGCGATGAAGCGGACGATGTCGAAGCCCCCGCGGGACTGGTCGAGTGTCTGCGTCGTGTATGCCACGCGCTCATGGAACGCGGGGATACCCCGCATCGCCATGGGTAAGTAGAGAGAGATTGTTTAGCCGCAGGTACTACGCAGGTGGGGCATGACCAATGGATGCCTTCGCTAGCATCGACATCGATGAACGAACCTGAATCAGTCGACTCCGAATTCACCATCGACCCCGACATCCGCGTCGCGCGGACGCTTCCGGCTCGCGTGTATTCCGATCCGACACTTTTTCGAGCGCAACAGGGTCGCGTGTTCGCTCGCACGTGGCAATACGCGGCGCACGACGACGTCGTGAAGGTCGCGGGCCAGGTCTATCCGTTCACGCTGCTACCCGGTGCGCTCGGTGAGCCGCTGCTCCTCACGCGCGACGGGCAGGACAAAGTGCACGCGCTCTCGAACGTGTGCACGCATCGCGGAACGCTCGTCGTCGATGGAGCGGGACATGAGCAGCAGCTCCGCTGCCGCTATCACGGCCGTCGATTCGCTCTGGACGGCCGCTTCCACTCGATGCCCGAGTTCGAGGGCACGAAAGACTTTCCTTCAGCGAGTGACGACCTGCCGCACGTCGCACTCGGAACGTGGCAGCGCTTCCTCATGGTCTCCCTCGCGCCTGCGATGACGTTCGACGACATCGTGGCTCCGATGCGCGCTCGCCTCGGCCATCTCCCGTTCGACCAGCTCGTGTTCGACGCGTCCGGTGTGCGTGACTACGTCGTGAACGCGAACTGGGCGCTGTACGTCGACAACTACCTCGAGGGCTTTCATATCCCGTATGTCCACAACAGCCTCGCCGCGGTGATCGACTACGGCGCGTACGCGGTGGAGCTCGAGCGGTACGCGGTCCTGCAGGTCGCGATCGCGAAGCCGGGCGAGACGGCCCTGGGCGCGCCCGGGTCACACCCGGACACCGGCAAGCGCGTGGCTGCGTACTACTACTGGCTGTTCCCGACGACGATGTTCAACGTGTACCCGTGGGGCGTCTCGGTGAATGTCGTCGTGCCGCTCGCCGTCGATCGCACCCGCGTGTCCTTCCTCCCGTTCGTGTGGGACGCCGGCAAACGAGAGCAGGGCGCCGGCGGCGGACTCGACCGGGTCGAGCGCGAGGACGAGGCGATCGTCGAGGCGGTCCAGCGTGGCGTACGGTCGCGGCTGTACGAGCGAGGCCGATACTCGGCGACGCGCGAAGGTGGCGTGCACCACTTCCATCGCCTGCTCGCTGAGTTCATGCATCCATGACGTCCGGCGCGTGACCGTGCGAAACCGCGCCGCGCGCGAGGAGGACGTCGAGCCGGCGCTCGACCTCTTTGTGGGGACGCTCCGCGACATGCTCGCGCGCAACGGCATCGACCCGGGCGAGCTCGCGCGTGACGAATGGCGCGACAGCTACCCGCATGTGTTTCGCACCGGGATCTTCCGTGTCGCCGAGGATGACGGCGAGCTCGTGGCGATCTGTCACGCGATCGTCCGCGACTCGCTCCACTTCCTCTCGGGCTTCTGGGCGCGACCCGATCGGCAGAAGACGGGCATCGGTGGCCGCCTCCTTCGCGAGGTGTGGGATGAGGGCCGCGCGCGCGGCGCGTCGACGTTCTTCACCTGGTCGTCCATCGACCTCACCGCGATGGCGAGCTACATGCGACGCGGAATGCTCCCTGGCTTTCCGATCCTGAGCTTCGTCGGCGAGCCGGCGACGGTCGCGGAGCGCGCATCCGATGCGGTGCCGCTCGGACTCGAGATCGCGTCGGAGCTCGATCGCGACGTCATCGGGACCGCGCGGGTCGTCGACCACACCTTCTGGCTGAGCGAGCCCGGCCGGATCGGTCGTGCGGTCGTGCGTGACGGCCGAACGCTCGGCTACTACTACGCGCGTGCCGGCACGATCGGCCCGGCGGCGTGGAGCGCGAGCGCCGACGCGGAGACGGTCCTCGGCCACGCTCTTGCCGACGCACGAACGCAGTCGCCCACGGTTCGACTGCGCGCCCTGGGCTGCAGTCACGACACGATCCGCTTCGCACTCGGGCGCGGGCTGCGCCTCGCGGGCTATTCGCATCTGCTGACCACTCGAGCGTTCGGTCATCTGGATCGTTACGCGCCGTCGGGCCCGACGCTGTTCTGATGGCCATCTTCTTAGCGAATCCTTAGCGCGGAACACCTCTTCGGCGTGTAAGGTCGGACGAACACACCGCGGAGGAACCGATGATCTCTCGAGACCTGATGCGCCTCGGCGTGCCGTTCGCGACCGCCGGCCTCCTTGTGGCCGCGTGCGGCGGAGCGGCCACACCGGCCAACACCAACACGGCCAACACCAGCACGACCACCACCCCGACCACGGCGGCGACGACGGCGACGCCCGCGCCAAGCGCGAGCGCGGCGACGACGCTCTCGACCGGAACGTGGACGGTGAGCAACACGTCGAAGGCCACGGTGCGCGTACGCGAGCAGCTCGTGGGCGTGAACCTCCCGTCGGATGCTGTGCTCGTCGCCACCGGCGCGACCGGAACGTTCGTGCTGAACGACGACGGCACGTTCTCATCCGGCTCGAAGATCACCTTCGACCTGACCACCCTCGCGAGCGATCAGCGCGATCGCGACAACTTCGTGAAGAACGACACGCTCCAGGTCCGGCAGTTCCCGACGGCCGAATTCGTTCCAACGAAGACGAGTGGCCTGGTGCTCCCGATGCCCGCGAGTGGAGAGTTCACGTTCAAGCTCACGGGTCAGATGACCATCCACGGCAAGACGAAGGAAGTGACCTTCGACGTGACCTCGTCGCGCAACGGAAGCGAGCTCACGGCGACGACGACCGCGAGCCCGACCTGGAAGTTCGCCGACTTCGGAATGTCGGCGCCCGCGGTGCCGTTCCGCGTCGTGAGCGTCGTCGACGAGATCCGCCTCGTCGTCGACCTCGTGGCGACGGTGAAGGCATGAACCGCCTGAAGGGCCGAACGACGATGGACGACGACGACACCCCGGTCGGGCGCATCCTGAGCCGCAGGGAGGTCCTCGCCCTCCTCGGTGGATCGGGCGTCGTGCTCCTCGCAGCCTGCGCTCCCGGAGCACTCGCATCGCCGTCGCCTTCGACCGCGGCGCAGCCGACGAGCGCGGCGGCGACGACCGCGGCTGCCGCGACATCGGCCGTCACGACGCTGCCGTCGTGCATCGTGCGCCCGGCGCTCACGGAAGGGCCGTACTTCGTTGATGAGAAGCTGAGTCGGAGCGATATCCGCTCGGATCCCGCGACCGGCGCGGTGCGGCCGGGCGCCCTCCTCACCTTGAGCTTCCTCGTGTCACGCGTCAGCGGCAGCGCGTGCACAGCGCTCAGCGGCGCGGTCGTCGACGTCTGGCACTGCGACGCGCTCGGCGTGTACTCCGACGTCGACAGCGCGCGCGGACAGAAATTCCTACGCGGCTATCAGACCACCGACGCGTCGGGCAGCGCGAAGTTCACGACGATCTACCCCGGCTGGTACCAGGGACGCGCCGTGCACATCCACTTCAAGATCCGCCCGACATCTTCGAGCGAGTTCACGTCGCAGCTCTTCTTCGACGACGCGCTGAGCACGCAGGTGTTCGCGCAGACACCCTACTCGCAGAAGGGGACGCAGGGCATCACGCGCAACACGGCTGACGGTATCTTCCAGCAGAGCGGGGGCAAGCTGACCCTCGGCGTGACGAAGAACGGCGACGCGTACGCCGCGACGTTCGACATCGGTCTCGCGAGCTGACGACGGCATGCTGAAGGCGGTGCCGCGTCGACGGAGGGCAAGGGGTACGGTCGTACTGCCCCGTTAGGCGCGACGCAGCGCGGGGCAGAGCCGTCCGTTAAGCGCTTCGTGAAGCGCTCAGATGTCACGGAGGTCCTGTCGCGGCCGGGTCGCGACGTCGGCACGGTCGTCGCGGGGCGTTACCGTCTCGCCGCGCACATCGGGTCCGGCGGTACGGCCGACGTCTGGCGGGCGTACGACGAATCGCGCGACCGCCCGGTCACGCTGAAGATCCTGCGCGACCCGAAGGACGCCGATGCGCGACGCCACTTCCTCGCGGAGGCACGGCGCCTGGAGACGCTCGACCACCCGTCGATCGTCCCGGTCCTTGGCATCCACGAGGCGCTCGGCGACACGCTCATCGCGTTCGAGCAGGTGGAGGGCGAGCCGCTCGATCAGCTCGCGGGCTCACGTCCCGCGCTGGCGCCGCGCAAGATCGCGCTCCTCCTGATCCAGATCGCCGACGCGGTCGAGGCGTTCCATTCGCACGGCTTCGTGCACCTCGATCTCAAGCCCGCGAACGTGCTCATGGGATCGGACGGGCGACCACGCCTTCTCGACTTCGGCATCGCGGAGCCGATCGGTCACGCACCCGAGGTCCCGCGCGGCACGCCGGGGTTCGCGTCGCCCGAGGTGACCGCGGGCCGCGCCGCCTCGCGTGCCAGCGACGTGTACGGACTCGCGGCGATCGCGAAGGAGCTGCTCGGCGCGCATCCGACACCGCGCGTCGCGAGCGTGCTCCGCCGTGGTCTCGAGCCGGATCCCACGCGCCGCTACGGCCGGCCGCGCACGTTCGTCTACGGCGTCGCGCTCGCGGTGCTCATCGACGAGGAGCTCGCCGCTCTCGACCGTGCGACGCGTCGCGCGCGCGCTGCGGTCGCGGCGCTGACGTCGCGCGGCGCCGGCCGCCGCGTCGTCGCGTTCGCGAAGGCGCGTCCGGAGCTGTCGTTCAGGGTCGCCGCGGCATCGCTGATCGTGGCCGGGCTGCTGCTCCAGCAGGCGCACCCCACGACCGAGGCCGCCAATGCGGGCACGATGCCCGCGCTCGTGCGACCGGCATTCGACGTCCCGCCGCTCGGCGCGTACGGCGCCACCTTCGAGTCGCAGGCGCCGTATCCGAACGCATCGGCAAACAGCACGGTCGAATGGACGGTCGCGCTCCGCAACACCGGTTCCGCGGGCTGGTATCGCGGCGTCGACGGCGCGCAGGCTTCGCTCATCCTTGACGACGGCACGGTCGTCGCGGTGCAATCGACGCAGTACGTCGGCCCGGGACAGATCGGTTGGTTCACCGCGCGCTTCCGGGCGCCCAGCCAGCCGGGTCCGCACACCATCCGCCTCCGCCCCGCGATCAACGGCCGCGGTCCGCTCCCGGATCTCGGCATCCACGCGGTGGTCACCGTTTCGCGCTAGTGCACGGCGCGGCGCCTCATCACGAACAACACCAGCACGAGCCCGGTCGCCGACGCGCCGAGAAGGCCCGCAACGAGAACGGGATCGACCGCGCCTCCGTCGAGTCCGCCAGAGAGAGCGGTGAACTGGCGCGACCTGGGATCGACGCGGACGGCGATCGCCTCCGTGCCGAAGCGCGACACGAGCGCGGTCGCGGACGCGTCGGTGAGTCGCTGCACCTCGATGACGATGCGGTCGTGCTCGCTGTCGGGCCCGAGGCTGCTGACGGTCGCGTCGGCCAACAGACCGGCGCGGAAGGCAGCGATGAGGTCGTCCTGCAGCTTCGCGAGCTGGGCGAAGCTCCGCGTCACGGTCCGGAAACGGACGGGCACGACGGGCTGCGCGAGGAACGAGCTCTTCGTGCTGCCCGGCGGCGCGTACGTCGCGCCCGACGCCATCCATGCGCGCGCGAGCGCTTCACCGGTCGGGCCGGTGACCGAGATGAGCAGCTCGCGTTTGACGTGATCACCCCACGGGTATCCGAAATCGTTCGGATGGCTTTCGGCCAGGAGCCACGCATCGCTCTGCGCCTTGTTGAGTGGCTCGTACACCGGCGCGCCGTAGCAGAACAGCCGCGGCGTCGGGAGCGCCAGCCCGCTGGCGTGCCGCGCTTCGGGCCGCGGCGGGACCGGGCTCGGGCAGGGCGGCCCCGGCAGTGGCGTCGGACCGGGTGTCGCGGCGACGAGCAGCACCGCCGCGGCGACGAACAGCGCGCTCCCTAGCGCTCCGTTTCGAACTCCCACTCCTCCACCATATCGACGCCGCCGACCGTCAGCTCGAGGCGGACCCGGTAGCGCGCTCCCGGCGCGAGGGGCGCCGCCGGCACGATCGCGATGTAGTCGCGCTCATATAGCTGCGGGACGACGTGATACGCGAAGTCGGGTCCGTTCACCTGGGTCACGCGCGCGCTGCGGAGCTCGACGGCTCGCGCGCTCGAGTACACGACCATGATCGGATATCCGACCGGCCGCGACGCGCCCGCGGGGAGGACGTCGGGGACCTCCTCGCCGGAATACGTCCCCGCGACGCGCTGGTCGGACGCCGGCGCGCGCACGCGCTCGGGCGCCGGCGCGGTGAAGTCGTAGACCAGGACACCGACGGTGATGGAACGGCCTCCCGACTCAGCGTGACCCCAGCCCGCCACGATCGCGTGCGGATGCATCAGGCCGAGCCGGTGATACGGAAGTACCCAGAGCGAGCGCACCCCGTCGGTGCCGGAGCCGAACGAGGTAGCGACTTCGCTCGCCGTCGCGTCGGCATAGCCGACAGCGACGAGCCGATCGTTCACGAACACGCCGGTGAAGCCGGGCGCTCCCGGCGTCTCATCGTGACCGAGCGCGTTATTGCGAGCGAGGTACTCCGCGTGGCGCTGCGCCGCGGTGGTGACGCGCTCGTCCGCACGGACTGGCGGCGCGCCGACGGCCGCGCGAAGCTCGTTCTGCACGCGCAGCATCTCCGTCGCGTCGTTCGCGAGTGACGAGACCGTGGGGCTCGTCGTCGGGCTTGCGGTCACGCTCGCGGTCGCAGTTGCGGTCGGGCTCGGCGACGCCGCGGCCACGCTCGCGCTCGGGGACGGCGCGACGCTCGTCGTCGGCGCCGCGACAGTGGCCGTCTGGGTCGGCGTTGGCGATCCGGCCCTCACGGCATCGTGCGTCGAGAGACGGCCGGCGATCGCGAGCCCGACCGCGAGCACGGCGACGAGCGCGAATGGGGACAGCGCGAAGGCGGTCCGAACGCGTCGCATGGCGCGACGCTACGGGTTCTTTGTGACCGTGACGACCGCGTAGATGCCGAGGTCCGGGAGCGGTCCGCGACCGTCGATGCGCGGCAGGAGTGTCACCGTGTAGGTGCCAGGCTCGGCGCGCGCCTTCAAGTGCACGATGAACCAGCCCACCTGTCCGGGCGCCACGTACTCGGTCGATTGCACCGCTACGCCGGTGCCGTCGGGCAGCGCGAGCGCGGCCTGCGCCCCGTCGATGCCTCGGTACCAGCCGGCCGAGCCCGTGTTGCGGAGCGCGACGACCCAGTCGACGGTCGCGTTCGGCGATGCCGTCGGGTACGGGCCCTGGGATTCGAACACGGCCCCGTATGCGGCCAGGGGCGGGAGCTCGAACGGTGCCGGTGCGAGCGCCTTCGTCGCGCCGTCCGGAGAGCCGGCGATCGCCCGCTGGACGTACGCGATCGCATCGTCGAGCGGCACCCTCGAGGCAACGACCGCGAGGACGATCAAGGCGGCGGCGGCGATCACGAGCCGCTTCCGGAGCACGCGCGCGATCAGCGAGATCGCGGCCGTCGCGGGACGCATCACCAGCGACGCGCCGGTGCGGAGGGCAGCCCCGATCTGCGGCGCCTCGCGAGTCGGCCCCTCGTCGCGAGCCGACGCGGCGCGCGCGTTCGCCATGGCGCGCGCGTTGGACGCTGCGTGCGGGTCCGCCGTTACGCGCGGGTTCTGCGCACGGCGCACCCTCAGCGCACCCAGCGCGTCCAGCGAGCCGCGCACGTCGGACACGGTGTCGGAAAGCCGATCGGTCCAGGCCCCGACACGCGCAGCGAGTGAGGTCACGACCCTCGTGTCGAAGCGCTCCGCGACCAGCGCGCGGACGGCGGCGATGAGCGCGCCCGGTCGGACGTCGCGCAGACGAAGGCGCGCGTCGGCGGCGAAGCGCGTCGCGCGATCCATCAGATCGGTCACCTCCGTCGTGGCCGACGTCAGCGAGCGGGACATGGCGTGCATCGGCTCCTGCAACGGTCCGGGGAGGCGCGCGACGATCGCATCGAGCTGTGGCGTCACGGCCAGCGGTGGCATCGCGGCGAGCGGTGGGGTGGCGGCGAGCGGTGAGGTGGAAGGCGTGGGCGCAGCGAGATCGACGATCGCTTGCGGCGCCTCGACAGACCCGGCTTCCGGTGCCGCCGCGGACCGCGTGGGTCCCGCGACAGCGGCGAGCGTGGACGGTGCGGCGGCCTTGTCTGCGGCAGCCTTCTCTTCGGCAGCCCGCGTCGCGGGACGCGAGTCCTTCGCGACCGCGGTCAGCCCGGTGAGCACGACCGGCAGCGGGATCAGATGTTCGAAGACGATGAAGGTGTCCGCTGCCTCGTTGTGGATCGCGGCGACGCGCATCACCGACGGGCGCTCGATCGCCGCCATGCGCTTCGCCTCGGCGAGGAATCGTTGCCGGGCAACGTCGTTGCTCCGATCGCGGAGGATCTCGAGCGTGACGACCTTTTCGGTGGACTCGTCGAGCGCGTGCCACACGTCAGCGATGTCGTCGCCACCCTTGAACATCGCGAGGCGATAACGGCCGGCGAGGAGCTGGCCGACCTGACGGCCGCCGGCGGCGGACGCGGGGGTCGTCTCGGTGCTGTTCACCTGCCCCCACTAACGCCGGTCGCCCGTTTTCTCATCGGGTGGGTGTCGAACGGGCTACTGGGACGACCGGACTGCTTCCGATCTGTAACAGGGTCAGCGCAGAACGAGCGGCGCGAGGTCGGGGTCGGGCATCTGGGGATCTAACGGATAGATCGGGCGATCGAGGCTGCGGTGGCCGAGCCGGACGATGTCCTGATCCACGCCACCCGGCGTGAGCGCGAGGACCCAGCCGCGCGCCGCGTCGAAGAGCTCCGGCACGAGATAGCCGAGCTTCACGACCGTGAGATCGCACGTGGCTGGATCGAGGCCGAGCTGCGCGAAGTCACTCATGACATGGAACGGCTTGCGCGCCGTGGTGAGGACCGCGCGCACACCGCCGGACGCCACGACCACGATGTCGCCGCCGATCGGATCCGCCATCAGGACTCGCCGCACTTCGCCACGCAGCGCTACGCCCGCGCCGTGACTCGATCCGAACGCGCCGCCGACGCGCAGGTCGACGCTCGCGCCTTCGCCGGCTGCGACGCACCGCGCCACCGCGGATGGATCGACGACACTCGCCCAGATCGCCGTCGCTCGGCCGGATGCGAGGGCGGGATCCGACAGGAGGCGCTCGAGCATGAACGCGACGTCCCCGGCGCCGCCCGCCGTCGGATTGTCGCCGGAGTCGCTGATGAAGAAAGGGCGGTCGCGACTGTTGAGGCCGGCCTCGATACACCAATCAGCATCTCCGGCCGCGGTGCTGAACGTGAAGCGAGCGCGGGCGTCCCAGTACGCGGCCGCGAGCCCGCGCGCTTCGCGCACGATCGCATCTTCGTCCGTCCCGGTCACCACCACCGCGGCGCTGCAGCGTGGCTCGTCGGCCCAGGCGTAGCCGATCCACACGGCGGCGTCGATGATCCCCTCGAGCCGTTCCAGCGCGGGAAGCCGGCCGAAGATCCCGCGCGCGGGCTCATCGCGGGTGCAGGCCTTCTCGCCGGGCAGGAGCACCGGCACGCGGACGTGCGCCTTCAGCGGTCGCACGCCCTTGTCGAGACACGCGACGAGATTCGCGACGGCACGCCGCTTCGTGAGCGGCGCATCCTCGTGCGGCGACATGCGATGCGACGTCGCGAGGTCGAGAGCGCTGATGAGACGGCGCGACATGTTGCCGTGCGGATCCATCGACGCGGAGATCAGCGCGTCGGGTCCCACGACCTCGCGCACCGCTTCCGCGAGATCAGACTCTGCGTCGGTCATACCCGCGACCGTCATCGCGCCGTGGATGTCGAGGAACATCCCGTCGAGCGGCATCGCCTCGCGCAGACCGGCCACCAGCTCCTGCTTGATCGACTCGTAGAACACTCGCTCGACCGCGCCACCGGGTAGGGCGCGCGCGTGCACGATCGGGAGCCAGTCGACCTCGGTCCGGAGGTAGTCGTAGCGCGCCAGCAGCCGGGGACCGCGAGCGACCGTGAAGTCTGCCGGGCCGCTGCGGTGCGGCGAGAACGTGCTCGACTCGATGTGGATACCGCCGATCGCGATGCGATAGCGGCTCAGCGCTTCTCCACCGTGACGACGGCGTCCGTGACGATCGCCGCGACGGCGGCGATCGCAGCCCAGACCGGCAGCAGCAGCGCGCCGACGACGCCGAGCGTCAGTGGCACCTCGATGAGCGTGACGCCGTCCCGGGTCTTCACCAGGAGCCGTCGGGCGTTGCCTTCGTCGATGAGCGCTTTGACCCGATCGATGACGCGGTCGACGCCCTCTTCGTCGATGTGGAACGTCTCCCAGATCGACTCCTTATTCGTTGTCGGCATTTCAGTCCTCCTTTGTGCTGCGTGGCTTGCGTGTGTCGCCGGACCGTCCGGCAGTCGGAGTACCGCGCGAGGGTACGGCGGATTTCGTCGTCCGCACGACATTCACGTCGCGTGTGGTCGCGTCCCCCTCGGTGAACGCGAGCAGGCGCGCGCCTTCGTCCTCCATAGCGGTCCGGTCCCGCTTGCTCAGCGGCGCGACCGGCTCGATGCGGAGGGCCGCCCTTCCGTCCTCGCGCGTGATCTTCCAGGTCGCTCCCATGTAGCCATCGACCAGGACGGTGCCGAAGCGCCCTTCCATCGCCGATCTCTGTGACCAGCGGAGGTCGTCGCTCGCGATGCGGGAGCGGTCGTCGTGTGACAGGAATACGTTGTCGTACTGCGGCAGAAAGCGCGGCGGAGCCGGCGTGTCGGGATCGGGTAGGGCGCCGCCCGGAACGTCGAAGAGCTCGCGGCCGCGCTCGTCACGGAACGTCCGCAGCCGCGGGCGCAGTCGCTCGAAGACCTCGCGCAGTCCTGAGAGACGCGACCAGATCCGCGCGTCGGCGATCGTCGCTGGGCCGAAGGCGCGGAGGTACCGGACGATGAGCTTGTCGGGCGAGGCGTCGTCGCCGAGCTCGCGCCCCAGCCACGTTTCGAGCGACGCGTGTCGCGGCTGACCGCTCGCGCCCCACAGGCCGCGCGGCGGGACCTGCACGAGCGGCAGCAGGAAGTGCACGGCCGCGGCGAGCGCATCGCTGTCCCGCTCGGGCCAGCGCTTCTTCAGCAGTGGACGCAGCTCCGCCGCGCTGCGCGGGCCGTCGTCGACGAGCTTCCGGCCCGCGGCGAGCAGCACCTTCAGGTCGACGCCCGAGAGCCGGCTGGTGAACGTCGGGGCACCGACGTCGCCCCTGGCGCTCAGGAATGTGCGCTCGAACACCGACTGCACGACGGGACGGATCGCGAGCGCGTCGCGCGCGGTGACGAGGTGCACGGTGGCGCGCATCAGTCCCATCCGCACCGCTCGCCGCTGCGTGATCAGCGTGGCGAGATCGTCGGTGCGAAAGCCCTCGAGTCGCGTCCAGAGTCCGATGTACGGATCGGTCGGCACCTGCGCCTGCATCCCGACGAGTCGCTCGATCGCCTCCCGCGCGGAGATCTTCGAGCGGGCGAGCAGGAGCTGCCGCTCGAGCAGCGCCCGATTGAGCGCGCGGCGGGTCAGGATCATTCCGCAGGTATAGTCGAGCGCGACATCCGCACGGAGGAAAAGAGATGGAGCGCGACGCCGGACCGAGGATCGATCGAAGGCGGTTCCTGCAAGCGCTCGCCGCGGTGGGCGTCGCCACCGCGTGCGGTCCCGCCGCTCCGACCGGCACGAGTCCGGCCCCGTCGGCGACGGGTGCGGTGGCGAAGCCGGTCAGCATCGAGTGGTGGCGCCGGAACTACACCCCGGGAACCCAGAACTCTGAAACGGTGACGTCGGACGGAGCGGTAAAGGGCTTCCGCGAGCGCAACCCGAATTTCACTATCTCGATCCAGGGTGGTCCCTTCGGTCCGGAGACGGACCAGAAGTTCGACATCGCGATCCTCCAGCAGAAGGCGGGTCCGGACGTGTTCCACACCACGGGCGGAGACGTGCTCAAGTACGCGGCCGCAGGCCAGCTCTCGGAGCCCCCGCTCACCGCGGCGGAGAAGAGCGACTTCAACGCGACCGCGCTCACGGCGACGACGTACAAGGGCAAAGTCGTCGCCTACCCACTCTGGATCGTGCCGTGGTTCGAGTTCATCAACCTCGACCTCTTCAAGGAGCGTGGGGTCACGCTGCCGGCGGACGGCAGCTGGACGTACGACCAGTTCCTCGATGCTGCGAAGAAGCTCACCTTCAAGAAGGCCGACGGCAAGCAGATCTACGGCTTTGCGCACGCGAACGACGAGTTCGCGTTCATGCTCATCGATGGCGGCCGCCTCTACGACAAGGACGTCAAGAAGTGGACGTTCGACAGCGCCGAGGCCGTCAGCGGTCTCGAGCGCTGGGTCGCGCTGGCGAAGGAGAAGGTCATGCCGCCCGACTTCCTGACGCTGAACCCCAACGACGCGCAGGCGCGGTTCATCGCCGGCGAGATCGCGATCCTCCAGCGTCCGAGCGCGATGATCAACATCCTCAACGCGGACGCCAAGTGGAAGTACGGCACGAACTGGGAGATCGCGAACTTCCCGAAGGGCAAGACCTCGCAGACCGCGTGGGGTGGCATCGGCTTCATTGCCGTGCGCGAGCAGCAGGACGCTGACAAGAAGGCCGCAGCGCACGCATTCGCGAAGTACCTCACCGGTCCGGATATCGGTCCCGACCTGAAGAAGCTGACCCCGCCGGTCGAGTACTGGCTCGCGCCAGCCGCGCGCACGTCGGCGGCCGGGATCTACGGCGAGTATCACCCCGCGAAGGCGAAGGTGGCGAAGATGGGCTCCTTCACCTACGTCTTGCCGAACGTGAGCACCTGGTCGGAGATCGACCAGAAGTACCTGCGTCCGGCACGCGACGCGGCCCTCGAGGGTAAGAAGACGGCGAAGCAGGCCCTGGACGAGGTGGCGCCGGCCGCGCAGAAGTTGCTGGACGAAGCGAACAAATAACGTCCGCGCTGCGACGTCACGGTTGGTCGTACCTCTTCGTCCTGCCGACCTTCTCGCTCTTCGTGGTCTTCACGCTGCTGCCGGTCCTGCAGGCGTTCGCGCTGTCGCTGCAGAGCGCGCGGATCGTCGGTGGCGAGTGGGTCGGACTCGAGAACTTCGTCACCCTGGCCGAGGATCCGATCTTCCGCCAGGCGATGGGCAACACCGTGCTCTACACCGTCATCGTCGTCGCGGCCCAGCTCACGCTGGCGCTCGTGGTCGCGAGCCTCATCCAGCCACTCGGGCGTAAGAGCCAGACCTTCTACCGCGCGCTCTTCTATCTGCCCCTGGTGAACTCCGCGATCCTCGTGGCGATGGTCTGGCGCTGGGTCTTCAACCCCAATCCCTATGGCCTCGCGAACACCGTGCTCGGTGCGCTCGGGTTCGAGCCACTGCTCTGGATCGGGAGCTCCGATCAGGCGCTCGCCGCGGTCATCCTCAGCGCGGTCCTCACCATCCCCGGCGGTGGCGTCGTCCTCTACTCGGCCGCGATGGGCTCGCTGCCGCGGGAGCTCTATGAGGCCGCGGAGGTCGAGGGCGCCGGGCCATTCACGAAGTGGTGGTACATCACCGTCCCGCTGCTCAAGCCCACGACCCTCTACCTGCTCGTCATCTACACGATCCTCGCGTTCCAGGTGTTCGAGCGCGTGTACGTGATGACGAACGGAGGTGGCCCGAACAACGCGACGGTCACCATCGTCCAGTTCATCTACAGCACCGCGTTCCAGTTCGGCCGCTACGGCCTCGCGAGCGCGATGGCGGTCGTCCTCTTCATCATGGCCGTCGCCGTCGCGATCATTCAGTTCCGCTCGCTCCGGTCCGATGTCGAGTATTAGGGCCAGGCTCCCGGTCCACGTCATCCTGCTCGCCGCCGGTCTGCTTTCGCTCTTCCCCCTGTACTGGCTGTTCCTCACGTCGCTGAGCCCCACGCAGTACGTCGTGAAGGTCCCGCCGGAGGTCGTGCCTCGCGAGCTCACGCTCGGCAACTACCAGCGCCTGTTCGAGACGACCCCGATCGTGCGCTGGCTCGTGAACACGGTCGTCATCGCCGGCGTCATCACGACCTTCCATCTGTTGTTCGACAGCATGGCCGGCTACGCGTTCGCGAAGCGGCGCTTCCCGGGAAGGAACGTCATGTTCTGGCTCGTCGTGAGCACGCTCACCGTGCCCGCGCAGGTCACGCTCATCCCGGTGTTCTTCATCCTCCGCACCCTCGGACTGCTCGACACGTATCCCGGCGTGATCGTCCCCGGACTCGCCGATGTGTTCGGCGTGTTCCTCATGAAGCAGTTCATCCAGACGCTGCCGACCGAGCTCGAGCATGCCGCTCGCCTCGACGGCGCGTCCGAGTGGCAGGTCTACACGCGCATCATCCTGCCGCTGTCGAAGCCGGCGCTCGCGGTCCTTGCGATCTTCACCTTCAATCGCTACTGGAACGCGTTCATATTCCCGCTCGTCATCCTGCGCGACCCCGCGAAGTACCCGGTGCAGGTCGGACTCGCGACGCTCCAGGGCGAGTTCAACACGGACTTCGGCATGCTCATGACCGGTGCGGCGGTCGCGGCGATCCCGATGATCGTCGTCTTCTTCGCCTTCCAGCGCTACTTCATCGAGGGCATCCGCGTCGGCGGAGTGAAAGGCTAGTGATGAGTACCGAGCTTTTGGCGGGGCTGCTCCTCATCGTCACACCGGCAGCGTTCAACGTCATCTTCATCGCGCTCGGACGGACCTTCGACTACCCGGACATCCTGCGTCGACCGACCGACGAGATCCTTCGCCGGTTCGTCGCGGGCGGACGTCGCCTCATTCTGCTGTGGTACGCGTTCGCCCTGACCGGCGTGCTGTTCCTCCCGCTCGCGCTGATCATCGGCGACCTGGTGGCGAACGATCCGCTCGGACGGGCATCGGTCCCCTTCGGTCTGATCGCCGGCATCGTCCAGCTGGTCGGCCTCTTGCGCTGGTCGTTCCTGGTCCCCCACCTCGCGCGCGCGTACGTCGCGCCGGCGACGACGGGGGCGTCGCGAGACGCGACGGCGGTCACGTTCGAATCGGCGCATCGCTTCCTCGGTATGGGCATCGGCGAGCACCTGGGCTACCTCTTCACCGGTGTCTGGAGCGTCCTGGTGGCCCTCGCGCTGAGCGGAAGCGGCCTCGTTCCGGGAGTCCTCGCGCTCGTCGGCCTCGTGCCCACGGCCGCGATCCTCATCGGGCTGCTCGAGCCCGCCGGAGTGCGGCAGGCGGGCGCGATCAACGCCATCGGGTACCTCGTGTGGTCGGTGTGGCTGATCGCGCTCGGGATCGCGCTCGTG